>PBEQ01000023.1 GCA_002719695.1 bacterium | reverse complement strand
GAGATGGTAATGCCAGGAGATAATATATCAATTGATGTTGAATTGATAATTCCTGTAGCGATAGAAGAGGGTTTACGATTTGCAATCAGAGAAGGTGGTCGGACAGTCGGTGCTGGGGTTGTAACTAAAATCGTTGAATAATCGTTAATCAAATAGCGATTTAATTAGGGCTGCTTTATGCAGCCCTTTTTTATTTATGACGTTTTCTTGTATAGTATGACTATGACATTTGAAGAATTATCGTTAGCTTTAAAAGGAAAGGTTTATTTAGATTCAACAACATTAGAGACTTACTCTAAAGATAAATCGTATTCGGAATCGGTATTACCAGCAATGGTTATTATTCCAGAATGTGAAACAGATATTGAATACATTCTACTATATGCTAATAAGAATAACCAACCTATTACAGTTCGGGGAGGTGGTTCTGGAAAGTCTGGGGGAGCAATTCCTGAGGTTAATGGGATTGTAATATCGTTTGAAAAAATGAATCAAATTTCAATGGTTGATCGTGCTAATCGTTGTATTATGGTCCAGCCTGGAGCTATTTTAGATGATATTAAAGAGGCTGTTTCAAACGTAGGTCTTTGGTATCCAGTTGATCCATCTAGTTCAGATTGGTGTACGATTGGAGGGAATCTTGCTGAAAATGCTGGAGGTGCTAACGCTATTAAATATGGGGTTACAGGAAATTATGTTTTAGGGATATCGGGTTACTTTGGTAATGGAAAACCGTTTTCTTTTGGTGGAAAATGTCATAAAGATGTGGCTGGGTATGATTTGAAGTCGTTATTAATTGGTAGTGAAGGTACTTTAGGTATTATTACTAATATTACATTAAAATTAATTCCAAAACCGCAGTTTAATCAATCGTTTTGGTGTACGTTTGATACTATCGAAATTGCTTGTAACTGTTTACAAACGGTGCTGTCATCATCCTATCATCTATCAGCAGCAGAATTTATTCAACCAAGCTGTTTAGATGCGGTTGAATCCTATTTAAATAAACGAATACCACTAAAAGCGCCGGCTTTATTATGTCGTTATGATAGTGACTCCCAAATCGGAATAGATGATTTTTTTAAATTTTTACAGTCTGTTTGTAATGATTTAAATGGTAACTGTGAAGTGCGTGATGAGGCATTATATTGGGAGGTACGGCGATCTATTTCTGAAGCACTAGGTCATTATTATAAACATAAGTATTCTGAAGATATAACAGTGCCATTAGCTCAGGTTCCGGTATTTTTAAATCATGTAAAATCGTTTGAAGTTCCAGGTACATGTATTGTTTGTTATGGACATTTAGGCGATGGTAATATTCATACAAATATTTTAAATGAATCATTACCAGAAACAGAATGGTTAGTAACAAAAGAAACTATTATTCGTAATATTATGTCTTATACAGTAGCTAGTGGTGGAACCTTAACAGGTGAACATGGTATTGGCTTAACTAAAAAAGCATATATGCCACTATACTTTTCAGAACATGAATTAGCTATTTTTAAGGGTATTAAACAGGTCTGTGATCCGAATACTATTTTGAACCCCTCAAAATTAGTTTAACACGTGCTTATATTTAGGAATTACATGTTTTTTATTAAACAGTGATGTTAGTAGTTTTGTTATTGTTAACGTTACGAGTTGGTATTTTTTAAAAATATACTATTGTATAAATAAATTAATAGTTGGATACCTAAATAATTGTCTTAGGTATTTTTTTATGAAGATTCTGTTAGTTCAAACATTTTTTCAATGCAATGAATAGCCTTTTGTCTTGTTTCGGAATCAATGGTTATCTTTTGTGTTTCAGTTGGTTGTTTTAAGACAGCTTCAATATTATCTAAAGAGTTGGCTTTCATGTATTTGCACATGGTACAGGTTCCGACAAATTTTTTGTTTGGTATTTCGGTTTGTAGCCGACTTGTTAGGCCACATTCAGTAAGTAAAAAATAGGAATCGTGGTTAGTATCTTTTACATGATCAATAATTTGAGATGTAGACCCTGTATAATCAGCCCGATTAACAATGTCAGGGCTACACTCTGGGTGGGCTAATACTGAAATGTTAGGGTGTTTTAGCTTTACATAATCAATCATTTCAGGATTATATTCTTCATGAACATAACAGTATCCGTCCCAATAGCGTATTGTTTTATGACACTTTCTTTGTTTAAGTTCATTAATGAGATTTTTACCCATTAGTTTGTCAGGTAAAAAATAGATGTAGTTACTATCAATTTTTTCTGCAATATCGTATACATTGGAGGATGTTACACAGACATCACATTCTGCTTTTACGGCTGCTGTTGTATTGATATAACACATAAAAATATAATTAGGATATTTTTTTTTTAGTTGTTTAATATCTTGAGGAGTTATTGAATCAGCAAGGCTACAGCCATTAAACGTTCCTGGGATATATACATTTTTGGTAGGGTTTAATAGTTTGGCTGTTTCTGCCATAAATTTTACTGCAGAAAAAATAATAGTGTCTGCTGTGGTGTTTTTGGCTTGTTTGCTGAGACCATAGGAATCTCCTACATAATCGGCAACACAGCGTACTATTTCTGGTACAACGTAAGAATGTGCAAGGATAATTGCATTTTTTTCTTTTTTTAGAGTATTAATTCGATTAATTTTTGGGACTAGTTTTTCACAAATTTCGGGAGTATATAAACAAATATTGCCACCTAAGGTAACGGTTTTTAATTCATTGTATAGGATATCTGTTGTCCATGTTTTTTGAGTCATGGTTGTTTCTCAATTGCGCCAACAGGACAAGCTTCTATCGCTTCCTCACATAAGGCTAGTTCATTGCTTAATTTTGGTTGTTTGCATACATAAGCATGGTCATAATCGGTTGTTAATTTAAAATGTTTCGGGGCAATGTCTGTACAGGTATCACAGGCAATACAAGCATCATGGACAAAATAGTCACCATTTATATTATCATCATATATGTATTTTGTACTCATATCTTTTTCTCAAGTATGAATAGTGTAAAAGGTAGGCAATGTGTCGACAAGGGGTTTTATATATTTTTTTTAAAAAACACAGTATTATAAGTGTAGTTTTACTATGGCTTCGTTAACATATACATCATTTGATGACAGTATTTTACATCATTTAAGTCAACAATCATGGCGACGAGGAATGGTTAATTTTTTTTCTGAATCCATTCCTTTTTCGTTTAGTTCAAGCAATGAATATGCTGACTTAGTTGCTGATATGATTACATTATTTTCAAATCATTTAAATCAATCGATCAATATTGTTGAATATGGTGCTGGAAATGGAATATTTGCAAAAAAATGTGTTGAAAAATTAGCAGAAAAAGACACTCGTTTTCATTATTTAATAACTGAAAATGTTCCATCATTAGTTTCTTATTTTGAGACTCTTGCGGTTGTTAAAGAATCCAATCATATTCAAGCTAAACTGCTTGATATTAATGATTTTAAGTTGGATCAACCTTTTCATGTTGGAATACTTACCTATTTGCTTGATACTTGTCCTGTAAAAATATTAGAGTTTCAAACAGGGGATCTTTATGAATGGCGTGTGAGTGTTCTTGTTAAAGAAGACGCAACGGTATCGTTTGTGACTAATAATACATTGGTTACCTGGAATAAATCTGAAATTGAAACATTTTTGTCTCAGCCAATTCCTGATGACCAGTTACCATTATTATCGCGTATTCATGAATGTTTTGATATTTCATGGAAACGGTTTCAATGTGAAGCATCAGATATTGATGCAACGGGTATTTTAGAAGAATGGTTTGAAAATCACGCTTATCAAGAGAATGGTGTTTTTACTTTTTCTAATGCATGGTGGGCTATTATGGATTCATTACGTCATCATGTTTCAGATAAGTTTATGTTTGTTTTATATGATTTTGCATCCAATCGAGGGAATTATTATCAGTCTTACTTAGAAAGTTTTGGTCAGTTTGGGATTTGTTACTTTTATTCGGTATCTTTTTTTCTATTTAAGTATTATTGTTCTCGTAATAATTTACAATTTTTATCATCAGATTTTTCAGAATCTGATAACCAAATTGGGATTATCACCTCTGTGAAAAATAAGGTTTTTCAAGAAGAGTTGACGCAGTTTTTTAATCAGGATGAACCTGGTAAACATGTTTATGATTATACACTCTTAATTAAACAAGCTGATTCGCTTGATGCTTGTTTATCTTCAATTAGAAAGTCAAAAGGGGTGTTAACATTAGATCAGCAATCTGATTATGTATATTTATTTTCTATTGCATTAAAGTTTTTTGAGTTTGAGTGTTACGATCAGGTTATTTATTATTTAGATACTATTTTGGCTGATTATGGTGTTCAGTCACTTAATGCTGTGTTATTAAAATCAAAGGCTTTAAGAAAAGAAGGGTTTTTAGCTGATGCCTTAGCTCTAGTAGAAGCTGCGATAGAGCTTACACCACATTTTGATTTATTACATTTAGAGCGAGCGTATATTGCAAAAGAGTTAAATAAATGGGACATATTAAAAACGTCTTTAGAATCATATTTTGAAACCGTTTTAGCGAATCCACAATGGCACTTACTCGATATTATTAAGCAGTTATAAGTTCTAAGGGCTGGCTTCTTACTTTGGTTTTCATGTATACTGAACTTAATTACCATATTTTGGAGGAATAACAATGTCTTATCAATTACCACAACTGCCTTATTCTTATGAAGATTTAGAACCTCATATTGATGCTGCAACAATGGAAATTCATTACTCTAAGCACCATGCTGGGTATGCCGCAAAATTGGGAGCTGCTTTAGCTGGAACGGATTTAGATGGACAACCGATAGAACAATTATTAAAAAATCTTAATGATATTCCACAAACTATTCGAGGTGCTGTTAGAAATAATGGAGGCGGCTACTTAAATCATAATTTATTTTGGTCAATTTTATCGCCTAATGGTGGTGGAACTCCAACAGCTGAATTAGCAACAGCAATTGATCAAGCGTTTGGTAGTTTTGAAGAATTTAAAAAACAGTTTAGTGATGCTGCAACAACACGTTTTGGTAGTGGTTGGGCTTGGCTTTGTTTATGTGGAGATGGATCTTTAAGTATTTGTTCTTCACCAAACCAAGATAATCCGATTATGGACGGGTGTTGTGGTAAGAACTGTACGCCTATTTTAGGACTTGATGTTTGGGAGCATGCCTATTATTTAAAGTATCAAAATAGACGTCCTGATTATATTGCAGCATTTTTTAATGTGATTAATTGGCAGCAAGTTTCACATAACTATATAGCAGCAAAAGGTTAGGTTGCTTTAGTTTATATTAACGTATATTACATATGTGTAGTGTAAAGTATAGATAATAAGAATGAAGATAGGGTGTCTAACATCTTTTTTCAAACTTAATTATTTTTTAATTATCGTAAAAAAGCACATATAAACTCAATTAAACAACAGGGTTGTAACAATCTTTCTGATATAAGTGAAGCTGGTATAAACGACATATTATCGAAGCTTACAGATGACGTTGATGGCAAACTATGGATTCCATCTTAATATTCTACAGTTTCATTTAATCGTAACGATGCAATGCAGCATAGTATCTTTGAACTTATAGCTGTTGGAGATAAAATAACTATTGTACCGGTTATTTCTCTAGGCGAAATATCGTATACTACTGAGGCTATCTGTTGCACAGATATTGGTCATCGGGATCGTAATAAGGTTGGCTATTTAATAACCAAGCCTATTGAATCTTCTCAGATTCTTACTCGTGACGGTGAAGGGTTTGATTGTGATGAATTCAAGAAGTCATTAACAAACTGTAAGAGTCATAGTTTAAGCAAGGTTTTAACATTCATTGAAAAACTCTCTAGATCTAATGACATACTTGGCAGTATTATGAATCAACTGTTACAAAGATTTGATGATCCTAATTCAAAGGAGCTATGTTTTCGTTTTAGGAAAACTGAAATATTACAAATAGATCGCATGTTAGAGTTTTCTTCTAAGCAATAATCATATTAGAGAGTATGTTTATTAATTTCACTAGTAAATGTACTTTCAAAAATCTTGTCAGCATTTCCAACTTCAAATCCATCGCGATTATCTATTCGTTCAGCAAATTCAACATAGCTACCAGCAATATCATGGGAGTGGTGGCTGCCATCTTTATGAGGAAAAAGAGTTGGAATAGTTTTTGCAACGGTTGAACTTTGAATTAGTTTTTTGTCTTGGCTACATTTAATTTTTCCACCTGCTTCATTTAATTTTATTCCAATCGATTCGAGAAATGTATTAAATAATGCAATGGTATTATAGCCTTCTTTAAGAGCTTGAATGGTGATAGTAAAGTGATTTAAATAGTAACGATTATATAATACCCATGCAGCATATTCGCTTTCTTGTAACACACGTTGATAATCTTCCCAAGTAGGGGTGTTCCAAAGGGGGGTATGCAAAAAGGTATCAACAGCGTTTCCATCGTTAAGATCTAATGTATCAACAGGATCTTTTGTAATATGGCTCGTATAATGCTTAATAATATTTTGGGATTGTTTTGATAATTGCTTTACTTCACATTGACTAATAAATAATCGTGGTAGATTGGGAATCTCTTTAGGAGGAGCATACCAGAAGGCAGTTAATTTTTTTCTTTTAAACTGATAAAAATCTTTTTTTGTATACCCATAATGTAACATTATTTTTTCTAAGGACTTTATTCCTAAATGAGGCAGACCAAAGGTTCTAAAAGCGATATGATCATTAATAATATCAGTATCCGATTTAATTAAGTGATGCGATATCATTGCATTAACGATTGTATCTACATCGCTTACTCGTTCTTTATAACGTTTCATAAGTCCATTTAACATGGTTATGAGAGGGTTTGAAAATGAAGATGGTTTTGAGCTCATATTATAATTTCCTATGGTTATTATATACCCTGATTTTTACGGTTTATATCATTGTTTTTTTAATAACAATAAAAATTAATATATCAATAAAATTCGATGTTTTTGTGCACCGGTTTCGTGGCATTTCCTTAACGATACTCATTATATACTAATTAATTTTATGCTTAATATCGGCATGGTTTTAGGCTAAAGGTATGTAATTTGAAGTCATTACTATTTTCAGGGAGATTATCATGACACACTATTTGGCCTCAGTAAAAAAAGGGGTTCGAGAATTTAAAGCGGTTTTATATGATTTAAAACAGTTACGAGATTGTGTTTTATTATGGGTTAATCCAGGTGTTAGTGCTATTGTTATTACCAATCATGGGTTTTTACATGATCAAACCTATACGCTAACCGTTTCTAAATCACAATTATCATTAGTATTACAATCTGCTATTCATAAACAAGATTATTCTTTAAACCTGACAACAGGGATCTTAAAAAAAGATGGTCAGGTTTGTAGTTTAGATCAGGTTAAATTGATTAATTCATATTTTCAGCGTGCGCTTGAGGATGTGTCGAATCAACAAGCCCATGTATATCAACAATAAGCGAGTGCTATGATGACATTTCCAATAGAACCAATTATCAATAACATGAGTCAATTTAATAATAATCATCAGGTTGTGACTCAAGAACTTTCAGATGCTCAAACGTTTATTAAAGCGTTTAGTCAACGATTGCGTTGTTTTGCTAAAAGCTCCCAAACGTTTGAAGCCAGTCAATCTGTGCAAGCTCTTTATGAACAACTCCTGACTCAATTACACGTTTTTGATCACTTTAAAAATGATCTTGCTTGGTTGCTTATTTGTCAGCAACCGTCATCTGCTATACAGGAAACCCAGACTCATTCTAATCAAGCATTACCGCTATTAGGAGCTGTTAGAGAGTGTTATCAGCAAGTTCATGATATTGGAACAGAATCTTTACAAGATTTGATATTATCCATTAAAGGGGCATTGCACTTGGTTCAGCAATATTCAGCTGTTATTTCTCAGCGCCATACGCTTGGTGGGGATAACCAAACTCAGGTTTTGCCGTCTTATAATGAAACGACTTCATCTACTCATTATCAGTCTCATCGTGTCATTGATTTTTTAAGAATTAATCCTTATTTTACCCAGGAAGTTACGGCTGTTTCTAGTGACATTAAACCTAATTCAGATGGTTCTATTAATTTATCTTCAATAAAAGAGTTTATTGTTGATTCCTTATTTCAACAGGATCAAAATCAAGATGTTTTTATAGAGTGTCCAGTTATGTTTACGGAATGTCCTCAAGGAACAACGATGGCAATTTTATATGATTCAACACGTATTAACTCTATTCAAGACTTATTTGAATATCCAAAAAAACATTATTGTTTTAGTGTTTTAGCGGCGGACCATGTTTTAAATTCAGGGGGTGATCATCCTCTTTCTCGTGAACATGTTGATAGTAAGTTACTTATTCAGTTAGATTCTTTTGAAGTAAAAGAAGTATCATCAAATAATCATGATGTGCTTTTTTATGAGAAAAAAATTAATGACTATTGCGACCAATTAGATTTAAAGACAACCGATTTATTAGGGTTATTTGATGATATGGTTGCAGAAACATTACCTCTTCATCAGAGTTTGGATCGGTTAGTTTCTTTTATTTATGGAACAAATGATAAGCTTGATGATACTGTCTTTGATTTTGAGTCCTTAAGTAATCGTCTTAATGCAATGAAACAATTTCATCTTGCTTTAGAATATCAAAAAGATGGTATTTTTGAATCTATTGGATATTCAGACTTACTGGGTCAAATGGTTCATAGTATTGGGTTATTATATTCGGAGCTATCTGATTCATATGAAAAAAATGCATCTATGTTACTTGCTCTTCACGAAACAGGGTTAGATGGATTGGCGAGAGATTTACAAGATATTATTATTGAAGCGAGTGAATATTTTCCAAATCATAACGATATTTATGGCGAGTTATATGATTTGCATTTAACCATTAAAAAACTTGTTTTTCAGTTAGAATATCGGTTATCTATTTATAGAAAACGTTTAGAACGATTGTTGCAAATTGCTACTCCTAATTCTTTAGAATCTCAATTAATAAAAGAGTGTGAGATTATAATTTTGCGCTTATCTCAACGGTTGGCTTCTGAATCATCGGAGTCTTGATTGGATGTGTTTGCAGTTTCTTTTATTAAGGGACTATGTTTAAATTTTAAATTATCTTGTTTGTAGATAACTAATAATAAATAGATACATGTTATTAAAGGAAGTAACATTATGATTCTTAAAAAAAGATCATTAAATAATATAGAATCTGTTGAAACAGGTACGGACATAATTGTATCTTAACAGATTACATATTTTGGCTAAAGTTCTATTTAAGATTATGATGATGGTACTTGATTGGTAATTGCTCTTAAAAATAGGGTCGCATATAACGTTGCTTTTTTTTCACCTACACCATGAATATTTAAAAAATCATCATACGTTTTAGGTTGATTATTAGCCATATCAATTAATGTTTTATCACTAAAAATCATAAATGGAGGGACCTGTTTTTCTTTTGCTAATTTTAGTCTAACGTGTCTTAATATTTCGAATAACTCAGGGTTTGTATTAGATTGATTGGTTGATTTTTTCTTTTTTGTTTTTTTAATCTGATAAACAGGAACATAAATGGTTTCTTGTCCTTTTAAAATGGGTAATGCTTTTTTTGTTAATGATAGGGTAGGGTAGGTATCTCCCATAACTTTTATAGCTTCTATAAAGGTTAAATAATGGATTACATCTCTTATTTGGCTTATAGATAAGTCATTTTCAATGTTATAGACACTGAGTTTATCTAAATTCCATTGTTTGATTCGTGGGTTATTATTTCCTTTTAAAATATCCGTAATCATCATGGCTCCAAATCGTTCTTGAACACGATAAATACACGATAAGATTTTTTGGCTAATAATAGTAGCATCCCATTGTTCAGGAGGGTTAACGCAGACATCGCAGCTTTTACAGTTTGTAAATGATGTTTGTTCATCAAAATAGGTAAGTAACTGTTTGCGTCGACATAAGGGTCTAAATGCAAAGTTAGTCATTTGCTGTAATTTTATAAAAGCGTTTTTTTGTTCGGATATATTACTTAATTGTTTGATAAAACTTTCATATTTTTGAGTATCACCATATGAATAAAATAAAAGACAATGACTATCTAAACCATCTCTTCCCGCTCTGCCTGTTTCTTGGTAATAATTTTCAATGGTTTTTGGCAAATCATAATGAATAACAAATCGAATATCAGGCTTATCAATACCCATGCCAAAGGCTATGGTTGCAACAATAATGGTGATTTCGTCATGTTTAAAGGCAGTTTGATTTTTTTCTCGAATGTCGTTTGATAACCCAGCATGGTAGGCTTTGGCATTAATACCATCTTTTATTAATTTTTCTGTTACAGAATCAACTGTTTTTCGAGATTGGCAGTATATGATACCTGCTTGATTTGGACGTTGTTTGATTTCTGTTCGTATTTGTTTATAAGTATCTTGTTTTGGTCTTATTTCATAAAATAAGTTAGGACGATCAAAGCTTCCTTGAAAACAGGTTGCTTTGGGGATATTTAATTGTTGTTTAATGTCCTGCATTACTTGCTGTGTTGCGGTTGCTGTTAATGCCATGATGGGTGTGTTAGGAAACATCGCTTTTATTTTATTGAGTTCACGATAGCTAGGACGAAAATCATGGCCCCATTCAGAAATACAATGGGCTTCATCAATTGCAAATAATGATATCGGTGTCTGATGAAGCGATTCTAAAAATCCATCTAAAACTAATTGTTCTGGAGATACATATAGCAAGGAAAGTTTTCCTTCAAAAAATTGTTGCATAACATCGTACCGTTCATGCTTAGAAAGAGATGAATTATATACCATAGCGTTAATACCTAATTGTTGCAAATTTAAGACTTGATCATGCATCAAACTA
Organism: bacterium; assembly: GCA_002719695.1. GTDB lineage: Bacteria > Margulisbacteria > Marinamargulisbacteria. Next base: position 16,929 of record PBEQ01000023.1, on the reverse strand, counting down.
ATTAATGGTGAAATAACAATTGCACAGCCATTTAATGCTAATGCTGGAATTTGGTAGCATAGAGATTTTCCACCACCCGTTGGCATTAAGATAATGCTATCCTGATGGGTTAACGTATGGTTAATAATATCACGTTGTAAAGGACGAAATGTGGTATATCCAAAAACAGTTTGTAAAATAGATTCTGGCATAGGATTAATCGTATAGTAGTTTTTGTTTTTCTTCTATTATTTTATTAAACATCTTAATAAATTTAATTTGAAATAGCATATGGTATATAGGGGCCTAATTTTTTTATATCTGTTATGGATGTTATTGGCATGGTAGGTGCCATAGCTAGTGATAAAATCTCTTGGTCTAATAGTCGTCTTGAATGATAGTCTTGCGTTGGACTAACTAATTTTTGAGCAATAATACCTTTTAGTGCATAGTTTACTAAAAATGGATCACAGTTAAATTGGTTTAGTCTTAGTAGGCTAGATTTAATATCATGAGTATGCAAAGAAGCTAAAACTAAATGTCCTGTATAAGCTGCTTCTAAGGCAATTTGTGCTGTTTCAGAATCCCTTATTTCTCCTATCATGATTATATCAGGATCTTGTCTTAAGATAGCTTTGAGGGCATTTTTAAATGTAAAGCCTTTTTCCGATTTAATGGTTATTTGTCTGATACCAAATAGTTCTTTTTCTGGAGGATCTTCTAACGTAATAATATTTTGTTTTTTTTGTGTTTGAAGGTAACGAAGGATAGTATACAGTGTTGTTGTTTTTCCTGATCCTGTGGGGCCTGTTACCAAGATTAGTCCTTGTTGGTTGTTACATATTTTTTTGATAAGATCTTGGTTTCGATATTGCATACCTAAATCTGCTAGTGTTTCATAGGTATTTATTTGATTAAAGAGTCTGCATGCAATATCTTCGCCATAAAGTGTTGGGATAATAGATAATCGTGTATTAATAGCTAGCGTATTTAATGTCCATTTAATATGACCTTCTTGTGGTTTTTGATATAAACTAAGATCTAAGTGAGCTTCTAATTTTAAGAGTTGTTTTAGGTGTTGATAATCTTTTTTGTGAATATAAAAAAACGACTTTAGGTGTCCATTTATCCTAAAGTAAATTCTAGCAGAATGATCCTCTTGTTCATAACAATGTATATCAGATGCTTGGTTCTGATACGCTGATTTAATTAATAATTCTGCTGAGAATAAGCTTGTTTTTTTTGTATTAAACTCGTTTATTTCATGGCTTGGAACTAAAATTAGTTGAATGTCTTTGTTTGATAATTCTAAAACCTTTTCATAAGGATTACTGACGGCAATAGTAAGCTGATCTGGGGTTTCATAAAGCGGAATATAGTGTTTCGTTGCTTTTATTTTTGTTGCTAGTGTTGAGTCAATATTCAGGGAGTCTAATGACGCTAACGTTAGTCCTGTGTTTTTTGAAAATAAATGTTGAAGAGTATATTCAGAAAATATATGATGGTCAATTAGGAGCGTAAATAAACTAAAGTTATCAGTTTTAGGTAATTGATTTAAAAAGTCTTTTGTTACAAGATTAGCTTCTTGTAATAGGGTTGCTAAGTCGGGATATGACGAAGGCAATTACTCTGAAATAAGTACTTTTTTGAGAACTTCTATCTCTTCTAAGGCTCTTCCTGTTCCAATTGCTACACATTCTAGGGGATTATTCGCAATGGTTACATTAATATGAGTTTCTGCTTCAATATGTTTATCAAGGCCTAATAATAGAGCGCCTCCACCTGCCAAGGTAATACCTCGGTCCATAATATCAGATGATAACTCAGGAGGTGTTTTTTCAAGTGTTGTACGAATACCATCTAGGATAATTCGTATTGTATCTTTTAATGCTTCTCTAATTTCAGAACGTGTTATTGTAAATGTTTTTGGTAATCCAGAAACTAGATCCCGCCCTCTAACATCTAATGTTTTTTCTTCACCAATATCAAACGCTGATCCTAGTTTTATTTTAATTTCTTCAGCTGTACGTTCCCCAATTAGTAACCGATAGTTGTCTCTGCAGTGAGAAATAATAGCTTCATCCATTTCATCTCCAGCTACACGAATAGATTTTGAAAATACAATACCACCTAACGATATAACAGCAACTTCTGTTGTTCCTCCTCCTATATCTACAATCATTGATCCTGCTGGATCTGATACTGGTAGAGCGGCTCCTATCGCAGCTGCCATTGGCTCTTCTATTAAATAAGCTTCTTTTGCTCCAGCATGATAAGTTGCATCAAGAACAGCTCGTTTTTCAACACCTGTTATACCTGATGGAACTCCCACAATGATTCGTGGTTTTAGCCATCTGTTTTTTGGAAGCGCTTTTTTGATAAAATATTTCAGCATTGTTTCAGTAATATCAAAATCTGCAATGACACCATCTCTTAATGGTCTAACGGCAATAACGTTTCCCGGCGTTCTTCCAATCATTCGTTTTGCTTCGTTTCCGACAGCAAGAACAAGGTTTTTTTGTTTGTCTAATGCAACAACAGATGGTTCTTGAATAATCACGCCATCATTTTGAGAGAATACAAGCGTATTTGCAGTTCCAAGATCGATTCCTAAATCACATCGTAGTTGAGCAAAAAGTTTTTCTAGCAATTTCATAATAGTTTCCTGTATTTTAATAGATATCATTAATTAAAGCTATGTTATTATAACATTCTTGTAAAAACGTGCAATAATGATTGTTTGCTAAAATTGTTTAGTGATAATTGCGATTATGGAACTGCTGAGTAATTGTTTCTGGTCGTGATGAGAAAAAATTAGTTAATGATTTATTTTTTCTTAAAATAAATAAAATGATAATAATCGTATTTGTAATAATAAAGGTTTCATTAAGATCAAAAATAATGATCCCAAAATAGGTTGTTAGTAAACTTAGAAAAATGCCCATAGAGACATGATTGGTTAGTAGGATTAATAGTAGTGTAATCAGGCTATAAAACCACAGAAAATGAATGGTATGATAAACTAGTATTCCTAAAATAAATGTTGAAATATTTCCGGCTGGATTAAAATGCTTTAAAAATGACCAAAAATAACCAACCGTTATAATAGCAATTCCAAGATATGTAAAAAATGGATATTCATAAAAAAATAGTTGTTCAATCGTATAAGCTCCGCCTAAACCAATTAGAAAGTTTGAAATATGAGAAAATATAAAAAGCATAATATATTTTGTTCCATTAATATGAGGAACTTTATCAGGTGCTTTATCAGGAAATAGCCAGTTTAATACGCCTTTAATTGGAATGGACGCTAAAAAGAATAGGGGGAGATAACTGGCAAAGACCATTACGCTAAATCAAATTCTTTGTGCAAAATTTCTATGGCTTTATGAGCATCTTTTTGTTCAATTGCACATGATATTTTGATTTCAGATGTTGTGATACGTAAAATATTGATAGACTCTCTGCCTAATGCACTAAACATTTTTGCTGCAGTTCCGGGTTTTGAAATCATGCCAATACCAACGCAAGAAATTTTTGCAATGGATGTATCATGTAATACTGAGCAGTTTAATTTTTCTGATATAGATTTTGTGATATTAAGCGTTTGTTCCAAATCATCTTCATGAATTGAAAATGAAATATTATTACTTTTTTTGTCTTCTAAAACATTTTGAATAATCATATCAACATTGATACCGTTATCGGCCAATTCTTTAAAAATATCACCTGCAATTCCAGGTTTATTTGGCACTCGTATCATTGATATAATAGCTTCATTTTCATTTATTGCAACGCCGGTTACAGGTTTACTTACTTCCAATTGATTTACCTCCTTGACTCTTGTTCCTTCAATTAGTTCAAATGATGAGCGCACATGAAGTGTTATTTTGTTTTCTTTTGCGCATTCAACGGCTCTGGGATGAAGCACGGTTGCTCCTAGAGAAGCCATTTCTAGCATTTCTTCATAGGAAACTTCATTTAGTTTTTTAGCATCTTTAACTTTTCTTGGATCAGTTGTATAGACACCATCAACATCTGTGAAAATTTCACATTCGCTACAATCTAAGGCAGCTGCTAATGCAACGGCTGATGTATCTGACCCGCCTCGTCCAATGGTAGTAATATCTGCGTTAGGATTAATTCCTTGAAACCCTGTGATAACAACGACTTTATTACTATCAAGTTCCTTTTTTATTCGATCAGTTTTAATTGTTAATATTTTAGCTTTTGCATGAAGATCTTGTGTTTGAATACCTGCTTGTGCTCCAGTTAATGAGATTGCATCAATACCAATTTCTTGAAAAGACATTGCTAATAATGAAGCGGAAATATTTTCCCCAGTTGATACTAGTGCATCATATTCTCTGGGATTTGGATTTTGGGTGATTTCTTTTGTTAACTCCACCAATTGATTGGTTGTGTTTCCCATAGCTGATACAACGATAACGACGGATTTGTCATTAGAAAGTAAGTTTGCGGTTCTATTAGCAACTGCTTTAATTTTTTCAGGAGAACCTACGGATGTCCCACCAAACTTTTGAACTACAATTTGTTTTGCCATTTTATTGTCCTTTTCTTATTCTAAGTTAATAGAATGTAATCTACTTAAAATTGTAACTAATTTATGACTTAACGTAAATTCTTCGTATTTGTTTCTTTCGTATACTAAGTAAGTAATTTTATGTCATAATATATAAAAATAGCTACTATGGAATCATTAATAGAATATTATTTTAATATGTTGCTTTCAGTAAATGTCACAGGGTTTATTTTTACTGGTTTAGTTTTGGTTTCAGGAAGCGTGATTGCTCATATTATTGCTTATATGATGACGCATGCCTTACGACTTATGTTTAAAAAGAATCAGCTAGATTTGGGTGCATTTTTGATTTCTAATCAATTACCCAAATTACATTTTCCAATTCAGATTTTGTTATTTATTTGGAGTTTGTTGCTTTCATTAACGTTTTTTAATGTTTTTGATGTTTGGTTTGATGCGGGATTAAGATTTGCCAAAGTATCTACATATATTATGTTAGTTTGGCTTGGATTGAGGTTGGCGCAATATATAGAAGTTTTTTTAATAGGCAAAGCAGATCAATCAACACTTAAATTTGATGATTTGTTAGCACCTTTAATAAGTAAAACAATAAAAGGAATTGTGGTACTTATTGGACTTATTTCAATTGCAGAAATTTTAAATTTACCGTTGGCTAGTTTGCTAACAGGCTTAGGAATTGGAGGTATTGCTATTGCAATGGCTGCAAAAGATACGATAGCTAATATTTTTGGATCCTTAACGGTTGTTACGGACCGACCTTTTTCTATTGGGGATTGGGTAAAAGTTAATAATGTTGAAGGCACTGTAGAAGAGTTGGGGTTTCGTAGTACTCGTATTCGTACGTTTTATAATTCTTTAGTGAGCGTTCCTAATTCAGTTTTATTAACGGCTTCTGTTGATAATATGGGTGAGAGAACGTATCGTCGATTTAATACCAAAATTGCCATTACGTATGGCACTCCTGTTGAGAAAATAGAAGCTTTTTGTGCTGGTATTAGAGAGTTAATTCAGTTACATAAAGATACAAGAAAAGATTATTATATTGTTCGTTTAAATGAGTTTGCTGCTAGTAGTTTGGATATATTATTATATGTATTTTTTCAAACACCTTCGTGGGAAGCTGAATTAGATGCTCGGGAGCAATTAATGCTGGATATTATTCGTTTGGCACAAAATCTAGGGGTTGATTTTGCGTTTCCTACGCAAACTCTTTATCTTAACCAAGATGAAGAATCATCTAAAAATATGGCATCTTATGATGCTGTTCAAAAACAAATTTCAAATGGTCAAAAAAAGGCCAGTCATATTGCAAAAACGTTTCGAACATAACTTTGGCTTATGATAAAAAATCCTTTATACTTGGATTCTTATGATACAAACAGATAAGAAAAAGTTTATTGGATTTATAGGTACTATCGGGTCAGGGAAATCTACTGCATGCACGTTTTTTAGCTCAAGAGGATATCATGTAGTTTCTCTATCAGATATCATTCGAGCGTATGTTCACGAACATAATTATAGCGATGACCGTGATTCATTAACGCATCATGCCAATCAACTAAAAGAAAAGTATGGTATGGCTTATTTTGCTCAACAAAGTTATGACAATGTGATAAAAGCAAATGTGTCAGCGGTTGTTTTTGATAGTATTCGTCATCCTGATGAAGCCTCGTTTCTAAAAGAAAAAGGCGTTTATTTGGTTGGCATTAAAGCAAATCAAACACAGCGGTTTCATCGTATTTCTAATCGAAAACATAGTACTGATTTTGTTGATTTAACAACGTTTATTAATCAAGATGAAAATGAGTTGAAGGGTGCAAATCAAGGTCAAAATATTGAGGCGTGTTATACATTATGTGATCAATGTATTACCAATGATAAAGAGTTAGAACATTTTACTGAAACATTAAACTCTATCTTTTCAACGTTTGTTTCATAATTATGGAAAGAACCAGTATTACTATTGAAGGTGGCAATCAACTAACAGGAGATATTGAAGTATCTGGTGCTAAAAATGCAGTTCTTCCTATTTTGGCTTCTACAATTATGCTTGATGGTGAAACAACGCTTTTAAATATTCCTCCTATTGGGGATATTAATTCGATGGTTAGAATGTTAAATTCTTTAAATATTCGAACTGAGTATCGAATAGATGAATCTATTCACATTTTAAACGAAAAGAAAATTAGACATATAGCTCCTTATGAATTGGTTACAGCTATGCGAGCTTCTTTTTTTGTTGCAGGGCCTTTATTAGCTAAAACAGGATTTGCTAAAGTACCTCTTCCAGGAGGATGTTCCATTGGATTACGTCCCGTTGATATCCATATTCAAGGATTTAAAAAATTAGGGGTTAAGATTAATTTTGAACATGGATTTGTTGAGTTTTCTGCATTTGATCTTAAAGGAAATGTAGTCGATTTACCGTTTCCTTCTGTTGGAGCTACCGAAAATATTATGATGGCAGCTTGCTTAGCAAAGGGAGAAACGGTTATTAACAATGCAGCAAGAGAACCAGAAATTGTTGATTTAGCAAATTTTCTAATTAAAGCTGGAGCTATTATTGAGGGACATGGTACGTCGTCTATTCATGTTCAAGGAGTTCAATCGTTACAAGGGGTCAAGGATTATTATGTTATTCCAGATCGAATTGAAATTGGTACGTTACTAATTGCTGGGGGGATTACAGGTGGATCTGTTTGCATCAAAAATGTTGATAAAAGTTATTTAGCTCCGATTACGGATGCTTTAAGTAAGGCTGGGTTAGTGATTTCTTATGAAAATAATAATGTTAGGTGTTCTGCTAATGGTGGTATTAAGCCAGTTGATATTACTACAGAACCTTATCCTGGGTTTCCTACGGATATGCAAGCTCAAATGATGACGTTACTTACTGTTGCATCTGGTAAGAGTATTATTAAGGAAACAATTTTTGAAAACCGTTTTATGCATGTTCACGAGCTTGTTCGAATGGGCGCAAATATTAAAATTGATGGTCAAATTGCAATTGTTTCTGAAAGTTCTTTATCTGGTGCAGAAGTTAAAATAACCGATTTAAGAGCGGGCGCTGCTCTTGTTTTAGCAGGTCTTATTGCTGAAGGACATACAATAGTTTATGGTCTTCATCATCTTAATCGAGGATATTATAATTTAATGGAAAAACTTACGTTATTAGGAGCTAAAATAGTTACATGAAACAAACATATCACTTTTCAAAATATCATGGGTTAGGCAATGATTTTATTATTTTTGATGGTATTAATCAGCGTATTAACGTGGATGAGTTAGCTGGAATTTCAGCTCAGTTATGTCATAGGCATTATGGGATTGGAGCAGATGGAGTAATTATTGTTTTAGAATCATCGCATTGTGATTTAAAAATGAAAATTTTTAATAGTGATGGAACATGTCCCGAGATGTGTGGGAATGGATTACGATGTTTTTCGTCTTTTAGCTATGATCATAAGTTAATTGAGACAGATGTTTTTTCAGTTGAAACGGATGCTGGTAAGATGGTGCCTGCATTACTTATTAAAGAGGGTGTTGTAGGTGCTGTTGAAATAGATATGGGTGAACCGCAAGTAGATGATCTCTACATGAAAGCAGCTAATATAGTTCAAGCAATACCAATTCAGTTTAAAGATAAAACCTATGAGGGATTTATTGTATCTATGGGTAATCCTCATTTGGTTATTTTTCTAAATTCAGACGATCATCATTCTTTGGATGAGTTTGCACAGTTGGTAGCTGATAATCCGTTATTTAAGAACGGAATAAATATTGAGTTAGTAGATGTAAAGAGTAAAAATGAAGGAAAAATGGTTGTTTGGGAAAGAGGGGTTGGAAAAACCTTAGCATGTGGAACGGGTGCCTGTGCTGCTGTAGTTGCAGGGGTTCATTCTGGAAAATTTGATCGTAAGGTTACTATTGAGCAACCTGGAGGTAATTTGCTTATTGAGTGGCAGGAATCAGATCGTCATGTCATTAAAACGGGTCCTGCAACCCATGTTTATGATGGTCATGTAATGCTTTAGTAATGAAAACATTATTAGTTGGATATTATGGATATCATAATACAGGGGATGATGTTTTATTAACAAAAACTCAAGAATTAGTAACAGAAAAAACATCTTCAAAAACTATTTGGGTTTTATCTCCATCAAATAATCAGGACTCTAGTACTATTAATCGTTGGAATTTATTTGCTATTTTAAAGGTACTTTTTTTTGGTGATCTTATTGTATTTGGTGGGGGAGGTTTATTACAAAATAAAACATCTAATTTAAGTTTGTTTTATTATTTAAGCATTATACTTTTTTCTCATATATTTAGAAAAAAAACGGTATTGTTAGCACAAGGTATTGGTCCAATTAAGGGAAAGGTGTCTCAATTTTTTGTAAAATGGATATTATATTATGTTCATAAAATATCGCTTCGGTCTCAAGAATCTGGACACTATTTAAACTTAAATTCACGTGTGAAAATAACAGGTGATTTAGCATTTTATAAAGCACAAACATATTCTAGAAAGCTATCTGACTTATCCAATCATGTTGGAATTAATATTTGTACATTTAATTGTGATTTAACGATTCAATTATTAAAAAATGAATTGGTTAGTTCTAATTTTAATGTAAGTGGATTGAGTTTTTGTCCTTCTGTTGATAAACAGATTTTAGAAAAAAGTGGGTTTAACACGTTAGATATTACTGCTATAGATCGTGCTAACTATTATAATCAATCGTTGTTACAGTATAAATTTCTTGTTTTAATGAGGTATCACGCTTGTATTTGGGCTATATTGCAAGGAATTCCTTTTATTGCTATTACATATGATGAAAAAGTTTTACATCTAGCAAGGTTGGTCAAACAACCAGTCTTAACACTTGATGAGTTTGGTTTAAAAGAATCTCGAAATAGGGTAATAATAAATTTAACTAGAAATTTAATGTTTTATCAGGATAATATTATTAATAATAGAGATAGTTTAATTAAATTATCTCAAAATAATGAATGGATATTTAAATGATTACAAAGATTTTTGGATACTCAGTTAAAAATACCTCGTTACTTGCTTTTGTGGAGCAGTTACTTCGTCTAAAAAATCAGCCGTCTTTGCATCGTGTTGTAACGTTAAATTCTGAAATGATTGTTATGGCCGAAAAAAATTTAATTACGAAATCTTGGCTTATGAAAGCAGATTCAATTATTGCTGATGGACATGGATTAAAATGGGCTTCTTGGATTTTAAGAAAGGGAAGAATTTCTATAATTACTGGCGTTCAGTTGGTTATGACGTTGTTAAAGCAAAAGGGCTTAACCTTTTACTTTGTTGGATCAACACCTGATGTTATGCATCATGCAGTGTTGCAAACAAAAAAGCGTTATCCAGATGCTGTTATTGTAGGTAGTTCTCATGGTTATTTTTCTGAGTTTGAAACGGCTGATATTGTTCAATCAATTGTTAAACTAAAACCAGATGTGATTTTGGTAGGAATGGGATTTCCAAAGCAAGAATACTTTATTCAAACATTATCTCAATCCTGTGATTCAGGGATAGTCATAGGTGTTGGTGGTTCGTTTGAAGTTCTTGCAGGAACAAAAAAATTAGCTCCATATTGGGTATCATCACGAGGAGGAGAATGGTTGTTTCGATCGTTTCAAGATCCTAGACGTATTCTTAGATGGAAATATTTGTTTTATTTTATTATTTTTACAATTCAGAGTCTATTTTCGGTTAAGAAAGAATAACGTTACGTGATTTCTTTTATTAATTTTTTAGCTAATTGAACACCAATTTGATCGAAAGAATTAATATTCCAAATTAATCCTTCAAACATAGTTTTATTTTCATAATATGAAATAAGTTGTCCTAAGCTATGAGGTGTTAAGGACTTTAGTATTATTGATAGTGATGGTTTGTTTCCTTTAAATAAAAAATGATTATTTGCTGAATATTCTCCTTCATCTAGTGCTTTTATTTGAGCTTTCATATTTGCTAGCAGTAAGTTATGTGCATTTTTTTCAAGATCTGTATGAGGTGCTAAGTTTGATTGTTTAATACCTATAAATTCAATAGGTATTGTGTCGGTTCCTTGGTGAATAAGTTGAAAAAAAGAATGTTGAGCATTTGTTCCAACGCCAGTAATTATCATGGGAGCTGTTTTATAAGATAAACGTTCATTGTTTTTATCAACAGATTTTCCATTACTTTCACAGGTAAGTTGTTGGATAAATGCTGGAAATGAACGTAAAGCATAGCTATAAGCAACCATGCCACGTAATGGATAGTTTTTTATATTTCGTTGCCAAATATGTTCCCATGAAGAAACCAGGGCTAAATTTTTGGAAATATTAGGTAGCTGGGCATTGGTATCCATAGCAAGAGCCCCTGCTAAAATTTCAGAAATTATATTACTTCCAAAACAGAGTCCAATGATGCACATTCCAATAACACTTGTTGCAGAAAATCGTCCCCCAATTGCTTCATCAATGTAAAATCGTTTCAAGAAAAGAGCTGAATCATCAAGTGGAGAATGTTTGCTTGTAAGAGCAATGCAATGATCTTTTAGCTGAGCATCGGGTAGGTTGTGAGTATTCCACCATTGTTTTAGAAGTTTAAAATTAGAGTTAACTTCTAATGTTGATCCGCTTTTTGAAGCAATTAGAAATAATGTTGTTTTGGGGTTTAATTTAGAGGTGTAATATTTAAATTCTATAGGATCAATATTGCTAATAAAATGACCCTTTAATTGGGGATATTGATTCTCATTTATTAATTGAGCTTCTAGACATTCGTAAAGTGTTTGAGGCCCTAAATGAGACCCTCCAATACCTATTTGAACCACATCGGTAATATGTGATAATGAATCAGAATTAATAAATTCTATTAGTCGATTCATTTCATGAGTGTAAGGTGTAGCTGTTTGTGATCGTAATTGATGATGATTTACACTTCGGTCTTCTGTAAAATTATGGTTATTATCTGAAAAAAAAGAATTAAATATATCAATAATTTGGAGGGATTTTGTTAGGTGATCAAATTTTTTAAAGGCTTCTTCTGGAATTTTTGAATAGGAGAAATCTATTTCTATATCATTAGATACTAAATTATGGTTATTGTAATGTCCTTGGCATGCTGAAAGTTCTTTAAATATATCCGATAGATTCATTATTTTGTATATGATTTATGTAGGAGAGTAATGAGGTTTTTGTAATTATCACTTAACTCAATTTTTCTTCTTTTCATAATACGTTCTAGAGCTTGGAAAAATTTTTCTAATTTAAAAAACTCTTGTTTTTCGGCGTTTCCCCATGAAAATGGAGGGTAATATTTTTTTGAAAAATTATGATTAAAAATAACAGATCCTACTCGAATAATAGTTCCGCAGTTTAGTTTTGTTCCAATGGATGTTTTTACATGATCTCCAAAAATTGTTCCTAAGAATTGTTTATTGGTAGTTATTTTTGTTTTTTCAAAAATAATTTTAATGTTGTTATAATCATTTTTAAGATTGGATGTCGTTGTATCCGCTCCTAAGTTAACCCATTGCCCAACATAGCTGTTTCCCAAAAATCCAGCATGAGCTTTATTTGAGTATGATTCGATGATTGAGGTTGTTATTTCTCCACATATTTTACAAAAACTATTGATAGTAGAGTTTGAAACTCTTCCTCCAAAAATTGTTGAGTGGTTTCCAATAAATGCAGGCCCTTCAATTCTTGTGTGAGCATGAATCGTTACATGTTGTTCAATATATACAGGCCCTTTTTTTGCATCGATTACTACAAAGTCTTCAATGTAAGAGTTTTTATCAATAAATACATTACTTTCTTCATTTATCGATGTAAACGGGCTAATATGTCCTTTAATTATTCCTAAATTTTTCGAGTGTTTACAATCAAGTAACAAGTATTCTTGGTTATAATCAATAATGTCCCACGGCGTAGTAATTAAATTACACTCATCTAACTCCACAACAACACATTTTGACCTTAGTTCTTTTATTAAGGTTGTATTATTAGGTAAATCTTTTAGTAAATGGATCGCTACTTCTAGTAAGTTTCCTTTTAAATAGGCAACAATTACAGTTCCTTTAAATGTAAATAATGTATTTTGATTTGGATCAATTTTTTTAATTTTATTGACTAACTTTTCTGTAATGATAGATCTCCCATTATATAATAAGCAGGGACTACCAGTATTGATATTGTTAATAGGGAACTGTTTATAGGTGTCTTGTAACGTTGGTTTTAGATAATCACGGCAATGGAGGGTTATATTACTATATTTAAACGCTTGGTAAAATTTTTCAAATAAGCTTGAGATCCCTACGTGGCAGGTATAAATGGGGCGAGTTTCTGTGATTGGAAATAAGTTAGAAACGGTATCATCTTCAAATATACAACAATTAATCATTAAGACTAAGTATATCAGTTTTTAAATTTTTTTCACTATCCGTAATTTATAATTTTTCACGAGTTTAATTAGTATTTTAAATGGATTTTTTATAAGCTTTATATGGGTAATCATGTACAACTTATTGCTTATCGTATAAAATCTGTGTATGGCTAGTCAACTTTTAAATCAGGAACATGAGTTTCATATTCCTGTTATGGGAACAGCATTTACGATTGATACACCTTTAAAAGTGGCTCAATTTGGTATTTCGTCGGTTGTTTCATTGTGTGATGATGAGTTGTGTGAGGAAATGCGTCAGCATTATTCATCCTTATTTAAGTTTGATTACGAAGCGATTACAGAAGATGATGATGATTTTCGTGGTAAGCGTATTACTGCATATTTAAATTTATTAGATCGTGTGGTTACTGATCAAATAGATCGAATTAAGCAAGAATCGTTTGATGATTCGAAATCTGATCTTGTCATGTATTTTACTTTATTACCTGATACGTCACTTGTGAAACATGCTTATGTTGAAATGTTAAACGAAGATGATGTGGTGATTAAAGAAAAATTACAAGCAGAATTAAGAGAGATGGTTAAACCAGGTTCGATAGATGTTAATATTATGACCAAGCTTGATCGAGATACTTATGATAAGCAAGCTCAGAAAAGAGATTCTTATTATTCAGATGCTATTTCTGCTTTACGAGGGTTTGCTAACTCAACATTAAATGCATCGATTATTTTCTCCGCTGGATTTAACCGACGTTTATTTGCTTATTTAGAAAATTGTGTTGATTTTTTTCCAGATAAACAAGGTCATATAAAAAAAAGAGTTGTATTAAAGGTTTCTGATTTTAGGTCTTCCTTAACGCAAGGTAAATTTTTAGCTAAAAAAGGGATTTGGGTATCTGAGTATCGTATTGAATCTGGGTTAAATTGTGGCGGACATGCCTTTGCAACAGATGGATATTTAATGGGCCCTATTTTAGAAGAGTTTAGAGTGCAAAAGAAAGAGTTAGTATCGTCATTATTTCTTATTTATAATGAAACTTTATCTAAGTTAAATAAACATACGCTTGAATCAATGCCTTTGGTTGATATTACGGTTCAGGGAGGTATAGGAACAGCTAATGAGAATCGTTTTTTAATTGATCATTATAAGGTTAAAAGAACGGGGTGGGCAACACCGTTTTTATTGGTTCCAGATGTTACTTTGTTAGATGATGAAACGCGCATGGTATTACTTAATGCGGAAGAAAAAGATTTGTATTTAAGTCCAGTTTCGCCTTTAGGCGTTCCATTTAATACGGTTAGAAATACGTTAAGTGAACAACAAAAGTATGAACGATTTGAGAATGGTAGACCTGGGAGCCCATGTCCAAAAGGGTATTTAGTTTCTAATACAGAGTTTTCTAAAAAGCCTGTTTGTACAGCATCTATTTTTTATCAGCGACGAAAAATTAAAGAGTTGGAGTCTTTAAATTTAGATCCGGAGATTTTAAAAGAATCTATTGCTTTGGTTGTTGCTAAATCTTGTTTATGTGAAGATTTAGCTGCTGGTGCTTTATTAAAAAATGATATTACAAATAAACGTCCTTTGAAGTCAGCTGTATGTCCGGGACCTAATTTAGCTTATTTTTCTCGATTGGCTTCTTTAAAAGATATGATTGGACATATCTATGGGAGATTGAATTTATTGAACGATAAATATAGGCCTAATTTATTTATAAGTGAACTTAAAATGTATTTATCTTATTTTAAAACAGAAGTTTCTAAAGTTTCTGAGACGGCTAGTTCAATTGAATTAAAATATATTCAAGGTTTTAAAGATAATCTTTTAGATGGGATTTCTTATTATGATGAGCTTATTCCTAAATTAGTTAATGAGACTCATAGATATCGTGATAAGATGACGTTAGAATTATATGAATTAAAATCGGATTTACAAAAATTAGTGGCACAACATTCTGCTTTTTTTTTACCAGTGGTGCAGACGGTAGTTTAAAGTAATTGCTTTATCGTTTAAGTTTAGATTCTTTTTGAATCATTTTTAGTCGTGTTGTATAGATAGAATCGCCACTTAAAATTGCGGATCTTGCTAGTAATCTACCATTTTCCCAATTAGATAAACCTAATTCTGGAGCTAATAATGCATATTGGCCGTCAACCCAGCGAGTCATGCCATTACCAACAAATGGTGCATTGATATGATTAAAAAAATACGTTAGTTCAGTTTCATTATGAGTAATTAAGCTGGCAACAAATTGAGGTGAATATGTGTTATATAATTTGATTGCTTCGTCGATAGATTCAACTACAATTAATGTTATTTCAGGTGTTTTTTCCCATTCCCATTCGGTACCTGATTTTGTTATGTCGATACTCTCAAATTGGTTTTCTTGTTCTGTTCCGGTTGCTCGTGTTACATTAATTTTTAGCTTAAGTTTATCCTCTGGTATGTATTTTAATGAATTTGATTCAATATGCACTTTGTAAGATTCATTAAGCTTTTTTCCAGCTTCTTCTAAAGCGTGAAATGTTGCAGCGAGTAATGGTTCTTGATGTGATTTTAAAATACAGATTGTATTTAGGGTATTACATACTTTTCGATCTAAGGACCCTATAATTGCATCTTGTAAGCGATTTGGATCTGTTGATTTAGAGGTTATCATCCATGCACCACCTGTACCATGTAAGCTTGCTTGTATGCCATGTTGATAGGCAATGTTTCCTAATGTGCGTGTTGCATGGCCACTACCTCTAGCAACTGCTAAGTTTAATGTTTTATTAGCAAATAAGGCCCATGCAGTAGCTCTAGCTGGATGGTCAAGGAGTCTAATGCAATTACGAGATAATTTTGCTTGATCTAAGGCAGGATATAAGGCTAACTCCATGATAGCTTTAGCTGTTTGTAGTGCATCTTGTCCAACTCGAAAAACGACGGTATTACCACTTTTTAGTACACCTGTTGCATCGGCAATAACATTTGGACGTCCTTCAAATACAAATCCAACAATACCTAAAGGATTTTTTAATAATTCGACACTCCATGTTTTATGAGATATTTTTTCTATATTGGAAACACGTTTGATGGGTTGATTTTTAAATTGTTGAAGACCTTCTATCATGTTATTTCTACATGTGTTATTTGCTTCTAGTCGTGTTGTAGATTTCTTTTTTTCTTGTGCTATTTTTATGTCAGTTTGGTTAATTGTTTGTATTTTTTTCCAAATGGTATCATTTGCTAAATTAGTACTAAATTCGTCAAAAAATGTGTTAATTTGTTCGTCTGTTGCCGATGCTAATTCATAAAATCCTTTTTTAGCTAATTCTATTTCTTTTGCAACTAAATCGGTTGCAAATTTAGGGATATGAATAGGTTCGTTTGAATTTGGGATAAAAATTAGTTTATCACCTTCTTTAAAATTGTTGCTTAATTCTTCAGTAACGGTATATAGAAGATTACCGTTATGAATAAGTTCCATTCCTTCTGTTAATGTTGTTATTTTTTTCATTGTAGATTTATCGGTTTATTTTAGCATAGCTGTTTGTTTTTCGATAATATTATGATCGATATTTTTTTTAATCGAGTTAATGTTTAAGTAGTATAGCTGTTTTATAAATTATATGTACGTTATGGCTTGCCTTTATTTAAAATTAACAGCTTGTATAATTCATGGGAATAATCCTACTTTTTTTAATTGTTTTATTATATGTAGGATTATATTTACATGTAATTTATTTTTTATTATACTTTTTTTTAAGAAATATCTGACTTTGTAGGTTGCAATTTTAAAAATATTTTAATATAAGATATATATTTCGGGAGTTTAGTTATGATAGGAGGTAAATGCCATACCATTAGAATAACAGGTAAAATAAATAAGAAACGATTATGTTAACAAAACAAGAATTTAATGACGCTGAGATATTACGAAATACGCCTTTTACTAAAGGAGCTATTCGGTATGCTTGG
>PBEQ01000022.1 GCA_002719695.1 bacterium | reverse complement strand
TGATGATGATGATTTATTTGCGGGATTAGATTTAAGTGATTTTGATGATACCTTTGATGATTTCAAATGAGTAAACTTGCCGACTTAGAAAGTTATAAAAATGTCATTAAGAAAACCAATGTATTAAAAGTTATTGGTAAAGTAATCCAGGTGGTTGGATTGGTTGTTGAGGCTGAAGTACAGGGAGTGTCTATTGGAGAATTATGTAAAATTACGGTTACCAAAGAAACTCATATCTTAGCTGAGGTTGTTGGATTTAAAGAAGGGCGCGTATTATTAATGCCGTTAGGCAGTACCGCTGGGATTAGACCCGGAGGATTAATTTTTGCTACAGGCAGACCTATTTCAGTAAAGGTAGGGGATGCTTTATTAGGAAGGGTATTGAATGGGTTGGGTGAGCCGATGGATCGTAAAGGAGAACTAGATTTTGATGCTATTTATGGTATTGATAATGATCCTCCAGATCCAGTTATGAGGCCTCGTATATCAGACGTATTTGCAACAGGCGTGAAGGCCATTGATGGTGTTTTAACACTTGGAATGGGGCAGCGAATTGGAATTTTTGCAGGATCAGGGGTAGGAAAAAGTACCTTAATGGGGATGTTAGCTCGAAATTGTTCATCCGATGTTAATGTTATCAGTTTGATTGGAGAAAGAGGGCGAGAAGTAAAAGATTTTATCGAAGAATCTTTGGGTGAAGAAGGGTTAAAACGTTCGGTAGTAATTTGTGCTACCTCAGATCAACCTCCTGTTATTCGTTTAAAAGGAGCTTTAGTTGGAACCGCTATCGCAGAATATTTTAGAGATCAAGGAAAGAATGTTTTATTTATGATGGATTCTGTAACACGATTTGCGATGGCTCAGCGAGAGATTGGATTAGCAACGGGAGAACCTCCTACTACAAAAGGTTATACCCCCTCTGTTTTTGCCATGTTACCTCGTTTAATGGAAAGGGCTGGTACATCTGACAAAGGAAGTATTACAGCCATTTATACTGTATTGGTTGAAGGTGGCGATATGGATGAGCCGATAGCGGATGCCGCAAGAGGTATTTTAGATGGGCATATTGCGTTATCTCGAGATTTAGCATCAAAGAATCATTATCCATGTATTGATGTAGGACATTCTGTAAGTAGATTATTTCCTGTTGTGTCATCAGATGATCATAAGAAAGCAGCGGGAAGAATGAGAGAAATTTTAGCTCGATACACAGAAGCTGAAGATTTGATTAATATTGGAGCGTATGTAAAAGGAAGTAATCCGAAGATTGATGATGCGATTAGTAATATTGATGCTGTAAATGACTTTTTAAAGCAAGGGACACATGATACCTGTCAGTTTGATGATAATGTAAAAAAATTATTAAGTTTAATGTAGAGCATGTCAAAACCCAAAAAAGGTAAGCGGTTTCTATACTCGTTAAAAACCTTATTAAATGTTAGAAATATTCGAGAAAAACAGCAACAAGAAAAGTTTAATGCAGCTGAAAAAAAACTACATGAAGAACGGTTAGAAGAAATCAAAATGAAAAAAGAACAAGCTGAACATTTAAGTTATGTTAATGAACTATTATCAAGCTCTGAATTACCATCAATGACAACGATAAAGATGCATCAAGAGCATGTAAAGCGAATGGAAGAAAAAGTACAACAACAGCAGGATGTTGTAAAAAAAAGTGAAGAAAAGCGAGATGAAGAACAACAAGAACTCATCCAAAAAGTAAAAGAAAAAAAAATTATTGAAAAGGATAAAGAAAAAACACGTGTTAAATGGAAAAAGATGATGGATAAATTAGATTCAGAGTTTTTAGATGAATTAGCCAGTATCAAGTTTGCATCAAAAATGATAGAAGATGAAGCTGAAAATGAAAAAAAACTGTAATAAAATTATGTTTGAAAATCAGAATATTATGTCTCTTTTTAAATAATATTGTCTGGTTATCATCATCATTTTTATGATGAGATTAATCTATATATTTTTATTATTATGAGGAGGGGTTGTCTTATAAAGAATTCTTTACGAAATACTAAACGGTGACTAAAATTAATTAAAAATTTCATACCAAATACTTAAAAGTTACGTCGTAAATTTTGGTTTGAATAATACATTTATTCATGATAGTTTAAACACAATGAAAAGCTTGAAGATTTTTTTATGTCTGTGCTTATTTTCTTCAAAGCTAATAGGCGCGACAGATGGAATATATTTCCATTCTAACTGGGGCTTTAATTATGCTATGAATTCAGTTTTATCTATCAAAAGTAATGATGGAGATATTGTGCATAAGGCGTCTTGGGAAGGCCGGTCATTTAGAGATAGTCCTTATTACACAGTTCGAGTAGATAATTGGAATGCTAAAAGTACGGTGGGGCTAGAGTGGGTGCATTATAAAATGTATTTAAAAAACCCACCTAGTGGAATTGATAATTTGAGTATTTCTGATGGGTATAATATTTTGTTTTTTAATATTGGAAAACGTAATAAACATAATATTGTTCAGAGAGTAGGCGCTGGAATTATTGTTGCACATCCAGATGTCACCCTTACTGGGAGAGAACGTTTTTGGAATAAAGGAGGGATATCAGGCGCGTATATTTCAGGACTAGCTATTCAGGCAAGTTTTGAGCGCTGGGTATACGAAACCCATCGCCATATAATTACATCAGAAATTAAGCTTAGTTCAGGATATGCAAGAATTCCTATCTCAAATAATAGTAATGAGTTCGCAGATATTCCACATATTGCGTTACACGTTGTTTTGGGGATAGGCTCAAAGCCACTAAAAATAAAATCAACTTGGGTAGATTATGCAAATTATTTTATAGTGCCCACCATTCATCATTACTCTATATACAGGTTTCAAAAGGTAAAAGACTTTCTATTTAAAGATTAAATTTGATTATTTGGCAGAATAAAATCAAAAATGATATAATACAAACAAGTTTTCTATTTTAAGGAGCAAATTATGAAGCAGTTTATCTTTGGGATATTATTTATTTTCTTAACAACCGCAGTTCAAGGTGGGATTCAATATCAATTATCAGATTTTATGAAAGAAGATACCGCAGCTGGATTTGGATATGTAAATATCGATAATAATTCCTATTTTAAAGCAAATATAAATCCAAATTTTAATTTAAAGGGATTGCAGGTAGGCTTAGGAATAGATTTATATATTCCAATGGGGGATTATGGCTACCCTAAATCAGCTGATTGGCTAACCTTACGTTATTTAGGATATGACTACCAGAAAAAACATGGATTCAAGTATGGACGATTAAGTAATGTTACCTTAGGGCAGGGATTACTAGTGGATGGATTTGATACTGGTAGTGGTGGAACAAGTGAGTTTAATAATCAAAAGACAGGCTTCTTAGGATATTTAACTGTATTAAAAACCAAAGTAACTGCGTTGCAAACAGCGCAAAACGTACAAGGACTCCGAGTAGAAAGACCTCTATTAGAGTTAGCATCTACACCAGTAATCGTTGGAGCTACCTATATGAGAGATGAAGATGGTGTCAATGATGACAGCTCTGGAACGTTGGTCACAAGACCTGCGCAAGATGGGTACGCTGCTGATGTATCTTATCCTATTGGAGGGCAATTTTTTACACTATATACAGAGTATGCCAAATTAGTAGATCATGGACAGGGGGTATCTTCTGGAGCAAGAGGAACCTTTTTTGATATTGTTGATTACAAAGCAGAATATCGTGTGTTAGGAACAGATTTTGTGCCAGGGTATTTTAACAATGCTTACCAATCTACCGCATTTAATTTTAGTGAAGGTGCATTAAAAGAGCAGGTCTCTGGTGTGTTAGTAAATGCAACCTCAGATATTATGGGAGAGTATGCAAAAGCAGGGTTACAATACGAGCTTTATGATGACGTGAATGTGTTAACAGCTGCATTAGGCTGGAAGCAGATAGGCCCTGTCACAGGTGTTTTAAATTATTCAAAGCCATTTAATTCAGAAAACAATAATGCAATTTTAGTAGGAGATTTCTATTATAGAACAGCAAAGTTTTATGATTTAGTTATTCGAGTGAAACGAGTTTATGTAAGTTCGAATGAGTTTACAGAATCAGTAGGCTTTAGCGTTGTCTTTAAAATAGATAGATTATTGCCTAATTTGCCTATATAAAATAGACAATTAGGTCTTGGTATAAGTAGAATTGTGGGGTAGGCTATAAACAGCATGAAAGAAGAGATTGCAAAAGAAGTATTAGAAAAGTGTAATGGGCGTTATCTACATATAACCGATGATAGTGATTCACATAAAGGTCACCGAGGTGTTAGTAGACATGAAAACACTCATTTTAATGTAACAATAGTATCTGATACATTTCTCAATAAAACAAAAGTAAAGCGACACCAATATATTTATGATATATGTAAGCCGTTCTTTGAAAGAGGTCTACATGCTTTAAGTTTACAAACACTGACACACTCAGAATGGAAGAGTAATGGGTAATACATTTGGACGACTTTTTAGAATAACAACGTGGGGCGAATCGCATGGAGGGGGCGTAGGGGTTGTGATTGATGGGTGTCCCTCGCAATTAGCAATTAATGAAGAAGAGATTCAATTAGAGTTAGATAGACGTAGACCTGGTCAAAATAAATTAGTAACACCAAGAGACGAAGCGGATAAAGTACATATTTTATCAGGAATTTTTGAGGGTGAAACGTTAGGAACACCTATTAGTTTAATGGTTTATAATAAGGATGCAAAACCTGAAGCTTATAAAAATATGAAAGATACCTTTCGCCCGTCTCATGCAGATTATACATATGAAGCAAAATATGGAACTAGAAATTGGCAGGGAGGAGGACGATCTTCTGCTAGGGAAACAATAGGAAGAGTAGCTGCGGGTGCGATCGCCAAAAAGATTTTAATCAAGGATTCTATAGAGACGATAGCTTATGTACGTCAAATTCATACAATAACAGCTGAGATAAACAGAGATGTAATCAAGCAAGAAGAGGTTGAGAAAAGTTTGGTAAGATGTCCCCATAAAGAAAGTAGTGATTTGATGGTTGAGCAAGTTGAAAAAGCACGTGACGAAGGAGATTCCTTAGGCGGGGTTATAGAGTGTGTTATACGTAATGTTCCTGCTGGGTTAGGAGAGCCTGTGTTTGATAAATTAAAAGCAGAT
Source organism: bacterium (assembly GCA_002719695.1). GTDB lineage: Bacteria > Margulisbacteria > Marinamargulisbacteria. The sequence goes on along the minus strand of PBEQ01000022.1, from coordinate 11,154 downwards.
CTAGCAAAAGCAATGATGTCGTTGCCTGCCACGATGGGAGTAGAATTTGGATCGGGGTTTGAAGGGACTTTTTTAACCGGGTCAGAGCATAATGATGCCTTTTACATGGAAGGTGATCGAGTTAGAACCAAGACGAATTATTCAGGAGGTATGCAGGGAGGGATATCAAATGGAGAAGATATTTATTTTCGGATAGCATTTAAGCCTACCGCAACCATATTTAAAAAACAAAGTTCTGTAACAAGTGATCATAAAGAAACCGAATTACAAGCAAAGGGACGACATGATCCCTGTGTAATTCCGAGAGCTGTCCCTATTGTAGAAGCCATGGCTAATTTAGTGATACTTGATCATCTATTAATTAATAAAATTAATCAACAATAAGATACGATTATTGCCATCTTGAAATCAGTATTAAACAGCTAAAAATAAGAATAATCCCTAACCAGACTAAGGGTTGATAAGATTCCCCAAAAAATAAAATACCGCTTAACGTTGTCAGTGGAACGATACTTAACATTAATAAAGAACAGATACCAGCGCTAGCAAATTTAAAACCTAAAGTCATACCCAGTTGCCCTAAAAATCCAACGCTACACATTAAAATTAGATAACCGATAGTTTCCAGAGAGATCATGGGGGGAGAAATAATGGCCGGAATACTAACGATTAACGCTGAAAAAAAGTAACAAATAAGGACAATTGTAGTAGTGTCATGTGAGTAGCGTAGTTGTTTCAGTGTAATGTAAACACCCGTATTAAAAAAAGAACCTAGTAAAGCAAATAAGTCCCCTTGATTGAAAGTTGTCATAGACTGAGGCTGAAGAACAAGATAAAGGCCAATAAAGACAAATGGGATAGTTAGTAAGGATATATAATGTGGCTTATTCTTATAAAAGATATAACCAAGAATTAATGTCCAAATAGTAGAGCATTCAAAAATTAACATACTTTTTCCAATCTGCCCGTATTTAAAGGATAAGAATAAACAAGACATAGCGCTAATGCCAAAGAAAATACGAAAGATAAAAAGAGAGTATGACTTAATAATAATAGGTTTTTTTGTCAGAATAAAAAAAGGAATTAAAAAAACAGGACCTGCTAAAAAGCGAAATAACATAATGGTTTCAATAGCTACAGTCGAGCTTAAAAACTTAACAATACTAAAACTACATACAAAAAATAAATTAGTTGTTGTTAAGATAAGGGGCGATTTATAAGATAAACTCATAAAAAAAGTGTATCATAAAAAATATAAGTAACAACGACTCCGGTGGGTGTAATAGAGCGAGGCTATCTTAGTAATCTGAAGGTATGATTAATTATCAGTATAATAGTGTTTTTGTAAGTTTTTAATAACTTTGCCAAAAGCCTTATGAAATTTACGTTGCATACCATGACCAAATAGTTTTTCATCATAAGCTTGAAATTCTTTCAGAATTTTTTCTTGTTTATCTTCAGGTATTTCTTGATTACATAAAGGGATAACAAAGATTTGTTCATTATGAAGATGTGTTTTTTCAAGAACAAGATATTTTTTTAATAAAGTAAGCATTTTTTCTTTTGCTTGTAAGCTACCCTTTTTAACATCTTTAATAATATGCTTAAGTGAAGTTAAATAGAGTTCCGCTAAGCTATTTTCAGATTTGAGTTGATTAATGATATCGTTACTTTGAGCACCAGTATGGCGTCTGAGCGCAGGAAAAAGAATCTTTTCTTCTTTTTTGTTATGAGTACGGTTAGCAAATATCTTAAAATATTGAATAATGCGCTTTAAATCATCTAAATTAACAGGTTTTCCTTGAGATAGCCGTTCATGCATAACCTCTAAGATATCAAGCATACACAATATCTGATCAAGCTCATCAGATAATAAATCAGATGGTTTCATAAGCCCCCCTAAAGCTTGTTATATGCTTTTTATACCCATTTTTTTCAAGATTTAAACTTAAAACCTCTTATTTAGCCATACCCAAGCGGTATTTAAAATAGTATGAACGCAAGAGTATTTAGGGGTTCTCTTTAGTGTTGATTGAGCAAAAGATGCATCTGCTACTAACAGAGAGGGATCTCCTTCTCGACGGTGAGCGATAGTATAAGCAATAGTAGATTGGCAGATGGATTCAGTCTCTGTTAATAAATCAAGAATACTAATACCGCCGGATGTTCCTAAATAACAGGAGGAAATCATTCTCAGACAATGCGTTTGCAGTATGAGATTCAATATAATCAACGCCAGCAATAAAAGAAACAGCTAGTTTATGAGTATGTCTTATTATTTAAAGCGATTAACAAGAGGCGTATTACCAATAAATAAAGGCGTCTTATCATGAACGTTAGCTGGAAGAATAGATAAAATAGGTTTCGAACCATTACTGGCAGACCCTCCTGCTTGTTCACAAATAAAAGCTAAAGGATTTGCTTCATACATAAGACGAAGTTTTCCTTGAGGATGAGTAGGTAGCGCTGGGTAAGCAAAAACGCCACCTTTTAATAAGTTACGATGAAAGTCAGCAACCAAAGATCCTACATAGCGAGAGGATAATGATTCTGTTTGAGATAGTTTAAAAGAATCAAGAGCGGCTTGTACGTTAGGACTAAAGTGAGGATATAAACTTTCATTAACAGAGTAATATTTAGGTGAATCTGGGATACGAATATGGTCATGAGATAATAAAAATTCACCAATATTAGGATCGTAAGTAAACCCAAAAACACCGTGCCCCGTTGTGTAAACTAGCATGACAGACGATCCGTAAATAACATATCCAGCAGCGACCTGTTTAGAGCCAGGCTGTAAATTAATATCACCTAAAGAAGAATCAGACTGATAAATAGAAAAGATAGTACCAACACTAACATTAACATCAATATTAGAAGAACCATCTAAAGGGTCAAAGAAAATAGCATAGGAGGGATCCTTAGACGAATTAATAGTGATAATGTCATCTTCTTCTTCGGAACCGATATAAGAAAATCGGCCATGTGCACTTAAAATATCGATTAAGCAGTTATTGGCAAAGATGTCTAATTTCTTAACAGATTCTCCATGAACATTTACGTGATCAGAGGTACTATCTCCTTGAAAGCCTGCAACAATTACATTATTGCGTATCATTTTGGTGGCTAAACTAATATCATAGAGGATATTGGCAATATCTTGAGGTAAATCATCATGCTTAGCTTGCATTTCAAGCAAATGTTGTTCAATCGTTTTACGTGAGGATTGTATAGCGGTCTTACTCATCTAATTATTATAAGATTATTTTAGAGATAGTGGAATAGTCTGAGTATAAGAACTGGATAAAATTTTCTTACCTAACTTAATTTAATAATAATAGCACCGATACTAATAATGCTAACAGCAAACCATTTAGTTGTTGAAAATGGTTCTTTAAGATAAAACCAGGCGAGTAAACCAGCAAAAATAATAGAGGTTTCTCGTAAAGCAACAACATAACCTAGAGGACTAATACCAAGAACCCATAAAATTAAAAAGCAAGAGGAAAAAGATAAACTACCAATTAAAATAGCGATGCCTTTTTTTTGAGTTAAAGTTTCATAAAGTTCAGAACGATGAAAATGAAATAAGTAAGGAAGCAAGATAATACTCATAAAAATAAACATAACCCAAATAAGCTGATTTGCTGGTAAGTTTTGTAGAGCTAGGTAATCCGTTATAAGATAAGTAGCGGTAGTAATTCCAACTAGAATCCCCCAATAAATACCTAAAGATTTAAATGATGTAGGTTGATGTGGGCTATGAAATAAAATAATTCCTGCAAGGACCAAAAAGACACCAAAAACACCTATACTCGTAATAGAGTCATGAAAATAAAAAAGAGAAAACAATGACGTTATAACAATACCAAGGCCACGAGAGATAGGGTAAATAACTGATATGGGAAACTGAGCATAAGCACGAGTTAAAGCAATATAGTAGCAAGCATGAGCCGCAGCACAAATAAGACCCCAGCCAAGGAGCAAAGACCAGGTAATCTGGCTCTGAATCCAAATAAGATAAGGAATACCAATCCATCCCCCTATAGACATGCTAAGCCATAAAATAGTTGTATTTTTACCCACATGTTTTGCAATGATATTCCATATTGCATGAAGTAGACCTGATATAATAATAAGAAAAAAAAGAGATAAAGGCATCTATATAGTATACGTTATATATTAAAAAAGAAGCAAAAGAAGGATATGATAGAGGTTATGGACGAATCAATTCATGATTTATATAAACAAATTACGACGTTAAAAGATGCTATCAAGTTGTCAATGATATTTCCTGAAACAAAACAAGCAGAATTACTAGAGACCCTAATGGAAAAAGTAGATAGAGATCAAGATGACAAAACTATTTTTTTAATCGTAAAATTATATTTACATTTTGTTCAATTTGGAGCTGAAGATGAGATAAAGCAAGATGCATTAACCTGTTTGTTTATGATAAAAAGTTTTTCGATAAGACAAGATAAGCAAGCCATTCAGCATCAATGTTTTTTAACATGTTTCCGGTTAATTTATGCTCGATTTTTAACAGACGAGCAAAAAAGTATGTGTTTAGAAGAACTAAATGAGTTTTATGAATCAAAGAAAGAACATATTCGATGGTATTTAATTGTCTTTTATTTTGATGATAAACATAATCCTTATTACAATATCTTAAAAATTAGAGATTTATCAGATCAATGCTTTCAAAATTTATGTGATTGTTATGCTGAAATATCAATGAGTGATTCTGTAATATTGCCGTTATTACCAGATGATGAAAAAGGTTTAGCGATAGACACCTTAGAGCAACGATTTTTTAATCAATTTGTCTATGGAGAAATAGGGTTGCATGCTAAACAATATAATAAAAATCAAGCAAGATATGTAATTGATACCTTAATAAAATGTGCAAAAGGTGATCATAGTCGATCTCAAAGTGCTAAAAAAGGGTTGATTAAACATTTAGATTTTTTAGCTAATGAATTACAAAATACAGAACAAAAAGAAGATGTGGATAGCATGATAGCTATTCAAGATGATATTGATTATATAAAACAAGATATTACAACTATTACCTTTGGAAAATTAGAGCCACAGTTACAAAAAGTAATGACAAGGTTAAATACATCGTTATAAAGAAAGTATGATAGCTTGGGCCTCTTTAAAAGGAGATTCACTTGCGAGACAACATGAGTAATCAGGGCTAGTAGAAATGTAACGTAAGTAAAAGCAATCAGACTCTGAAAAGGAGTTCCGATTGGAAAGAGTAGTAGATAGACTCGAATGAATCGGAATAACAGAAAATGAAGAAAAATCAATAGACAGGCCAAGACCGGTAGCTTTAGAAACGGATTCTTTGCCTGTCCAAATATTAAAAAATGAGGGCACGTGATCAGGTAACGGTTGAGCATTAAGCCATTGGGATTCTAACGGTGTAAAATAACGATTGGCGATACGATGATAAGCGAAATTAGGTTTTATGTATTCGATATCAATGCCAAGAAAAGAATCTGTAGATAGAGTAAGAACTCCCATCGAATTACTATGAGATACCGAAAATGATAGATCCGAACTAGGTATAAATAGTTTTCCTTTGATCGATTTTTCAAACGAAATAGCCTGGGGAGAAGTTTGTAAAAAATGGGCTAAAATAAATCTTAGATAAACACGTGTAATACAAAATTGATACCGTGCCGAATCGATACGGTAACGATGCAAACGGGTTTGTTCGCTCTCAGATAAGATAGCTTCATAAGGGATTTGATTAAAGATATGGTCTGAAAATGAGAAGATAAAAACAAGATTCTGGTGAATTAAAGAGTTGTGGGTATAGTGGGTCAGTAAGGATTTAAGTTTAGTTAACGGAGACATAAAAAATTAAGCACGATATTTATGAAAATCTAAATATTGTTTAAAAAAGTGAGGACGTTTAAATGGACAAAATTCCTGATAATCTCCATCAAATTTACGAACTTGTTTACTCGATGTAAATAAATGGTCTCGAAATATGTGATTGTAATCAAACGCTTCGGGATGTTGGATATCTTGTTTGTCAGAAGAGTTATTAAATCCATTATAGGATTGTGATGCATTATAAAGACGGGATTCAAATTGTTTAACAGAACGAACAACATAATGACGAAAAATAGGAAAATCAAACAACGGTTTCCAACTAATACCATGAGGAACTAAATTATTATGTTGATTTAAATCATAAAAAATTCCTTTTTTATTTTTAAATTGGCGAATTTCCAAATTAACACCAGGTTCATAAAAAAGAACTTCTTTTGTAATAGGCGTTTCCGCCGTGTAAGAGTCTTTTTGAGATGTATGAAGAAAAAAGTTAAGCGGACGCCAATTAATACGTTCGGCTTTCTGGCGATCTGCTTTTGCCGCAATTTTTCGAGGATCATCGACCAAAAGTTCATCACCATGCAATAAGGTAAACCATCCTTCATAGCCACATTCTGCTTGTGCTTTTTCGAGCAAAAATTGGCGAACACCATCTTTGATGGTCCGTTTAGGATAAAGATCTTGATCTTTAATTAAAGATTTAACAACATCAAAACTGCGAATAATATCAGCCGTTTTATCAGTAGATCCATCAAGAGCATAAATTGCATCAAAAAATTGACTATTATGAGATAGGGTTTCTTGGATAATATCTTCTTCATTATAGGTCATCAAAAGACCAATATGTTGTGTTGATGTCATATCATAATACTTTATTAATGATGTGTAAGATGGTAACAAATAATTAGAAAAGATACTAGCAAGGCTAAAAAATCAGTAATTAAAACTTAAAAAAGTCAGTACGATGCTGAGTAGCCGCATAACATTATTTAAATAAAACCATTTACTAGACAACGTTTTGTAAAATGGTTTCAAATTTATTAGCTTCGACTTTAAGAGAATATTGTTGTTGAATCATTTTGCATTGGCTAACACAGTGTTCATAGCAAGCTGGTTCTAAAAGTGTGTCTAACTTGAGTTGCCATTCATCAATAGATGTTATGTCGTCAACTAACAAACCGTTCCCGTTAAAGATTTCTTCAATGCCACCGTTTCGGCTACCAAGAATAGGGATATTGTTATAAGCAGCTTCAATTTGTAGCCGGCCAAACGACTCTGTCGCTTGACTAGGAAAGAGAAGCAGTTTTGTATAGGAGTAAATTTCGGAAACATCTTCTTGAGAGGGGACAAGAAGTACATTTTTTAAGGTATCAAAGGGTTGATCAATATAGCCCCACCAACCCTTAACAACCATGAATTGAAGGTGAGGGTTTTGTTGCGCAAGTTGAAAAACAATGTGACTTCCTTTATTTCTATTGGGATTAACAAATAATAAAAATTGGGGGTTAGGCTGAAAGCGAGTGTTAATACACGATGTATTAGGAACAGGATGAATAATGGCTGTTGAACTACGTTTTTTGGGGAACATTGTTTGTTTAAGATACTGACTATTAAGAATAAGTTTATTAAAGGGTTTTAAGTGAGCATGGTTGAGTGAGGCGATATGTTCTGTAAAAAACATGATATTAGTTTGAGAGCCAAATAAAGACCAGTCTGCTTTTTTGATCCAGGCATCAGAATAGCGGTGCCAGATGATGGAGGGGCTATGGGTGTGAACATAGGTATCACATGCCTGAAAAAACTCCTTATTCTCATAAACATGAAGGGTGATAGAGTTAAACGTAATTGTTAACTGATTCTCGTTAAAATCAAGCGTAAAATTAAATTTGTTTTGCATTTTTTTTAATTCATTAAATGCTTTTTCTTTTGAATTATCAAAAATACAGGTAATGCAATGGAGAGTATGATTCTGAGTACTAAGATAAGAAAGTAAATCTAAATCAAAAATGGCAGCCCCATTAACAGAAAAAGGGAAAGGAGGTCCATAATAGATATAAAAGATAGATAATGATTTTTTTGACATGGTGTAACTTAGTTTAAGCTATAAATAAGAAAATAGCTTATTCTAAGTATAACAATCAATTAAAAATTAGCAATTTAAAGAAAAAAGGGAGCAAGGTAGTCTCTTTGTTAACGCTATAAAACTTGATTGCAAGAATGAAGTTAAACAAAGTCTAAAAAATTTAACAATAAGCTAACTAAATTTTTTAAAATGGTTTAGATGTAATGGATGGGGATATTTATCTATTGATACTATTGTTTGGGTTATGTAACATGCCAAACTGTAATAACACCTTGTCCATCTAACGCAGCCAACGCCTTGTCATCTGGATGCCAATACAAATTTGAAACCGAATCCGTTAGACGGGTTTCACTTAAATCACTTTCTTTATTATCCATTCTAAGTCCCCATAACACGACTGTACCATCACGAGATCCAGAAGCTAAATTTAACCCACGATTAGAAAAAGCTAGCGAGGTAAGGGGTTCAGGGTGTTGTTCTAAAGAGAGAGGCGTGGTTCCTTCCGGACCCTTTCCCTGGAAACTCCAAACTGTTACATCTACATTCCCTCCGGTTGCTAAAAATGTTCCAGTTTCATCAAAGCTGAGAGAATCAGGTTTGAATGGATAGCCAGACATCATCGAATCTTTACCTGTAGAGCGACGCCAAAAATGAACTGAATTATCCTGACTCCCACATGCAACGATATCACCATTTGGACTTAATACCATGGATATTAAGGATCCTTTCCATTCCAACGTTTGTGTTTGTTTTCCGGATGAAGCATCAAAAAAAGTGACTTTACCATAGCATGCCGTGGCTAATTCATTGTTAGCTGCCCAGGCAATTTGGCTCACTGTACTATTGTGATCATCTGATCGCCATACTTCGTCACCAGTTTCATTATAAATATACACAGTGCGAGAACACGAAGCAGCAAGCCATTTTCCATCTTGTGACCACTCGACATTTTCTACCCAACCATGACCTAAATTTATTTCTTTTATTATATTATTTTCATAGGTGTCCCAAATAAGAATACGAGAATCTTGACCTGTGGTAACAAACTTGTTTTTAAATGGATGCATTGCTGTTGATAGTCCACCAACGGCATGAACTTGTTTTTGTGACCAAATAACTTCGCCCGATTTCCCATTGAAAACATAGATACCGCCAGATGCATCACTTACAACAAGTGAGTTACCATCACAATTCCAACCGCCAGAAATTGCATAATCATTTACCGATGCATTCCAGTTATTTTGTAAAGCCATATCTTAGTTTTTATATTAAACAAGCTTCAAAACTTTGACGTATATCTTGTTCATCCAAGTTTCGACCAATAAATACTAGCTGGTTTCGACGCGGTGAATTTCCCCATGGACGATCTGGTTTTCCATCAAAAAGCATGTGAACACCTTGAAATATAAATCGGTTAGGTTCTCCAGAAATACTGATAAAGCCTTTCATACGAAAAATATCTATTCCTTTTTCAGCAAGTAGTTTAGAAAGCCATTTTTCTAATTTTTTTTCTTCTACATCTCCATTTATTTCAATCGAGATAGAACCCACTTCATCATCATGTTCATGTTGTGCCACCCATGTTCGTTCAGTCTCAACTGGTATAGTTGTTTTGTCTTTTGTTAACACTTGAATATCAAATTCTTCAGCGGTATGTTGAGCAAAAAGACCCACTTGTATTTTATTTTCTGTCTGCAAATAAAACGATTTTCGTCCAGATGATGACAAGTCGAGCATGACGTGTGAATCTTGTGGAATAAGTTCGCCTGGTTGAATTTGCTTTGCATCTTCAGAATAGAGACGGACACAGCGTTCTGCACTGTTACGTAAAGCTTGATCTTCTTTTCCCTGATCAGCTACCACAACCAAAGACATAGATGGGTCAGGTCCTTCTGCAAGAGTAATCTCAGATTGACCAGGTTCCATAGAGTAGATTCCTGTCCATTCAAATGGATACTCTGGTTCTAAAAAAGTTGGACGACGAACTAGCGCTTCATCTAAATTAAATGCACCTAAATTTAAAACCGTATTTATCGGAGTTTCAGCCATCTCGCTACGTACTATTTTGGCCATTTTATTCATTTTACGTAAACGAGATTCCAGGACATCTAGCTCCTCATTATTAACAAGATCGATTTTATTTAAGACAATCACATCGGCGAATGCAATTTGTTCGGTACTTTCATCACTACGCCCTAATTGTTGATTAATGTGAAAAGCATCCACAAGAGTCACGATACCATCAAGCTTAAACTCTAAGCTAATTTCATCATCCATAAAAAAGGTTTGTGCTACTGGGCCTGGGTCTGCAAGGCCTGTTGTTTCAACCAGTACATAATCAAACTTATCTCGTCGTTTCATCAGATTACTAAGAACCCGAATTAAATCACCTCGCACTGTACAACAAATACATCCATTAGACATTTCAAATATTTCTTCTTCCACATCTATTACCAGAGCTTGATCAATGCCTACCTCACCATATTCATTTTCAATAACAGCAATACGCTTGCCATGTTTCTCACTAAGGATGCGATTGAGTAAAGTGGTTTTTCCTGATCCAAGAAATCCTGTTAGAATTGTTACGGGAACTTTTTTTTGTGTATTTTGCATTGATTATTCCTTCCTTTTTTATTGAATTTAATTTATATCACAATTTTTGAAATTTTAACGTTTAATAATAGCCATTCTTTTGTTTAAATCTTTGAGAAGTCGTTTTTTGGAATAGGGTTTCATATGCTTCCATTGTTTGCATTCATCCAGAGTACGACCACAACCTTGGCACCACTTATGCTTTCCAACAAAATGGCAGTCAGATATACATGGGCTACTGTTACGTTTCATATACCTAAATAAGAATAGCGTAAAATATATCTTACGGTAAATACTGATTTTAGAATATTTAAAAGTATTACTAAAACTAGTAGAAAAAATAATAAATATCAAGAAATGGGAGATACGCGTGATCAAAAAAAGTTCGTTATTTTGAGCCGGGCAGCCTCAATTACTTAACTCAAGCCTACTCGGCTTTCGCTTATCCTCCTTAATCAGTCGGCGCTTATTCGGTGGCTTGCCAGTTTCCGTTTTGCTTCAACTGGCGCGCCCTTCATCAAAATAACATTAAGTTTTTTTGAGCCGGGCAGCCTCAATTACTTAACTCAAGCCTACACGGCTTTCGCTTATCCTCCTTAATCAGTCGGCGCTTATTCGGTGGCTTG
>PBEQ01000021.1 GCA_002719695.1 bacterium | reverse complement strand
GGAGGTGGTATTAAAACAACGACATTTGCTCTTATTTTAATTTCTTTTTGGAATATTATAAAATCATCATTCCGTTTTGATTTTCTAAAAAAAACCATAGATTCACAAAGTGTTTTTATTGCTTTTGCAACTTTATTTATTGCTATTTTTTTAATTTTTGGTTTTTCTTTTTTTCTTTTTCTTACTGATGTAGCTCCTATTGATAAGCTGCTTTTTGAAGTTGTTTCAGCTTTTGGAACGGTAGGTCTATCACTAGGTGTAACGCCAAACTTATCATCTATTGGGAAATTGATCATTATGATTACCATGTTTATTGGAAGAATTGGTCCTTTTGTTTTTCTTTATGCCTTTTTTCAGCGCAGAAATGTTAAACATTATTCATATCCAGTTGAAAAAGTGAGTATTGTTTAGTAAGTTAGTCTTGTAAGGATATGTCTTCATCACAAAAAAGTATTGCAGTTTTAGGAATGGGGCAGTTTGGATACCAACTGGCCATTTCACTCACTCAAAAAAACTTTGAAGTATTAGCACTTGATTCTGATCCAGAAATGATCGATGAAGTTAAAGAGCTTGTTTCAGAAGCTATTATTATTGATACTACAGATGAAAAAGCCATGAGATCTATTAATATTGATACGATTGATATTGCTATTGTTGCAATAGGATCAAATGTTCAATCGAGTTTATTATCTACAGCATTATTACAGCGATTAGGACTTGTTGATATTCATGTTCGTCATATTAATTCTCTTCAAGAAAATATTTTAAAATCTATTGGTATTAAACACATTATTAGTATTGAAAAAGAAATGGGAATTCAGGTATCAAATACCTTATCTACTGATCGTGTTGGTCGGTATATTTCTATATCTGAACGGCATTCTTTAATGGAAATTCAAGTTCCTGAAGGATTTGTAGGTAAGTCATTAAAAGATTTGCATGTTCGAACACAGTTTCGAGTCAATATTGTTGGTATTAAAACACGTGTTCCAACAGTCAATGATAATGGTGAAGTAACATATGTTATTGAAATGACAGACGTTCCTGACCCAAACTATCCTTTAACTAAAGAAGATCTGCTTGTTATTGCCGGTACTGATGATAATTTAAGAAAATTTATCCAGCTTGGAGAACTTAATGTTTAATTTAACACATCGATTATCTATTATTATTAAATTTTTCATATTTATTTTTGGATTTACTGCAGCAATTTACTTGATTTCAATTTCTATCTACCACTCTTTAGTAGCCTACTTGTTAACTCGTTATAACATTTCCTTTAATATTGCTGATTTTTTGCCATCTATAAGCATCAACTTGATTATAGTTGGTCTCTTCATTATTTTATTCTTAACGCTATTTGCTATTTTTGATCTAATATTTTTTATTAAAAAAATTAATGATCAAATCAAAGAGTCTTTAAGTGATAGAAAACTAACAGAACAATTCAGTGAATTTTACTCAGGTATAACCTTTTTTAATATTTTAAAGAATTTAAAAAGCTTGCTATCGCTTTATAAATCGTTTGATAATATGAAAACAGCTCGTATTGTATTAGAATCGTCTACCATTAAACAACTAATGAATAGTGTTTCTGAGGGACTAATCTTAATTAATAAAGATTTAATTGTAACGCATATTAACCACGTAGCTGAGCATGATTTAGGATTAATTCCTGGAGAAATCATAGGGGAGGCAATGTCTCGAAAAATTAATAACGAGGTTCTTATTCAAGCTTTAGAAAAGGTCTTTGAATTTGATCACAAGTATATGGATCTAGATATAAACCAATATAATCTTTTTGTTTCTATCTATCCATTAAAAGATAAATTTGGTGATATTATTCGAGCACTCGTAATTTTTAATAAACATGATTCCCCAAAAAAATCGATGTCACCTGAAAGCACTCCGAAATCATTAAAAAAATAAAAATGTTATGAAAGCTGTTGTTCAACGTGTTTCGCAAGCAAGCGTTAGTGTTAATCAATCTATTACAGCTTCTATTGATAAAGGCTTATGTGTATTTTTAGGTATTCATTATAATGATACAGCAACTCATAGTTCATGGATGATAGATAAATTATTAAATTTACGCGTTTTTCCAGATCAGTCAGGAACGATGACCTATAGCATTCGTGATAAAGGTTATGGGATACTTATTATTTCTCAATTTACACTTTATGGGAATTGCCAAAAAGGTAGACGGCCTAGTTTTACAGAAGCTGCGCCTACTACCATTGCTGAACCTATTTATAATACGTTCATATCGATGCTTTCAGAAACCTATTCTCCATCCGCAGCGGGCATCTTTGGAGCTAATATGGCTATTAACTTAGTTAATGACGGTCCTGTAACACTGCTTCTAGAACGCTAATTTTAAAAAAATAAATGAATAAAGTCTACTACTTAGTATTAACAAAATTAAGCTTAAAAAAGTCTTTAGACGTTTTCTCTAAGATAGTATGAGTCTCTTGTTTATCTAACTGTTTTATGGCGGCTATCTTATCTAATATAAGTGACACATTGGCCGGCTCATTATCACCTTTAATTCCAACCGGATTCATATAAGGGCAATCTGTCTCTATCATAATATGCTCAATTGGAATTTGTTTAACTGCATTAATCACTTTACCACGCTTAGCAAATGTAATCATTCCTGTAAAAGAAAAATAGGTATTTTTATTAATCACAGATAAAGCAAATTCTGCTGATGATGAAAAACAATGTAATACCTTTTTTACATCTTGATACTCACTTAAAATAGATTTCATATCATCATCTGATTCCCGGCTATGAATAATTGCTGGCAAATTAAATTCTCTTGCTAAATCCAGTTGTTTTTTAAAACATTCTACCTGCTCGTCTTTGGATGCAGCCATATGATAATAATCTAATCCAATCTCGCCAACGGCAACATACTGACCTGTAGATAACTCCTTTTTTAATGTTTTAAAATCTAAAAACCCAGCAACATCACAAGGATGAACCCCCATTGTAGCAGATATAAATTCAGGATATTGATTTGCTTGCTTTAATGATTCTTTTCCTGATTTGATATCAATGGCAACATTTATAATATGTGTTAGACCTGCTTTTTTAGCATTTATCACTACCTCATTTAAAGATTTTTTTAGATAAAACAAATGAGCATGAGTATCAACCATTGTTTCGTAATCTTAACATAATTAATCGTGCATTTTTATCTTTCATTAAACCTGCCGTATATTCAGCATCTTTATGCATGCCAAAAAAAATATCTGCACGCTGAGGCCCTTTAATAGCCCCTCCTGTATCTTGTGCAACCATTAATGATCTAAAGGCCTCTGTTTTATTTGGTAGTGATGTTTCAAGCCAAATTAAACTATGAAATGGATAGTATCGCTTATCTAAGGCCAATGACACCTCCTCTTTTAATAAAGTTCCTGCCGCACCAGAAAACCCCTCTTTATTTGAAAATTTAAAAAAAACATAGGAGGGATTTTGTTCTATAATCGTGCTTGCTCTTGCTAAATCTGTTTTTAGATATGCTTTTATATAAGGACCATTTCTTTGTTCTGGTGTTATCATTTTTTTATCCAGCATGTACTGGCTAATAGATTGATACTTATAGCCATTTGCACCATGATACACAACGCTTTTAGTAGCTCCATCAGGAAATGACAAAACACCTGATCCCTGCATCATTAATAAATAAATATCAATAGAATCTTGCAACCAAGCTATTTCAAGGCCTTTATCTTGTAATGCTCCTGCTAAAATTTCTTTATGGGTATAATGACGTTCTTTTCTGGTAGCGGGTTTTTTATAGATAGGAACTGAGTATTGTTTAGACTGTTGATAATCGGCAGCTGCATGAAAAATATGATACCCAGTAATTAATGATTCAGCTTTTGAATCAGTTATTAATATAGGTTCAAAATATGTTTCTATAAAGTGTTTAATGCTGTCATTATTACGATTATTTGTGTTTCTTAAGGCTTGCTTTACATGTTGTGGCAAACGTGATGTCTTATTCCTAATAACGTCTAAATAATGATTAAAAGGCTCAACCAAATTTGCTGATTCCCAACCATATAGCTGTTGAAACGATAGTGTTTTATATGACACAGTATTAGCAATTGAACACGACATAATAACTAAACTAACTATTATAATGTTAATGATCTTTTTTATAATTAATAACATAGTTATATACATCTTTTTTATTCCATCCTAATGTTTTTACTAAGCTTCCAATTTGACTTTGAGACAAGCCAAGCTCGCATGCTTGATTTAAAAAATCAGGATTATATGCTGTTTTTTCTTTTGGTAACGACACCATAAAACACCATTCACCTTTTAGCATATCATCTGTGAAAGTTGCTAGAATTTCTTCTGGACTACCGTAAAAAATTGTTTCATAAATTTTTGTTAGCTCTTTTCCTACAATACAATAAGCTCCTTTAAAATTATCGTTGATACATTCAAGAGTCTGCTTAATTCGCTTTGGAGATTCGAAGAAAATTATTGGCATTGATAATGGCGTCATTTTTTTTAACATTTCTATAGCCTGCATTTCTTTTCTTGGAAAAAATCCTCCAAAAATATAATTATCCGCAGGGATTCCAGCTACTGAGGCT
Organism: bacterium; assembly: GCA_002719695.1. Taxonomy (GTDB): domain Bacteria; phylum Margulisbacteria; class Marinamargulisbacteria. Next base: position 16,521 of record PBEQ01000021.1, on the reverse strand, counting down.
AAGCAAGATACAGCAGATGGACCCGGAATAGGTGAAACAACGACACCATTTTTAATTAATTTTGATACCGTATAGCTACCTGGATCAGAGATACTCGGTGTTCCTGCATCTGTTACTAACGCAATATTTAGCCCATTTTGTAATATTTGAAACATTTGTTTAAAACGAGTTGCCTCATTATGCTTTTCAAGGCTTATTAATTTTTTCTTTATGTTTAAATGTGTAAGTAATATTGTTGTTTTTCTAGTATCTTCAGCGGCTATGATATCTACCTCATGTAACGTTTGTTCTAATCGTTTGGAAATATCAGCAAGATTACCGATTGGGGTTGCGCAAATATAGCAAATACCTACTTTTTGGCTAATTGGAATGATCCCTCATATGCATTTTTTGCAGATATCACATCCATATTAACTTTACCTTTATAAATGCCGCCTTCATCAATTTTTAGTTCATCACCAGCAATATCGCCATAAACACGGCCGGTTTTTAAAATATGTAAACTTTTTAGAGCTTCTATATTTCCAATCACTTCTCCTGCAACAATAATATCTTTTGCAAATAAAGTAGCCTTTACTTTACTATTTTGACCAATATAAATTTCTCCTTGTGAATTAATTTCACCTTCAAAAACCCCTTCAACCCGAATGGATCTTTGTGAGTGGAGAACCCCCTTAACTGACGTATCTTCACCAATAACGGTATTAACAAGATCGGTTCGGTACTTTTTTTGATTTTTCATAATAAATTTACACTACCATATCCGTCTTCGTGCTGTAAACATATCAAGATCTAAAAATGCAATTGGATTTAATCGTTGGTTCCATTTACGTATTTCGTAATGTAAATGAGGCCCTGTAGATAAGCCTGTTGATCCTACCTGTGCAATAACCTGCCCTTTTTTTACAATCTCTTTTCTTTTGACTAAAATCTGAGAGCAATGTGCATAATATGTTCGATATCCATAACTATGGTTTACTACTACAACATAACCAAATGTTCGAGACCATCCTGCATATTCAACAATTCCATCTGCCGTGACATGAATTGGTGCGCCAGTCCATGATGCGATATCAATCCCCTTATGGAATCGTCTTTTTTTAGAAATAGGATGACGACGCCATCCGTACCGAGACATAACGCGTCCGTATAATGGCCTAATGGATGGTGTTGCATCAAAGCGAGCTGTCATTAACTGCGTTCTTTTTAAGTGAATACTATACTTTTCATTAAACTCATCCACATAGGCCTTAACTAAATTTACCAGTTCTAGAGCACGCGTTTCGTTATCTTCAACACTATTTTCAATAATACTTAACTCTTTTTTAAATCGTTTAATATTTTTTTTTCTTAGTTTTTTTTTTACAGTTGCTTTTCCTAGCAATAATTCTAAGCGTTCTTCTTTCTCAATTAAATCCATCATATCACTTCTAATTAAATCAATTTCTTCATTTAATAACTTAATTGTTTCTGTTTTTTGGGAAAACTCTTTTTTTAACTTTGTATATGCTGCCTGTTGTATATTTACATTATATGAAAGATAAATACCAATCCCAAGAGCTATAATAGCTCCTAAAAACCCTAAACTCATAAACTGTAATTTTACTTGGCTAACAGTGAGTGTATAACTTTTTCCAGAATTATTTTTAAAAATAACAAACGAAACCGTATCTTCTTTTTTCATATTTTACTCTTGGTCGGGGCGACTGGATTTGAACCAACGACCTCTAGTACCCCATACTAGTGCGCTACCGGGCTGCGCCACGCCCCGTTTATTTTTGGTATTATACGAAAATGTCGTTTTTTGTGCTAGATAAATCTTTTAACAATGTATAATTTTTTACTTAGTTTATTTCTACCAATAACCGTCTCAAATTTATTGTTAAATTAAATTACAAAAAAACAGGTTGAAAAATGCTGTATGAAAAGACGGCACTCTGATTATCTTCAAGCCACTTTAAGTATTCTTTTTTAATAGATACTTGGCAACGGCATAACGCAGCAAATAACGCTTGAGCATCCTCATTATTTAAATACCTATTTAATTCAGAAAACTCACACTCTGGAACATAATCAGGATGGGTTAAACGAACAATCTCTTGATCATCATTATAAATAACATAATAGACTTCATGTTTAATTCTTTTAAAATCTACCTTGTAAAGCGTTTCATTAACCTTAATTTGAAATGCGCCTGCTTTAAAAAAGCTACCATTTTCATGGGAAACGTTATTATTATTAATTATTAATTCATATTGATTTTTTGACATTTATTTACTTTACTTACTTAAAAATATGGTCTGATCATAATACGTTTAGGGAATAAAAAAGTAAATATATTTATTTTTAGGCGTGCTATTAAATCCTTAGTCACATTAATCTTTCTTTAACATTCTTTAATTAAAACAAAAAAATATTTAAAGGCAAAATCAATAAATTATCCTCAATATCCGTGATTTCAATATTTTTTTTTTGATCAAAAAAGTGATATAATATCGCAAATTGAAAAATATTTAAAAATAAATTGATTAAAAATGACAAAAAAAACACTAAACGGCGCTGAATCGCTTATCAAATGCCTCGAAAATCATGGAGTAGAGCACATTTTTGGTTATCCTGGTGGCGCTGCCATACCTATCTTTGATGCAATTTACGATTCTTCTATTAAGTTGATTTTGGTTCGGCATGAACAAGGGGCTACCCACATGGCTGATGGCTACGCAAGGGCAACCGGAAAACCAGGGGTTGTTTTAGTAACAAGCGGACCTGGCGCTACAAACACCGTAACGGGATTACTAACAGCAAATATGGACTCTGTTCCAATGATAGTTATTTGCGGACAACAAATCACGCCTGTTTTAGGAAAAGATGCGTTTCAGGAAGCTGATGTATTTGGAATTACAGCACCTGTTGTTAAACATAGCTATTTAGTTAAAGATCCCAATGATATTCCTAGAATTGTAAAAGAATCATTTTTTATCTCTGCTACAGGAAGGCCTGGTCCTGTTTTAATTGATGTGCCTAAAGATGTTTCTAGCAGCCCCTGCACTACTAATATCGATGATTGTGATATGGATTTACCAGGATTTTCTAAACCTGAAAAACCTAGTATCAAAGATATAAAAAAATTAGCTAATACAATTAAAGGAAGTAAAAAGCCATTACTACTCATTGGGCATGGTGTTATTATCTCTCAAGCACACAAACAGGTTCTAGCATTAGCTGAAAAATTAGGAGCACCTGTAACATCAACCTTATTAGGCATGGGAGGCTTTCCTGAAAATCACTCCTTATCTGTAGGTTTTTTAGGAATGCATGGCACTGCTTATGCAAACAAAGCTGTAGCAGAGTGTGATTTAATTTTTTCTATTGGCTCTCGCTGGGATGATCGTATTACACCAGCAAAAATTGAACGATTTTGTCCTGGTGCCAAAAAATGTCATATTGATATTGACCCTGCTGAAATTAATAAAATTTTAGTTCCAGATGCATCCTGTGTTGGGGATGCTAAACTAATCCTGGAATCGCTTATCCCGATGGTTGAACCTCTTGATACTAAAGATTGGTTAAAAAAGACTCAAAAAAACAAAAAGAAATATCCTTTAAGCTATAAAATCCATGGCGGGTTAAAAGCACAGCATGTTATTGATGAGCTATGTAAACTAACTAATGGAGATGCTACCGTTACAACTGATGTTGGGCAACATCAAATGTGGACTGCTCAATTTTATAATTTTAAACGCCCAGAACAGTGGATTACCTCTGGCGGAGCTGGCACAATGGGGTTTGGATTTCCTGCGGCTATTGGGGCACAGTTTGGACAACCAGAACAGACCGTTATTGCGATATGTGGAGATGGCGGCTTCCAGATGACCCTTTTTGAATTATCCACAGCCGTTATTCATAAACTCCCTATTAAAATTGTTATTATTGATAACAAGTACCTTGGTATGGTTAGACAATGGCAAGAACTCTTTTTTGATGATCGCTTATCGGGCGTTGATATGGTTGGCAATCCAGATTTTGTAAAACTAGCAAAATCGTATGGGGCGAAAGCCTTTCGAATAAAACGACCGGCTGATGTAAAAAAAGTCTTAAAACAAGCACTAGATTATAATGAAGGCCCTTGCGTTATTCATGCAGAAGTTATTAAACAAGATAATGTTTTTCCCATGGTGCCAGCAGGAGCAGCAGCCGAAGATATGATTATTTCTCGGCCAACAACAAAACTACAAAAACCAAAAGGAAGCACCTAAATATATGCCAAAAACATCAATTACTCGTGAAGACAGCCATACCATAAGTTTATTTGTTGCCAATAAACCAGGTGTATTATTACGAATTTGCTTAGTATTTTCGAGACGAGGATTTAATATTGAATCACTGGTTGTATCGCCAGCAATCGATGGTCGCTTTTCGCGTATGACCATTACAGCAAATGGAGATAAAAATGTTTTAGAACAAATTATTAAACAATGCGCAAAGTTAATTGATGTTGTTCATGCATCTGAACATGATTCTAGCTATTCAATTGAACAAGAATTTGCCTTAATAAAAGTTAGATTAAAACCAAAAAATCGTAGCGAAATTTTACAACTTGTCCAACATGTTCAAGGAGAGTCTATTGACTTCTCTGACAATACCCTTATCTTAAAAATTGTTGGTGAATCTAAAAAAATTGATACGTGTATTACGATGCTTGAACCTTATGGAATCTTAGAGATGGTTAGAAGTGGAAAAATGGTTATTACAAAAGGAAAAAGTGAGACATAACCTTAAATTTTCTTGCATTCTCTAGTTTTTAAAGATAATCTCTAAATTAGATTATGAACTTAAAAAATTTACTTTTATCAATTCTTTTTACTTTCTTTGCTGCCTCCCTTAATTACGCTAACACACTAAATATTATTACTGATTCTGATACCGCTGTTATTAAACTTAATAAAGAAATTATTGGAACAGCTATTGTTAGTAATTATGATGTAAAAACAGGCACCTTTTTAGTCACCATTGAAGAAAATGGAATTCAAATTTATTCTGAAATTATAGAAATAAAACCTGAAAAAGAGGTTACTACCATATCTATAAATGTTGAAAATAAATTAGCAAAAGAAGTTATTGATAGTAAAAAACAAAAAGAACTTGCATCATATGCTTTAGATAAAAAAGGAAAGCTAGGTCTTGGTTTTTATCTCGATCCATCTACATTAGGTGGATTAAAATTTTCTTACGATTTTTCTCCTGTAACAATTCAATCTGTATTTTGGATGTCACAAACTAATTCATCTGATTTGTTCGTTGGAGGCATTCGTTTTGTTAACTATTTTAATAATCAGTTTACAAAACATACACTTTTTCGTCTTTATTCTGGGTTTAGTTATATTTATGGAAAACTTGATTCCGAATTATTACATTCTTATGAAATTCCTTTAGGAGCAGAATTTAAATTAAGACAACAGCTTTCAAAGGCCCCTATTTGGAGTTACTTAATTTTTAGTTATATGGCTTTAGGTTATAACATTTTTGCATCCATTGATGGCTTGTTTTACTTTGTTGAAACAGGTCTAAAAATCACAGATCATACTGATAATTCCAAAGATTACAAAGGTCTCAAATTTGCTTTAGGGCTAAAGTATTATTTTTAATTTCCAATTTTTTCGATACACTATCATGTAATGGATATCCATGATACTAATAAAAAAGTAGCCGTTATTGGAGCTGGCGTAGCTGGTTTAACAGCAGCTTATTTATTATCAAAAAAATTTAATGTGCATTTATTTGAAAAAAATCATTATCTTGGAGGGCATGCCAACACCATTACCGTTCCTAATGGCATTGATACCGGCAAACCAATTGATACAGGATTTATTGTTTTTAACAAACAAAACTACCCTGTTTTTTTATCGTTATTACACGCACTGGATGTTCCTTATATGAAATCGGATATGTCATTTAGCTACTTTTGTAAACACCCTCAGCTACTTTATTCATCTGATGTGCCATCTGGCTTATTTGCTCAAAAACGAAATTGGTTTTCTCCATCATTTTATAAGCTTATATCTGAAATTTTACGTTTTAACAAGCAGGCTTCCTCAGATAGCAATTCACCGCTTCTAGACTCAGAAACATTAGGTGATTATTTAACCCGTCATTGTTTTTCTGAATCATTAATTCGCTGCTATGTTGTTCCTATGGGTTCTGCAATCTGGTCAGCGTCGTTTAATGAAACACTAGCAATGCCAGCATACACATTTTTACACTTCTGGCGAAACCATGGTTTATTACAGGTCACTAACAGACCTGCGTGGTACACGGTAAAAGGTGGATCTAGAACGTATGTAAATGCCCTTGTCAATAAATTAACTAATGTATCTTTAAATAATGCAGCTACAAAAATTTCTCGGTTTGATAATGGTGTGAGAATTCAAACTGCTGATCAACAAGAATGTTTTTGTGACTATGTTGTTATTGCGACTCATGCTGATCAAGCTTTAAAGTTACTTGAAAATCCAACAGAAGATGAAAAACGTTTATTAGGTAAATGGACTTACTCTACAAACAGAACCTTGTTTCATACCGACAGATCCCAGCTACCTCCTAAAAAACAGTGTTGGGCATCTTGGAATTTTATGCAAGTAAGCCAAAATCTTGATGATCCGGTTACTGTTAGCTATTACATGAATCGTCTACAATCTATTGATTCAAAAACGCCTTATATTGTAACCCTTAATGCAAAGGATACCATTCATGACTCTTATATTATTAAAGAGCTAACCTATCATCATCCCTGTTTTAATACTGCAAGTATTGCGACTCAATCTGAGTTACCAAATTTAAATAACAAAAATCACACCTTCTTTTGTGGTAGTTATTTTAAATATGGCTTTCATGAAGACGCAGCTGCTTCAGGCGCTGCTGTAGCAAAATATTTTGGAATTTCATTTTAATGTCTCAGTTATTTATTGGATCCCTTTTTCATAAACGATTTTATCCTAAGGTACATCAATTTACATATCCTGCCTTTTTTTTTGGTCTTGATTGCGATGATCTAAAAATAGTAGCAAAAAAGAATTTATTTTTTAGCTATAATCGATTTAATTTATTTAGTATCCATGATAAAGATTATCTGAAAGATACTAACCAATCTATTGCAGATAAAGTCCGTACGTTGTTATTGGAGCAAGGTTATAAAACAAACATCACAACCATTACATTATTTACATCTACACGTTGCCTTGGTTACTGTTTTAACCCTGTTAGTTTTTATTACTGCTACCACAACGATACCCTTACGTATATTATTGCAGAAGTTAACAACACATTTAAAGAAAGACACCCTTATATTTTAACGTGTGATACTGGTTCAAATAACGATTCAATTAATGTTACAACAACCAAGGAGTTTTATGTATCTCCCTTTTTTGATGTTGATGGTACTTATCATTTTAAATTCTCTCCGATGAAAGACGTAATGAGATTTATTATTAATTATAATAAACAGGATAAGCCCTTGCTATATGCATCGCTTAGTGGTCGTCAACACTCTTTAACATCATTATCCTTACTTAAATTATTTTTTACATTTCCCTGGACCTGCTTTGCAACGTTTTCTCGTATACTTTTTCAAGCTTTTCGATTAAAATTTAAACGAAAGTTGCCCATTAAACAAAAAATAAAAATTTTACATAAACATTCTATGATTATTAAAAAACCTAGTATTATTCAGTTAATCTGCAAAAAATTAGTTTTATCTCGCTTAAAGCTTTTTAAAGATTGTCATCTATCTGTTCAATTTCCCAATGGAATAACTCAGTCTTTTGGAAACCCGGATCTGCCTCTTGATTCATCCATGTGGATCAAAGATTATCAATTTTTTTCTCGGGTTGTTTTTCGTCAAGAGATTGGGCTTGGAGAATCCTTTATGCTAAATGAATGGGAAGCTGATAATGTTAAAACATTATTACTTATATTTTTAAAAAATTTAAAAACAACTCCTAACAAGAGTTCCTTGATTTCATATCCGATGCAATTACTTTTAATTTTTCAACATTTCTTAAATAGGAATCATATTATAAATAGCAAAAAAAATATTGGTAAACATTATGATTTAAGTAATGATTTTTTTAAATGCTTTCTTGATGAAACGATGATGTACTCATGCGCCTTTTATCCCAATGAACAAACTACACTCAATGAAGCTCAAAAAGAAAAAATTAATAAAATTATTCAAGGTAGTGATATAAAGCCAGGAATGAGGGTGCTAGAAATTGGATCTGGATGGGGCGCTATCGCTATCGAGTTAGCCTCTCACTATAATTGTCATGTTACTACCGTTACAATCTCTAAAGAACAATTTAGTTATGTTAAGACTAAAATTAATGAATTAGGTTTAGCAGATAAAATCACGTTGCTATTTCAAGATTATCGGCATTTAGAAGGTGTTTATGATCGTATTATTTCTATTGAAATGTTAGAAGCTGTTGGGCATAAATTTTTACCCGTTTACTTTAATAAAATTAATGACTTACTAACAGATTCTGGAAAAGCGTTTATTCAAAGTATTACTATCAAAGATGATATTTATGATACTTATAAAGCTAATACCGATTGGATTAGAAAATATATTTTTCCAGGTGGCCATTTGCCTTCAATTGCTCACATAAAAAATATTATCCAACATACAAAATTATCACTTACGACATCTGAAAACATTGGTATGCATTATGTTAAAACGTTAGATGATTGGAAAATCAAATTTTTATCTAACTTAGATCATGTCAAATCGTTAGGATTTGATGATCTTTTTATTAGAAAATGGTTATATTATTTTGAATATTGCCAAGCGGGTTTTAGCGCTAATCATATTCAAGATTATCATCTTGTTTTTCACAAACAATGACACTTTTTTTTGTTCTTGTTCAGCATCTCTGTATTTCATTAGTTTTAACAAGCATAACATGGTTAATTTTTTTAAAAGTTAAAAATATGAGTATTATTGATATAACATGGGGATTAGGTTTTTTTATCTTGATTAGCTATGATTATTTTTTTTTAGCCCCAATGTTTATCAATAATTCTTATGATCTATCATTTCATTTTCCTATCTTAATATTTTTAGTATTGATTTGGAGCACTCGATTAAGTTTATTTTTATTTATAACCCGGATACGAAATCAACATCTAGATGCACGCTATGAATCTATTAAAAATTCTTGGAAATCAAAATCTTCTGTTAATGTCTTATTTAATTATTGGTTTCAAGGCGTTTTACAAGCCATCTTGTCACTAGCATTTATTCCAATTTTATTTTCATCATCAACTAATCTTCCGTTACTTCCCATCTTTATTTGTTTCATTGGTATCATTGGCGAGGCTCTTGCTGACTATCAACTTTTAATATTTAAACAACAAGACTCATCCGAACTAATCTGCCAAAATGGTTTATGGCGCTTTTCAAGACATCCTAACTATTTTTTTGATATTTTATTTTGGACTGGAATTGCTTACTATACATATTTAGCTACACAAAATATCATTGTTTTTGTTAGCCCTATTCTTCTTTATGTTATAATGAGATTTGTAACAGGTCGTATTTCAGAACGATTAAGTTTACAAAAAAAAGGGGATAGCTATAAATCGTATCAAAAAAATACATTTATGATATTTCCTAAACTATTTAATAGGAAACACTAATGACCTGGGTTGATCGAATTATTGCTTTTAATATTATTCCAATTTGGATTTATCGCGTGGTCATTCGACTGCTAGTTGCAAAAAAAATTAGTTCTGAAACCAAACTTTTTAATCTTAGAGGTAAAAACAATCATTTAATGATTAAATTTTTATCGCAAGGCCCCTTAGCAACTCATACGGATGAAGCCAATGAACAGCATTATATGGTTCCTCCTAATTTTTTTAAGTCTGTTTTAGGCTCTAACCTTAAGTATTCGTGTTGTTATTGGGATAAAACATGTAGCTCTTTATCAGAAGCAGAAGAAGCAATGTTAGAGTTAACTGTAGAAAGAGCTAAAATTAAAGATGGCCAAACTATTCTAGAGCTTGGCTGTGGATGGGGCTCTTTAACGCTTTATATGGCTAAAAAATTTCCAAACTCAACCATTATCGCGATGTCTAATTCGACTGACCAAAGAAAATATATTATAGATCAACTTGCCATTCACAAACTTACCAATGTTACAATTATTACAGAAAATATTATTAATTTTTCTACAGACCAAACATTTGATCGCATTGTTTCAATAGAAATGTTTGAGCACTTATCAAACTATAAACTATTATTTGAAAAACTAGATAGTTGGTTAAAAAAAGATGGCTATATTTTTGTTCATATTTTTGGTCATAAACATATCTCTTATCCTTTTGTTAATAAATCATCAACAGATTGGATTACAAGAAACTTTTTTACTGGAGGTATCATGCCCTCAGAGTCCTTGCTAACATACTTTGAAAAAGAGCTTTTAATTGCAAATAAATGGCGTATTAACGGCCAACACTATCAAAAAACAGCCAATGCTTGGCTTAAGAATTTAATTCAAAAGCAAGAGGATCTTTTTGAACTGTTTAAAGATCGGTATGGCTCACAAGAATTAAATAAAAAGTGGGCTGGTTGGAAAGTATTTTTTATCGCTTGTGCAGAATTATTTGGATTTAATAAGGGTAATGATTACATGGTATTTCATTACTTAATTAGAAAAAAGATTTAATTCTTACTCATAGTTCGCTATTCTATTTAACCTTATGTTTGATAATACAGCCTTTAAAACAGCACAAGAAAACATGTTGTATGACGCTAAATACTGCCATGATTTATCACAAAACCAAGATGCTCTTTTCTTTCGATTTTACCCATGGCAATCTATTGGGCTAACACAATCTGAGAAGAGAGCTATTCCTAAAGACTTAGGCTCTTTTGAACATGCGTTTCGTCTTACTGGAGGTGGGCTTGTTTTTCACTGCCCAGGAGATATTGTTTTTTCTCATGTAGCACCTATTAAACACCCTCTATTACCTCATAAATTAAAAGAACGATGTTACTGGATGGCAAATACTATAAAAAAAGGATTACATAGCGTAGGTATTCATGTTCAGTTAGCAGGAGAGCGTCGTGTTAATCATACTTCGGATTCAATTATGTTTTGTAATACATATCATAATCCATATGAGTGCTTATTGAATAATGACAAGATCTGTGGCTTAGCACTTAAAAAAACACGTTCTACCATTCTTTTTCAAGGTAGTATTCATCTTCAAAATACCCAAAAGTGGTTTCCTGAATTAAAAGAGCGCTATGGTTCTTATTTTACAAAAGGTTGTAGCACGATATCACTACCACCAACTAAAGAAATAATCACTGCTATTCAAATAGAAATAAAGAAAGCATTAACACAGTGATCTTAATTTCTTTATTTAGCTTTTTTTAATAATTCTTTTTGAATATCTTCTGAAATATTCTTTTTAATGTACGCTTTAACATCTTTCGTTGTTATTTTAAAGGTTTTCTTTACTGAATCAGGTGCTTCAAACATATACTCCAGCATAATTTCTTCCATAATACCGCGCAATGCTCTTGCCCCAACTTTTCTTTTTTGAGCAACGGTTGCAATTAATGACAATGCATTATCATCAAAATCAATAGCCACATCATCCATGGCCATTAATTTTTGATATTGCTTTGTAATAGCATTTTTAGGTTCTTTCAAAATTTTTACAAGTGCTTTTTCATCTAATTCATCTAAGGCTACATTAATAGGGAGTCTTCCTATCAATTCAGGAATAATCCCAAATTTTAGTAAATCTTCCTGTAATACATGCTTAAAAATACTATCTTTATTAATATGACCTTTTTCTGAACCTGTTAAAAACCCAATATTACGAGTATTTAAACGTTGTTCGATAATTGCTTCTAGACCTTGAAAAGCGCCACCACAAATAAATAAAATATTTTCTGTATTAACTTGAATAAATTCTTGTTGAGGGTTTTTTCGACCGCCTTTCATAGGAACATTTACTACTGTACCTTCAAGCATTTTTAATAAAGCTTGCTGAACACCTTCCCCAGATACATCTCGTGTTATAGATGGGTTCTCTGACTTTCTTGAAATCTTATCAATTTCATCGATAAAAATAATTCCTTTTTCAGCTAAGCTAACATCATACTCCGCCACTTGTAATAAGCGATAAATAGCAGATTCCACATCATCTCCCACATAGCCAGCTTCGGTTAAACTGGTTGCATCTGCAATGGTAAAAGGAACCTTTAAATAGTTTGCAAGTGTTTGAGCAAATAATGTTTTTCCCGTTCCAGTTGCACCAATTAATAAAACATTGCTTTTTTGTAATTCAATATCATTAAATTTAGGGGCACTTTTAAAAAACAATCTTTTATAATGATTATAAACTGCAACAGATAGCACCTGTTTCGCTCTACCTTGGCCAATAATATAATCGTTTAAGGTTGTTAAAATTTGTTTTGGTTTTGGTAAATCATTTTTTGATAACGCATCCTGCTTTACATCATCAGATCTAGGCTTTGATGACTTATTTTTAACGGCTACGGACAGTTGTTCTGGCGATTTTTTTTCTGTTGAGACAGGCTCTTTTTCAGCTTGCAATATATCATAACAGGACTCAACGCATTCATTACAAATATTTAAACTTGGTCCAACAATAATTTTTTCAACTATATGCTGTGGCTTACCACAAAATGAACAGACTAGTAAATCATTGTGATCCATAAAAAAACTAGTTTAATGGCTTTGTAATAACATCATCAATAATGCCATATTTTTTAGCTTCCTCTGCAGACATAAAAAAATCTCGATCAGTATCTTTGACAATTTTTTTCAACGGTTGCCCTGAGCGTTCTGATAAAATATCGTTTAATACTTCTTTAATTCGAAGAATTTCTTTTGCCTGAATTTCAATATCAGTAGCTTGTCCTTGAGCCCCGCCCAATGGCTGATGAAGCATGATCCGTGAGTTTGGTAAGGCATAACGTCTTCCAGGCTCACCCGCAGCCAATAAAAATGCTCCCATTGAAGCAGCTTGCCCCATACAAATAGTGGAAACCTTTGTTTTAATAAATTGCATAGTATCAAAAATAGCCATTCCTGCCGTTACAACACCACCAGGGCTATTGATGTATAAATAGGCATCTCGTTCTGAATCTTCAGCTTCTAAAAATAATAATTGAGAAATTACTAAGTTGGCTACTGTGTCATCAATTGCTTCATGTAAAAAGATAATTCTTTCTTTTAATAACCGTGAATAAATATCATATGATCGCTCGCCCCTTCCTGTTTGCTCTATTACCATAGGTACTAATGGCATAATATCCTCCTTATTTTCTTACTAAAAACTATGCTTTCTTTTCTACAATTTTGGCATGTTCAATCAAGAAATCAAAGACTTTTTTTTGTTTTATCATTTGAATTAAGCCATTTTCATTAATTTTTTTTCTTTCTTCTGCTATTTTTTCATCGGTCGTAGCCTCTGGCTTCATGCGTTGAATTTCAGCTTTAATATCAGTTTCATCTGCTGTAATACCTTCTTTTTTCTCAATTGCATCAATTACCAATTGTTGCTTAACTCTTTTTTCTGTATTAGATATTAATTGTTTATTAAAATCATCTTCACTTTGTTGTGTCATTTTTAGATAGGCATCTATTGTTCCACCAGATTGTTTTAAGGTTGCGGAAAAATAGGCTTTGTCTTGCTCTAATTCATACTTTAGCATTGATTCTGGTATATCAAATGTCGTCTTCTCAATTACCAAATCAATAAGATCCGTTTTTAATTTTTCATCTATTTCGTTTTTGCGTTGATCTTGCATCGATGTTTTAATATTCTCTTTTAAGTCATCAACCGTCTTAAACTGAGTTAACTTTGCTACCATCGCATCTGTTAAATCTGGTACTGTTTTTTCTTTAACCTCTGTAACAACGACTTTAAAATCAACTTTTTTACCTGCAACATCCTTAAGATGGTACGTTTTATCATAATCAACTGAAAATACTAGTTCTTCGTTTGCATTTTTTCCAATTAAATTTTCATCAAATTTCTCTGAAAAAATACTAGCACCAACACCTACACCAACGTTTTCTTTTGTCCACTTAGAAAATTGCTTATCTTCAATAGTTGCTTGTACATTAACTTTTAATAAATCCTCTTTTTGAACAGCTCTTTCAACAACGTTGTACTCTACTGCGGAATTTTGCAATTGCTGCAATTGTGATTGAATTACCTCATCCGTAATTGTAATAACTTCTTTTTCTACCTTAAGACCTTTGTATTTATCTACTTTTATTTCAGGTTTTACATCAACATCACATGTAAATGTAAGTGGCTCATTTTCTTTGTATTCATTAATTAATAAATTTTGAGGATAATCTACAACATCTAAACTTTCTTCTTTGATAGCTTGTAAATAAGCAATATTAACCGCTTCCGTAATGCCGTCTTTTAATAAGATTTCTTTACCATAATGTTTTTCAAAGACATTTCTAGGAACTTTTCCTGCACGAAACCCAGGGACTTTGGCTTGCTTTACCATACTATTAAATGCCTTTGTAATTCCTTGCTCTAATATTTCAAGAGAGACTTCAATCTCTAAAGATACTGTGTTGTTTGTTCGTTTTGATTTTAATACTTTCATGCTTCACCTAATATTCTTAAATGTTATGTCGCCAATTTTCACATAGATTTTTTGTGCCTTGCAACGTTTAATACTTAAGTTTAATGCTAAGTAATCCTTACTGTAAAGCCTATTACTATTTTATATGGTAACTTTATTCTTTTGTTTTAAACTTATGTTTATAAATATCGCCAATAAAATAAAGGCTACCTGTTAGTAAAATTGTTTTTGTTGTTGGTAATGCCTGATCTACTTTAAATTCCTTTACAGGTTGCTTAAAGCAAGCTTGGATAGCATCATAAGAATGAGCAAACTTATTATCAAATTGACAATAATAAAAGAAGGATCCAAGGGTCTTTATCAATGGAATCACATCATTTAAATTTTTGGATCGATGCATACCAAAAACCACAGCAACATCCTTTACGTTGATATTTCTCATATTCTTTTTGAGCATTCTTAACCCTTGAATGTTATGCGCTCCATCAATAATAATAGTTTGTCCGGATTGTTCTATTCTTGTAAAACGCCCCCAAATAATTGCTTTTTTTAAGCCGATATCACACGTTTTTTTTTTAATATCTGGATAAATAATGGTAAGTGCTTGTAGAGCTAAACTTGCATTAACGCCTTGATGCTCGCCTTGTAACTGCCATTCTTTGTCTACCACTATAGGTTCTGCAATGATAACACTGGTTTGTAACTGGGCTGCTTTTTTTGTAATAACGTTTAAACGTGTTGCATCATTCATACGCGTTGTTACAACAGGGATACCTTTTTTAATGATGCCTGCTTTTTCTGTGGTGATAGCGGTAATTGTATTTCCTAAAATAGCCTGATGATCATAATCAATATGCGTAATGACAGAACATTGAGGTTGTATAATATTGGTAGCATCTAAACGACCCCCTAAACCTACTTCAATTAAACAAATATCAGGTTTTTTATCACAGAAGTAACGTAAAGCCATCAATGTTAATATTTCAAATTCGGTTAATCCGTGATCCATAAGAGACTGACATTGTAAAAATAACTGACAAAATTCCTCTTCGGCTATACATCTATTATTTAATCGTATTCGCTCGGTGTAGCTATATAAATGTGGTGATGTAAATGTTCCAACAGAATACCCAGCTTCAAGACATATTGATTGCATAAATGCTATTGTCGATCCCTTACCATTCGTTCCTGCCACATGAATAACGTTTTTAAGTTTTTTTTCTGGATTACCTAATCTCTTTAATAAAGGATTTAATCGTTCCAGCTGATAATTAATTCCTTTTTTTACAGCTAATGCTTGTAATTGCTTAATAACCTGATCATATGTCATGGCAAATAGTGTATCGTATTTTATAAAAAAATAGAGCAATTTATTACTTAATAAGTCTAGACTATCGTCATGATTATTATTTTTCGTTATAATCACTCTTACTATTAGCGCCCGTAGCTCAGTTGGATAGAGCAACGGACTTCTAATCCGTAGGCCATAGGTTCAAATCCTATCGAGAGTACTAAAATAATTCATTCTTTTGATCTTCTAAATGATATTTATTTATGAACAGGAGATAAATGAATATGATTACTTTTGATGACACAAATAGACTATTATATGTTTCTTTGAAACATCAAGATAGTTTTGCCAATTCAAAGACAGAGTCTATTGAAGTAGATGAAGGTATTTTTATTGAAAAAACGGAGAATGGTGAAATCGTTGGTATTCAGATATTAGATGGTCCAAAATCAGAATATATTGTAGGTGCAATGAAAGATTTTATAGATATTCCAAAAAAAATAAATAAAAAGCTTGACTCTAGTATATAATTAGCCCTATATTAGTAGTATAGATTAAGGAGTAGAATGAAGGTTAT
>PBEQ01000020.1 GCA_002719695.1 bacterium | reverse complement strand
TCCCCCTCAATTAAACTCCAATACCGGTAACGATAAGTCATTCGCTAACATTTTAATAAAAGGAAGCATAATATCAATTAATTCATAATACGGCTTTGTATCAAAAATTTGTGAACCAATATGACTATGTATTCCCACAAACTGAATCCAATCATGCTCTTTAAAAATACTATGAAAACGTTCAAAATCTTGCTTTTCAATACCAAATTTAGAATCAAGTTGACCTGTTTTTATATAATCATGAGTATGCGCCTCAATTTCAGGCTTCATTCTTAACATGATACGAATATCTTTATTATTCGTATTGATTTCAATAATATTAAGTAATTCTTGCAAGTTATCAATAATAATCGTCACACCATATGTTATAGCCAGTTCTAACTCTGAAAATATTTTATTATTGCCATGAAAATAGATTGACTTAGAAGAAATACCCGCTTTAATTAATGTGTATAGTTCTCCTCCAGATGACACATCAAAAGACATACCTTGTTGATTTAAAAATTGAGCAAGTCCAACCGTTAAATTCGCCTTACATGCATACAAAACACGTGACTGAATTGATAAATTACTTAATGGATCTAAAAATTTACGACAATTTTGAACTATCGTTTCTCCATCCAAAATATATAAAGGAGATCCATACGTCTCAACAATATCTTTTACTGGAATACTTCCTAAAAATGCCGATCCATTTTTATATGAAAATTGTACAGGAAAATAATTAGCCATGTTTTAAATCAATTACAATAGGTTCAAGTATATTACCATCATCCATAGATGCATAAGAAATAATAATAATTTCATCACCAACTAATCCCTTTCTAGCCGCAGGTCCATTCAACACAAATTCATTACACCCTCTTTCTAAAGCAATTGCATATGTTACTAGTCGTTCACCATTATTAACATTTACAACCTGTACTTGCTCATTAGGAATGATATTGGCTTTTTCAAGAATATCCAAATCAATTCCAATGCTACCCTCATAATGCAAATTTGCATCTGTTAAAACAGCATAAGATATCTTTGACTTTAAAACAGTTCTTCTCATCATCTACACCTCATTATTATCTATCATTTTCCCATTATCATAACGAGTATGAATTGCTTTTTGATTTATCAAAACACCATCCAAATGATCATTTTCATGTTGTAATATAATTGCCATCATCCCACTAAAAGACTTAGAAAAAACATTACCATTAATATCATAAGCCGTTACGTTTACGCAATCATATCGATTCACAGTAGCAAGAATATTTGGAATACTTAAACATCCTTCTTCAGATTCAACTTCATCACCATATAATTCTAATTCCGGATTAATACACACAAGTTGTATATTCTCATAATCACAAATAAATAGCCTCTTTAAAATCCCAACCTGAGGTGCTGCAAGTCCAATACCATTATTGGCACGCATTGTATCAAACATATCCGTTACAAGCTGCTTAAGACTATCATCAAATTCAGAAACAACATCTGATGTCTGAGACAAAATAATATTAGGAACTTCTACAACATTTAATTTACTCACACTTTTTTACCTTTTTAAATAATCTTTAACATAGTATACCCTTTTGAGCAAAAGATGATAATAATATTATTGCTAAAAAAGAAAATTATGCTATTATAATTTACTTAAATTAAATAAATGAATGAACGATAATGGAGATTCTTGAATGACTACAACCAAAAAAAAATTAAAAAATGAAATTATAAAAGACTATGCAATAAACAAAAATGATACAGGATCTATTGAACTTCAAGTAGCTTTATTAACTCATAAAATTAATCATTTAATCGAACACTTAAAGAAAAATAAAAAAGATAACGCAACTCGAAATGGTCTTTTAGAAATGGTCGGAAAAAGAAAAAAATTCATCCACTATCTTTCAAAGAAGAGACCTGAAGAATTTAAAGTTCTTGCAAAAAAACTTAAAATAAAAAATTGACCCTCAAATCAAATTTAAGAAAAAAAAATTAAAGGAAGTTTTATGAACAATTCAGAATATTCTGTAGAAAAAACTATTGCTAACAAATCTATTCAGCTAAAAACCGGAAAGATAGCAAAGCAAGCAAATGGATCTATCACACTTCAAGTTGGAAACACGATTATTTTAGCAACAGCATGTATGTCAAAACAACCGAAAGAAGGCATCGATTTTTTACCATTAACTGTTGAATATACAGAAAAAATGTACGCCGCAGGTAAAATTCCTGGTGGGTTTTTTAAACGTGAGGCGAGACCTAGTACCGAAGAAACATTGATTGCGCGCTTAATTGACAGGCCTCTAAGACCAAGTTTTCCAAAAGGCTTTCATAACGACATTCAAATTATTATCAATGTTATTTCTCATGATCCAAGCGTCGTTACAGAGCCTTTAACTATTATTGCAGCTTCTGCAGCTCTTAGCATTTCTGATATACCATTTAATGGTCCCATTGGAGCTGTTAATGTTGGTTTTATTAACAATGCTTTTGTATTTAATCCCACTGCTGAAGAATTAAGTATTAGTGATCTTAATTTAACCATTGCAGGAACAAAAGACGCTATATTAATGGTTGAAGCAAGTGCCAATGAATTAACAGAAGAACAACTAATCGCTGCAATTTTAGAAGGTCAGAGTACATTAAACAATCTATTTCATTACAAGAAGAGTTACAAACACACTCACAAAAAGAAAAAATTCAATTACCTGAACCATCCACTGACACACAAGAATATGAAGATAAAATTACAAACTTTATGGGCGATAGAATTGTTAAGGGGCTCACTGAAAATAGTGATAAACAAGCCATAGAAAACATATTAAAAGCAATTGAAGATGATGTAACAGCTGAATTTGCTGATGAAGAAAATGAATCCTTGGTAAAAAACACATTTAATAAAATAAAAAAGAATCAAATAAGAAAAACAATACTCGATAAGAAAATTCGTGTTGATGGTAGAACACCAACAGAAATTAGACCCATTGACTCAGAAATCTCTGTTTTACCAAGCGCTCATGGATCAGCATTATTTACCAGAGGCGAAACACAAAGCCTTGGAGCTATAACATTAGGCACTAACACTGATGAGATGATCACAGATGGTTTAAATGAAACAAAACGAAAAAAATACTTTTTTCACTATAACTTTCCTCCATTTTCAGTAGGTGAAGTTGGTATGATTCGTACAGGAAGACGAGAATTAGGGCATGGAGCACTTGCTCAAAAAGCATTAGAAGCAGTGTTGCCTGATTTAGAAAAAGAATTTCCTTACACAATCCGAATTGTATCCGAAATATTAGAATCAAATGGTTCATCATCAATGGCATCAGTATGTTCAGGAGCTCTATCATTAATGGATTGCGGTGTACCTATCAAAGCACCTGTATCAGGAATTGCAATGGGACTATTACTTGATGGCGACGATTATATCATTTTATCTGATATTCAGGGACTTGAAGATCACTATGGTGATATGGATTTTAAAGTTGCTGGAACCGAAAAAGGAATTACAGCATTACAACTAGATATTAAAATTTCAGGTTTATCAGAAAAAATATTAAAAGAATCATTAAACCAAGCAAAAGAGGGTCGTTTATTTATCTTAAACAAAATGAAAGAAGTTATATCTCAACCAAAAGAAACTTTATCAGAAAATGCACCAAAGATTCATACATTATCTGTAAACCCTGAAAAAATTGGTACTATTATTGGATCAGGTGGAAAAATGATTCGAAAGTTAGAAGAAGAATCCGGAGCTACTATAACAATTAATGATAATAACAAAGGTGAAGTACTAATATTTTCACCAAACCAAAGCAATTTAGATAAAGCATTAAAATACATAACATTACTTATTAAAGATCCAGAAATCGGAGACGCATTTAAAGGAAAAGTTGTCAAAACAGTAACCTTTGGAGCATTTATAGAAATTGCCCCTGGAAAAGAAGGATTATTACATATCTCTAAAATATCTGATGATCATGTAAAAAAAGTTGAAGATTACTTAAATATAGGAGATCAAATTGATGTTAAGATTGCTAATATAGATAATCAAAACAGAATAAACCTCGAAAGAAATAAGCAAATTCAAACATAATAGTTGAAACCTTAAAAATAAACCTATAGAATAATATATATTCAACCTATTTGGAGGTAATCATGAATCTAAAATACATTTTATTATTAGTAGTAACACCATTACTGCTTGTAAGCTGCTTCAAACAAAATAGTACTGATTGGGTCGTTAAAATAAACAAGGAAAATATTACAAGAGATCAAATTCAAAACAGATTTAATAATCTTCCAGAACAGCTACGTGCTCAAATCCCTCAAGACCAACAAGGTCAATATGTTATCAATCAATTAATACAAGATGAGATTTTATATCAAGAAGCTGTTAAAAACACACTTAATCTTAATAAAGATTACCAAGATTACGTAAAAGCACTAACAAGCCAATTTGAATATCAGAAAAAACAAGGTTTAATAGAGCTTTATATCAAAGAAAAAATTGATGCAAACATCAAAATTTCAGAACAAGAAGTAGTTGAAGCGTTTGAAAAAAATAAAGAAACAGTATTTAATGCATATGACGAAGTAACAATTTCTCATATATTAGTTAAAACTGAAAAAGAAGCTAACCAAGTATACAATCAATTAGCAAAAGGTCAGAACTTCAAAAATTTAGCAAAAAAGAAATCTATTGATGAAGGTACTGCTGAAAATGGAGGCAGAATTCCAGGTAAATTCAATGAGAAAAATATCAGTAAAGAATTTTTTAAACCAATTTTTTCTCTTAAATATAAAGGAAAATTTACAAAACCTGTAAAATCAGATGCTGGATACCATATTTTTCGCTTAGATGATAAATCTAAGGTTAAAGCAAAAAAATACGATGAAGTAAAAGATTTTATCAAAAATCAAATTTTTATTTCTAAACGAAATCAAGAAATTTCAACATTCTTAGATTCGATCAAAGATAATTATAAAGTTGAACAAAATGAAAACCTTTCAACTGAAGAAAATAAAGACCAACAAGCGCAAGAAAATAGTTAAATAAACAATAAACATGAAAAGAGAAGCTTTTCAGCTTCTCTTTTTTTTTACAATGAAATTCATATTTAAATCATTCGCAAAACTAAACCTTTCTCTAACAATATTTAATTTAAATAAAGAGTCTCAACTACATCCTATTTCATCTATTTTTCAACAGATATCGCTTCATGACACATTAACAATTACTATTGAAAGTAGTAAAAAACCCCAATTAAAATTGAGCCATTCAGGCATTAAAATACCTAGTAATAATAAAAATATAATTGAAACTATTTTTGAAACAATCGTTAAGGAATTATCGAATAGCTATACCATTCATATCAATAAAAATATACCTCTTGGAAGCGGCATGGGAGGAGCAAGTAGTAATGCAGCAACATTTCTAAAAGCTATTAATACAATTGAAAAAAAATATTGGGATTACCAAACATTAATTCAATTAGGAAAATCATTTGGTTCAGACATTCCATTTTTTCTACATGGAGGGATCCAAGAAATTTCTGGCTATGGAGATATTATGAAACCACAAATACAGGAAAAAAAACGTTTTTTTGTAATTATCTATCCAGAAATTGAATGCTCTACCAAAGAGATTTATCAACATTTTGATGCATTAATTATAAAAGATACCAAAAAAATTAAAGCTTCAAATAATAATTTATTACCAGTTGTTTTAGATTTTAACAAAGATATGAAAACAATTTATAATGCATTATCTAATAAAACCTCTTATAAAATACAATTAACTGGATCCGGTTCAACATTTTTTATTGAAACACCCACAAAAAAAGAGAGTCTCATTCTACAACAATCATTATCAAAAGAATTTAATAATTTTCTAATTAAAACAGTCGAATCAATTAATAGCGAAAAAACATTAACCATAAATGAATCATAAAAAACAATATCAACTAACAATCCATGGAGATGTTCAAGGCGTATTCTTTAGAAAAACAAGCTTAGATTTAGCAACAACATTAAAACTAACTGGTTGGGTTAAAAATAATACTGATCAAACTGTAAGCTTATTAATTAAAGGTTCAAATAAAAATTGTCAAAAAATGATTGAATGGTGTAAAAAAGGTCCTAAAAATGCAAACGTATCTAATATCGATATCACAGAAGAACTACCATCTTTTGCTAGTACTACATTTAAAATAATATGACATTAAAGACCTTAATTACTAACCTGAATAACCCAATATTTTTAGTTGATGCTTCCGGTGTCTTATACTCACAATCCGGATTTTTACCAGCCGCTGCAAACACGTTTACGTTCCTACAATCAAAAGGGCCAACCTACCTAGCTACCAATAATTCTTATCATTACGTAAATGATATAATATGTAATATCAAAAAAGCAGGTAATATTAACTTAGATCCAAAAAACGTCATTTCTTCAGGGCATGGTTTAGCACAAGACTCTCATATAGCAAGCATTTTACATAATAAAATTGTATATTTTGTTGGTCCCGATTCAGCAAAACATTATGTACTCGATGCTCCCGTTAAAGGGTTAACGAATATACTCAATAACGCAACAGCTATTGTATTAGCAGGCATTCATGAATCAGACTTTAAAACAATACTTGATAAAATATCACCTATTGCTAAAGAAAATAAATCATTACCAATAATATGTTGTAACAAAGATCACTATATTAGAGTAGCAAATGGATTACAACCTGTTGTAGGACACTTTGCTAGCCAATTAGAGGATATGATTGGTAGACCTTTAATATGGTTTGGAAAGCCATTAGACAATTTTTCACTACTTGTAAAAAATCAGCTTAACAAACACAGCTTAACCCCTACAAAAAACACTCTTTTTTTCGATGATAACTTAGAAAATGTAGTATCTATGCAAACCTATTTAGGTATATCTGGATGCTGGATTTATAAAACGGGAATATTTTATAAAGAAAACATAGCTAACTTACTAAAAAAATACGGAAAACCAACCTACGCATTATCCTCATTTAATCTAGATGAAGCATTTTTAGTACTTGAATAATGTTTCAAAGATGTTTAAAAAACATCTTAAAAACTGTATAATTATTGAACAGTATGAAAAAAGATAAGTCTTTAAATATATATCATTCAGACGAAGATCATGTTATCTCCGCCCTGATGAATGAACTCTCTACAAATCCACAACTACAATCATCTAACTTACTAAAAAATGAAAATACAAAACAATTTTCAAAACAATTTTTAAATCAAGTTATGACTCAATTTGATTCAAATCAATTATCTACGCCTTCAAAACAAGTAATGGAATCCATTTTATCACTATGGCATCTCCTAACAAAAGACCTCATGCAAGGAGGATTCTCGACAAAAGATACTGCCATGCTAATTTATGCCTTTAAAACGAGTATTCAAAATTTAAAATCTAATCAGACATTAACTGAAACAAGTCCATTATTTAATTGTGAACCATTATTAGATTTATTAGGAATTTTAACATTTGAAATGTATTCATTAGAAAATGAACGACTTATCTCTAGAAAAAATGAACAAATAAATTATTTACAAAAACAAGAATCCAAATTTTCATCAGAATTAATTGGAAATAGTGCGGCAATGAAAAATGTGTATAAAGCAATTGGACTTGTTCTTGATAATGATTTAACCGTTTTACTTGAAGGAGAAAGTGGAACAGGAAAAGATTTAATAGCAACAACAATACATAAGAACTCTAAAAGAAATACAAAACCTTTTGTTACTATTAACTGCGGTGCAATTCCTAAAGATCTGATTGAATCTGAATTATTTGGCCATGAAAAAGGCGCCTTTACTGGTGCAACTGAAAAACGTATTGGGAAATTTGAGCTTGCTGATGGAGGCACCTTATTTCTTGATGAAATTGGTGAGTTGCCATTAGATTTACAAGTAAAGTTACTCCGCGTTTTACAAAATAAACAAATTGAAAGAATTGGTGGTGATCGCTCTATCAGTATTAATGTAAGAATTATTGCTGCTACAAATCAATCATTAAAGAAAAAAGTTGATAATAAGACATTTCGATTAGATTTATATTATAGACTCAATATTTTTCCAATCTTTATTCCTCCTCTAAGACAAAGAAAAGAAGATATTCAAAAATTAACTGAATTTTTTATCAATAAATATGCTAAAGAACTTAGCATTACCCCTCCAGAAATCTCTCACGATGCATTACTTTACTTAGAAAATCAGTCTTGGGAAGGTAATATTCGTGAATTAGAAAATATTATTCAAAGAAGCCTGGTCTTAGCACAAGGAAATCCAATTACAAGTAATATTCTTAGCATTCTCCCAGGGCAAGCAGAACCTTCGCTTACAGAAAAGCAAGTTCCGATGTTAAATGAACCTAAAGACATTATTCATCCTTTACATAGTTTAGAAAAACAAGCGATTGAAAATGCACTAACAATAAAAAAAGGAAATATTTTTCAAGTTGCCAAAGCGCTTGATATTTCAAGAACAACCCTCTATAACAAAATGAAAAAATACGGTATTAAATTTGATTCGTAAATGTTAGTACTCTAGGAATCTGCTGATAATCAAAAACCTTATTTAAACATCGAAAACCAAACTCTGAAGCAAAATTAATAATACTCTCAGACTGATTAATCCCACACTCTAAACAAATTAAAAATTCATTATCCTGACATAATGAAAACATATTCTGATACATAACTAATCCGGACTCCCCACCATCCAACGCTATTAACGGTTCATGATTTTTAACTGACTTATGTAATAGTTTTAAATCTTTTGTTGGTATATAAGGAGGATTTGCTACTAAAAATAATAACTGATCTGAATCTTGCCATAATGACTTAGATTCAAAAAAATCCATGTGTTTCCAGTCAATAGACGTAATATCATATCGTTGAGCATTTTTTGTAGCAACCTTAACAGGCTCGTCTGATATATCAAACGATAACCAGCTGCTATCAGAAAATGTTAATGCAAGTTCAATTGAAATTATTCCAGAACCAAAACCAAATTCAATCCCCATAAACGCTGATGAAAAGAATTGAGGTATCACACACTGAGCCTCTTGAACTAATAACTCTGTTTCTGATCTTGGAATTAAAACACCCGAACCAACATCATATAAACGGCCCATAAACTCTGAATTTCCAAGAATATAATCAAGTGGCTCATGTGCCATACGACGTTTTGCTAATTCAAGACATGATTGGTACTGGTTATACGAAATTTTCATCCTTAAGTGTTCTGTAAAACCAGCTGAATTTATTTTAAAATAATGTTTTAGTAAACATTCCACTTCAAATTCGACATTATCAGTAAAAACAGATCGTAATAATACAACCATTTGACGATAAAGATCTGCAACAACCATAAATCAATTTAAGATGACATCATCTTTTCAAGTTGGTATGCTTCAATTAAAGGTTCTACCAATTGATTTAAATCTCCATTTAATATGGCATCTAATGCATATAATGTAACATTTATACGATGGTCTGTAACACGACTTTGTGGATAATTATACGTTCTAATTTTTTGAGAACGATCACCCGTACCAACCTGTAGTTTTCGAGCTAATGATTGCTCCTTTCTACTATTTTCTAAGGTAACTTCATATAATTTAGTACGTAGTAAACGTAATGCTTTATCTTTATTTTGAAACTGAGAGCGCTCATCCTGACATGATACCACTAAACCAGATGGCAAATGCGTAATTCGAACAGCTGAATCTGTTTTGTTAACATGCTGACCTCCTGCACCCGAAGCACGATAGGTATCAACTCGACAATCTTTTAGATCAATATCCACATCAACCTCTTCTGCTTCTGGCATAATAGCAACCGTAGCAGCTGATGTATGAATACGTCCCGAAGATTCTGTATCTGGAACACGCTGCACTCGATGTGTTCCACTTTCAAATTTTAATCGCCCATAAACATTGTTACCGGCCAAAGAAAATGATATTTCCTTAATACCGCCCAA
The DNA here is from genome assembly GCA_002719695.1 of bacterium. GTDB lineage: Bacteria > Margulisbacteria > Marinamargulisbacteria. The sequence continues at coordinate 5,603 of PBEQ01000020.1, read as the reverse complement.
ACCGGTAACATTTTGGGATAAAATATCAACTTTCCAACCATTATTTTCTGCAAATTTAATATACATTCGATATAATGTAGCAGCAAATAAAGCAGCCTCATCACCACCCGTCCCAGATCGAATCTCAACAATTGCATCTTTTTCATCCTCAGGATCTTTCGGTATTAAAAATAGTTTTAATTTTTTCTCTAAATCATCTTTTTCTGTTGTTAAAGAATTCATTTCTTGATCAACAAAATCCTGCATTTCTGGGTCACTTTTAAGATCCTCTAAATCAGATAAATCTGCCAAAACAATCTTAAGACGTTTATGAAGATCAACGCCTGTTTTAAGATCAGCATGTTGCTTTACAAGCGATTGATATAAAGAAACGTCAGCGATCAACTCAGGATCACTCATCTTTCTTTCTAACTCATTGAACTTATGTTCAATTTCTTGAAATTGATCAAGCATTCAACGTTATTTTTTAAGGTTATACTTCTTTCTAAATTTTTCGACTCTACCTTCAGCGTCTAGAATTCGACTATCACCAGTAAAAAATGGATGACATTGAGAACAAATATCCACACGAATAGCTTTCAATGTAGAACCTGATTCAAATTGAGCACCACATGCACATGTTATTGTAATACTATGATATGGTATTTCTTTATCCTCAATTAAAGAATCTCTTTTAGAAGCCTTTTTTCCTAGATCTAGGGAACCCGATTTTTTCATTTTTTCTTTTGCCATTATAACGTCACCTTAGTATTTAAGTAGTCTAAAATACTATTATAAGCCTATAATATTGTCAACCAAATTAACTCTAGAAAAAGCTATTAAAGAACCGGTGTTCCGGAAAAACATTCAATAAACAAATTCGTGTCTCCCTCTTTTATATGATCAATAGGTTTTATATGGTAATGATACGTATTGGTAAATTTGTCTCCCGTTTCACCAATATGACCTCGACATGCATCCAAATTTGTTGGAATTCGTTCATCTTTATACTCAAATGGGCCATAAATAGGAAATCCATCAAGAGCAAGACCAATTAAAGAATAGCGAGAGCTATTTTCATGAAATTCATAGTCATACTCATTAAAATGATTAAAATCCTGATACCCTGTAAAATAAGTCGGTTCTACATAATAATAATATCCTTTTGGATCACCTTCAGCTACATAATCAGGAGCGGCATAATATTCATCTAATTTATATTTCAAATCAAAATATGTAAGTTTATCCTTAGGTGATTTCTGCATCAACAAAATACCATTACGAGCAATGCCAATAGTATCATACTTATCTAAAGATGTAGAAAACCTAGCAATTTTAGCATTTTTAGGAATATAAATTTTGTGTTCATCTCCTATTATTTTAGAGCGGTCTGAAAACCCACCCTTTCCATGAACATTTGAACAGAAAACATAAAGATCATTACCACATTGATTATGAACATCTGGAATAGGTATTACAGTATTAAAAAAATAATTCGATTTATGATTGGGTTTTTGTTTTGTTTTTACTGTAAAAAACGATATATTATCTTCAATTACAACACGTTGATATCTGTATATATATGAATAAGAATGATCTGCTTCTAGTTTTAAAAGCTCGTTAATTTCATAAGTTAACTTTACATTGTCTTGAAAATTATCATTAAAGTAAAAAAAATAAGCTCTTTCAAATTGATTTTCTTCTAAATTAATAGTATCAGTTACAACTTTTTCATTATCTATAAATATATTAGAAAGTAAATAGTCTTGTAAAGAAACGCCCTGATTTGAAAAATCAAAAGAATCCCCATCTTGACCAAAATAAGATTTTTCCGTTTCTAAGTCAGATTGATCGCCATCAATAACATTAATAAAAGCATCTGTTAAACTACATCCAGAAAGGGATAATAATAGCAATAACAGAACACTATTTAAAAAAGATTTTTTTAACATCATCATAATTATCTCACTTACTTAATAATAACGAAAAAAAAAAGTAAATACATGTATGAAAAATTATAATAAAAAATCTTTTTAATTTTCTTACTATTACATTTCCATTCTAAGTATAAATAGCCTATTGAACTATAATAATATTATCACCTATAAATATTATTACTAAATTATATTATGAAAACTATGGTTTATTATAAAAAAAATTAAGCTTCAAAACTACTAGCCTCACATAGTACTATTATTAATCATGTCCATGTATTTATTTTATGATTTTGAAACATCAAGTCGAGAACTTCTGGGTCAAATTTTGTCATATGCATTTGTACTTACAGATGAATCTTACGATCCAATTACATCACTAACTGGAAAAATAAAATTAAATCGAACACAATGCCCTGAAGTCAAAGCTATTCTTACAAATAAAATCAACGTTTCTTACTTACAAGAAACTGGCATTCCTGAATATGAAGCAGCTGAAACAATCTTTAATTTTATTAATCAACTAATTTTAAAACATAATCAAGTAACTCTAATTGGCTTTAATTCTAATAATTTTGATCTGTCATTTTTAAGAAATTTATTAGTACGATATGGCTTTAACCCCTACTTTAATGGAAAACTAAAAAATCTTGATATCTTACATTGGGTTCAAAGCTTAGCATTTTATAACCACGATCATTTTCCATGGGTATTAAGTAACAATAATGATAAATGTTATTATTCCTTTAAATTAGAAGATATTACTCAGGCTTGTTCTTTATTAACAACAGCTCAAACTCATGATGCATTTGAAGATGTTATTCTAACTATCAAATTAGTTTCCTTTTTAGAACAAAAATTCAACCAAAAATTAACTGACTTCAACCCTATTTTACTTCCAGAAATGTCTGAAAAACCACGATTGATTAAACAGCGATACCGTGATTATGTAGAACCAGGAATTAATCCCAAAAAATATAGTTATCGTTACTTTTATCCTCTTAATTTACAATCAAAATCATTGTTATTTATAAATATTAAACACCTAAATGATATTCTAGAACAAAAAAAATCTTGGGATCATATAACTAAGGATGAAAAAACGAATTGTATCCAATATATTAACAGTAATAAACATTTTTTTATTACTGAATCATGCGACAACCAAGATATTATTCCATTTAAACCTATACTAAATTTAATTGATAACGATCCATTTTTTTCACAACTGAACAAGCAACCTAAAACATATTTTCAACTAATACAAAAAGATTGGGATATAGAATACCAAATACATGAAATAGGTTTTGATCATCACATAGCAACACTTGGGGCATTAAAACAAAAACTATTAAAAAATCAAGATCTCTATCCTGAGTTACTACAAACGCTACTATCTACTAGACAGTCTAAGCAAGATAACTATCTGATTCAGCTATTTAATCGTCTATTTTTAAATATCGCTAAAAGCCCAGATTTAGCTTTATTAAACCGCTATTTAAAACCGCGTTATATAACAACAGAAATATATCGAAATCCTGAAGAAAGTTCATCATTTTTAGCACAAGAAAATGAGCTTAAGCAGGAACTCGATAGATGTACAAATGATAATGATTTAATCATTCTTGAAGCATTAAGAGACTACTATCAATTTTTCAAAAAACAGCTTTCTAACGCTTAACAATACAATCTTCAATATTGCGAGTTGAAACACTATCATTTCGCAACTCTTGAAATTGCTCAACTAACTGTTTTTCTTTGGAAGATAAATGTTTCGGAAATAAGGCAATGACTTTAACATACATATCGCCTTTTCCAAACCCTTGTACCCGTGGTAGCCCTTTAGATTTAATACGAAAACGAGTATCAGTCTGAGTACCAGAAGGAACTTTTAAAGTTGCATTACCATTTAAAACTGGAATATCAATAGAACATCCTAAAATAAGCTGTGTAAAAGGCAGTTCTAATGTAATGTAAATATCACTGCCATCACGCTGAAAATAATCATGTTCAGATACCGTAATAAAAACATATAAATCTCCGGCAGAACCCCCTATTGGGCCAGCATTGCCTTCACCAGCAATACGTAATTGATTCCCAGATTCAATCCCAGCAGGAATAGTTATAGATAACTTCTTTTTTACTTTTTTTTGACCAATAACACCGCGACCTTTACACGTTGGACACGTTGATATTTGTTGAAACGATCCCAACATAGTTCGTTGAACAACCTTAACTTGACCTAATCCATTACACTCTGAGCATTTTTTTGCCGAACCAGAATCATTTTCAAGATGATAAAACTCGATGTCTTTCTCAACTCCTGTAGCAGCCTCTTCTAAAGTAATCTTTAAATCAAACCGCAAATCTTCACCAGAACTTGAACGAGATGATTGCGAGCGAGATGATCCACCAAAAAAAGTATCAAAAATATCTTCAAAATTACCACCAAAATTACTTGAGAACCCTTCAAAACCACCAAATCCAGAACCACCAGATCCAGCTGCAGAATCATCAGCAACTCCAAATTGATCATAACGTTGCTTACGCTGTGGATCTGATAAAACAGAATAAGCCTTTTGGATATCTTTAAATTTAGCCTCTGAACCAGCTTCTTTATTTACATCTGGATGATACTTTCTAGCAATTTTTCGATAAGCAGATTTTATCTCAGAGGCAGATGCATCCTTACCAACACCTAAAATTCCATACAAGTCTTGTGACATTATTTATCCTTTCTCAAATTATTAACGTTTTTTATAACACAGGTGGCTCAAAAGAGCCACCTCAAAACCAATGTTTCTACTTTTTAACTTCCGAGAATTCTGCATCCACTACATTATCATCATTTTTTTCTGATTTTTCTGCTGATGATTCATTTGCTTCATTAGCTTCAGCACCTGCTGCATTAGCAGCCGCTTCTTCAGGGTTTTGCTTATATAATTCAGCAGATACTTCATAAACAATGGTTTGAATTTCTTCTTTTTTGGCTTTTATAGCGTCAATATCACCATCTTGGATTGTTTTTTGAAGCTCTTCCTTTCCAGATTCTAACTTTGATTTATGATCATCACTAATTTTATCAGCACTTTCTTTTAAAAGCTTATCAATAGAAGCAACTAAAGCATCTGCTTCGTTACGAGCATCGACATCCTCACGCTTTTTCTTATCTTCTTCAGCATATTTTTCAGCATCATTTTTCATTTTTTCAATCTCGTCATCAGATAAACCTGAAGATGCTTGAATAGTAATTTTTTGCTCTTTACCAGTCCCTTTATCAAGAGCTTTAACATTTAAGATACCATTGGCATCAATATCAAAGGTTACTTCAATCTGAGGAATACCACGCGGAGCTGGAGCAATTCCTTCAAGAACAAAACGTCCTAAACTTCGGTTATCTGCAGCCATTTCACGCTCACCTTGCAACACATGAATATCAACACTTGGCTGATTATCTGCAGCTGTTGAAAACACCTGACTTTTAGATGTTGGAATGGTTGTATTTCTTTCAATTAACTTTGTACAAACAGATCCTAGCGTTTCAATACCAAGTGATAAAGGCGTTACATCTAATAAGACAACATCTTTAACATCCCCAGCTAAAACAGCACCTTGAATTGACGCTCCCATAGCAACCACTTCATCAGGATTAACACCCTTGTGAGGCTCTTTACCAAAAAAGTCTTGAAC
>PBEQ01000019.1 GCA_002719695.1 bacterium | reverse complement strand
TCCTGATCAAGATTATAAGAAACAATTTCTCCACTAATGTAAGCCATTGGTCCAATCTTAGGATCAAAGTTTTGTAAGATCAATTCTTTAAGATTATTTACGTTACCTTCAGCGCAAAAAACTTTTTGAAAGCACACTACCAACTAATGTTCGCCATTGTTTTGCGATCATATGAGAAAACTGTAACTGTTTAATCAAATCACTCTTTATATCTAAATATGATGCTGCTTTATCCACTTACAACCTTTCCTTTTTTTACTACTACGAGTTTTTCATCTCCCTCAATTAAGGCCGTTTCATGTTTTGTTGTTGCATAAAATAATTGCATAGAACGCTTCATAAAAGAAAGAATTTTTTCTTTATTATCATGATCTATTTCAGCCAATGTATCATCTAATAACAAACATAAGCACGTTTTACTATCTTTTAAACATAGTATTTGCGCTAATTGAAATAAAATAGCAAAGCTACGATTAATACCGCGCGAATAAAAGTCAAAAATATATTTAGATGCTAATAACAGTTTAAAATCATCTCTATGTGGTCCAGAAAGGGTATATTTCAAAATTCTTTCTTTTTCCATATCTTCATTTAGCGTTTTGTAAAAAATATCTTCATAGGTTGTATTTTCTGGGTTTTCTATTCGTTTTTTTTCATATACAATCTCGACCTTCTTTTCAATAAACTGCATTTCGTGGATAATTTCATTTACTTTTTCTTGAATCTCGACCAACGCCTCTTGTCTTTTTAAAACGATAACAGCTCCCTGTTTAGCTAATCCAGCATTTAATGTTTTTAAAAAAATAATATCTACTTTTTCTTGTTTTAAGTATTTATTTTTTTGTCTTAGTTGTTTTTCATAGCTTTTTAATGCTACTTCGTAGTCGTTACTTTTTAAACAACAAAATCGATCTAATAACTTTCTTCTAAAATCAGGATCCTTCTGAAAAATATGTAAGGCATCGGCTGAAATATATTCACAAAAGTAATCTTGCTGGCTTGTTTTTGTGATTAATTTTGAATTTTTATAAATTTCTTTTTTTCCATTTCGTTTATATTTTAAATACCATCTTTCTTTTTCTTTTGCTTCAAAATCTATCCCAACAAAAAGCGAGTCTTTTTCTTCTTGTAATACTTTATCTAAATCATCTTGAAGTGGCGATTTTAGATCAATAGCAAGTGAAATTGCCTCTAATATTGATGTTTTTCCTTGGTTATTATTCCCGTTAATAAAACAGTGTTTACTGTTTGTTAGATCAATAAAAACCTCATCTAAATTCCGAACTTGCTTGATCCATACTCGCTGAATCATAAAACTTAGTTTTGATAATCAGCTGTTCGTATTGGCATAATGATGTAAACAAAGTCTTCATTATCTTTAATCGTTATTTTACAAGGGCTAAGTTCATTATTGAATGCCAGTTGTATATCATCTGTATTCACTGTTTTTATAACATCTAGTAGTAATCTAATATTAAATGCTATTTTCACGTTTTCTTCGCCACTTATACGCTCTAAAGCAACATCCTCTTTAAAATCGCCAAGCCCCTTTGCATTTGCTTCAATAGTTACTCGTTCTTGATCAAAAGAAAAACGAACAACATTATTCGAGGCCGTAGCAATTAAGGAAGCTCTATCAGCTGCGGCTAAAAAGGTTTCTCTGTTAACTTTAAACTTATTTCCGGTCTCTTCAGGTATAACTTGTTTATAATTAGGAAATTGTCCTTGGATAACACGAGAAATTAAAATAAAATCATCGACTTGAAATGCTATTTGATTTTCTGAAATCGTAATATTTACATCTTTCTCATTGTCTATATTTTGTAATATGCGATTAAGTTCACTTACTGCTTTATAAGGAATAATAGATTCAAATGATGTTTGAAATGGCGGTACCGTTTGCCTTTTTAAGGCTAAGCGATAGCCATCAGTTGAAACAAACATCAGTTTATCTTGGTCATTTTTTACTAAAATGCCATTTAGAAACTGTTTTGTTTCATCATGAGAAACGGCTATTAATGTGTGTTTTATTAAATCTTGTAGATCTGAAGATTTAAGAGAAAAGTTAAGCCCTTCATCTATACTTGGAAAGACCGGGTAATCTTGCGTGTGGGAACCTAGAATAGCAAAATCAACATTTTCTCCCTTGATTGATAGTTTTTGTGTTTCATCAACAGCTATTGCAACAGAGTTATCATCAATTTTTGAAAAAATATTACTTAGCGTTTTTGCTTTTACTAAAACACTCCCTTCTGAGATGGGCTCTTCAATTAAGAAACCATTTTCAATACCAATTTCTAAATTGTTACCGCGTAGTTTTAATTGAGTTCCTTTTAATTCAAGAAAAATGTTTTCTAGCACCGGCAAAGATGATTTCTGAGAAACTGCTTTTTCAACAACAGCAATACTATGTTTTAATTTTTCTGATAGACATTTAAATTGCATGAAGAGCTCCTAACTGATTTTTAAATTTTCTATTATAATATTATTAATTTTAAATTATTTAAATATATTATCGTAGTCATAGGGGGGTGTTAATAAGTGTATAATTTTTTTATTTCCTAATATATCGGTTCTTTTTTTTATTTTATTTTTTTAAAAAATTGTTGGAAAAAGTTAAGACTTTAAAATAAAAAAAAAATTATTCACAGTAATTCACACTTATTAACAGGTTTTGCATAGGAAATTAAGAGATAAAAAGGAAATACTTTTTCTAGGTTTTTTATTAGGAGTCGTGTTTTATATTTGTAATTAAAATATTAATGATATTTTTTAAATCACTATCTATTTTTATTAGTGATTTTATTTTATCGCAAGCGTGCATAACTGTTGTGTGATCTCTATTACCAAAACTTTCACCGATTTTTGGAAGCGACATATTGGTTAATTCTCTAGCTAAATACATACAAATTTGACGGGCGTTTGCGATATCCTTTGTTCTACTTTTAGATGCTAGTTCGACAGGGGATATACTAAAATAATCACCAACTTTTTTTTGAATTGTTGTAATGGTTAATGGTTTTTCCTTTTTAATTCCAACTAAATCACGAATGACGGTGCTTGCTATGTTTAATGTTACTTCTGTATTTAATAATGATGCATAAGCAAAAATGCGAGTTAATGCACCTTCCATTTCTCTAACGTTTGTTGGAATTTGTGTCGCAATAAAATGGAGTATTTCATCGGTTATTTCATAGCTATTAAGCTCTGCCTTTTGTTGTAAAATAGCAATACGTGTTTCCAAATCAGGGGCTTGGATATCAGCGATTAAACCCCATTCAAAACGTGTTCGAAGTCTATCTTCAAGAGTTGGGATTTCTTTAGGAGGCCTATCAGATGTTAAGATAATTTGCTTACTTAGGTTATATAAATCATTAAATGTATGGAAAAACTCCTCTTGCGTTTGTTCTTTTCCTGCTAGAAAATGAACATCGTCTACCAACAACACATCAACGGTACGATACTTTTGTCTAAACTTTTCAACTGCTCTCATTTTGATTGCATTAATGAGGTCATTTGTAAACTTTTCGCATGAAACCAACTTTACTGTAAAGTTTTTTTCATTTTGTATTTGGTTGCCAATGCCATGTAGCAAATGTGTTTTTCCTAATCCCACAGGTCCATAGATAAATAATGGATTATAAGCTTTTGCAGGTGCTTTTGAAACAGCTTCAGATGAAGCAAAAGCAAACCGGTTATTATCACCAATAATAAACCGTTCTAATGTGTATTTCGGGTTAAAGGATGTTTCTTTTAGGGGTTCTTCTTTTTGATTTTTATTAAACATTTGTAATTGTAACGGTTCGGATTTTTTCGTTTCAGCTGCTTCTAAAATAACGTAATCGATTAAGATATCGTATGTAATATCGTCGCAGTTTTCTCGGATAATTGGTTCACATTTATCTTTTATCCATTCTTTTGAAAATAAATTAGGAACTTCAATGGTTAAGATATTATTTTCAAAAGATTTTGGTGTTGCTGAAGAGATTAATGTTTGATAACCAGCGCCTGAAAGATTTTCTTTTAAGCAATACGTGATTTTATTCCATAAGTCTTGCATCTTGTTGATAACTCCTATTAATAACTATAATTATCCACAATTTATACACATATTTCAATAAGTGTTGTGGGAAGACTTAAAAAAAGGTAACACAACTAAATTTAAGTAAAGAATTTAGTAGAAATACAAAAAAATTTGAACTTAGTTAAACAAGAAAAAATATTTATCCACAAAGTTATCAACAGGGCTGTTGATAAAGTGTTGGTAATATAAGTTTTTCGCCTTAAATTTGTTTTAAAACCGTTTTTATTGAGGTTTCGATGGGGTCCGTTTCCGATAGTTGATTGCCAGCTTTGGATATAAGAGATTTTGTTTCTTCTTTGGAGTAACCAAGGGTTTTTAGTGCTAAAGAAAGATCATCTAAATAGGCACTATTTGGAAGTGAAGAAACCGAAGATGGTGCTGTTTCTATCATATCTAATTTATCTTTTAACTCAATAATTAATCTTTCGGCCATTTTTTTTCCAACTCCAGAAATACTAACGAGCGTATTAATATTATTGCTAAAAATGGCAGAGGAAAGCTCATGAATAGAAAGTTCAGATAAAATTTTTACAGCAACTTTAGGACCAACACCAGAAACGCTTGTTAATTTATTGAAACATTCTTTTTCTTGAACAGACATAAACCCAAATAACGTTTGTTGATCTTCTCTTACATGATAATAAGTAAAAAGTTTTAAGGTGTTTCCAAGTTTTGGAAGGTGTTGTTGATATGATCCTGGAATAATAACTTGGTAACCAATGCCGTTTATATCAAGTATAACGGAGTCGGGTAAAATTTCTATAAGAATTCCTTTAACATGATAAATCATTGATTTCAGTATACAAGCTGATTACATATGATGTAAGATAAAAATCAATGGCAAGTTTATTTTCTAAGATTATCGTAGGTGACATTCCTTCATATAAAATAAAAGAGGATGATCGGTTTTTATCATTTTTAGATATTAGACCTATTTCCCAGGGGCATACTTTGGTTATTCCTAAGTTAGAAGTTGACCACTTTTATGATTTGTCAGATGAGATATTGGGGGATTTGTTTGTGTTTGCTAAACCAATTGTAAAAGCCATAGAGGCTGTTGTTGAGTGTCAGCGTGTAGGTAGTATAATTGCAGGGTTAGAAGTTCCACATGCACATCTTCATTTGGTACCAATTATTAGTATGGAGACCTTTGCTTTTTCACATGCTAAACAGGCGGCAGAAGATGAATTACAAGAAGTGCAGCAAAAAATATTAACGGTTTTATAAGGTGTTTAACGTGTTTGTTATGCAAGTATTATTTAAGCTGATATGTCTTCTTTAACGTGGCTATATGATTAATGGTGTAGTTAATGGTGATAATTCTATCTAGGTGACTACTATATAAACTAGCATCAATAGGTTTATTATTTGAATTCATGATACAAAGAGCGTAATAATCAAGCTGTGTTTGATAGCGATTTAAAAGGATCTCTATCGATTTGCAACTATCTGTTTTTATTTCTAACAAAAAGGTTTTTGAAGAGGTAATAGAAATAGCATCAGCTCTACCAATAAGTGTTTTTTGTTGATTAGAATAGGTTAAAGGATATTCAAAGATATAGTTTTTGGATTTTAAGTTTGATATTACAGTAGAGGTTAGTAGAACCGAGAGAGTTGTATCAATATCGTCTTGAAAGGCTTTTGTTGTTAGTGAATAGTTAGGAAGGCTTATACAAAATTGTTTTAATTGATTTAAGGAACATGTGTCACAGGATAGTAGGTACATAATGCTTTCGTGAATAAGTGTTCCTTTTAAACTATGTTGAAAGGATGTTAGGGATAGTGTTTGATTTTGTTTTGCTGTTAGGTCAGAAATAGCTATTTTTTCTTTAATTAAAACTGAGAGAGGTTCTTTTACACTAGAAAGAGATTTGTTGTGTGATTCTATTACCAGATTACTATCTTTTTCCTGAGGTGTTTGAAACTCACAGGGGATGTGAATGGTTTCGGTATTATTTTGAAATGAAACAGATGTTTCGGTTTCTTGATAGTTTGGAAGTGCTTTTAAGAATGATAAGTAGGAAAAAAGCTGTTTTTTTGTGTTTTTATGATAGAGACCTGTAAGACAAAGCTGTTTTTTTGCACGCGTACATGCAACATAAAAAAGCCTTTTTTCTTCATCAAGAACGTCTTTTTCTTCTTGAGAAAAAAAAGTGTTTCGTAAGCCTTTATCATGATCATCTTGAGTAGTGGTATGACAAAAATTATTTTGGATTATAACAGGAGAAGCTTTTCTAAGAGGAAAGGCTTTGTGGCAACCAGCAACGATTACGGTATCAAATTCTAAGCCCTTTGCTGCATGAATCGTCATGATAGAAATGGGGTTTATACTTGATTGAGGCATATCAAAGGCGCTGTCATGTATGGAGAGTTTAAATGCTAATTGATCAACTAGTGATTTTTGTGTTTGCCTTTCATTTTTTTCTAGGGAGATTACTAATGAGAGAAATATTTCTATTTGATACTCTCCATTGGGAATTGATTTGACATAGTTAATACCTAATTCAGAATATAAAACTGAGGAAAGCTGTTTAGATAATGATGAGGTTAGTTTGTTATTTTTCCAGGATGTTAGTAATGTGAGGGCGTTATTCATCAGATTAATTGCTTCATCATCAAAGGAAATAGCGCTAGACAATGTCTTTCTTAGTTTATCAATAAGGTTTATTTCTTGGTTTGCAAGAACATGCTGGCATAATCGTTGTGTGAATCCAAAAAAAGGTGATTGAAGCAGAGAGCTCCAGGATAAAAAATCGTTGGGATAAACCCAGACTCTAATTAAATGATAACAATCAATAATTAATTGTTGAGAGAAAAACCCCTTTTGTTTATCTGTTTGAACAGGGTGGCCTTTTTCTTTAAGATAGTTAAATAGTTTTTCGCAGTATTGTCTTTCTCGTGCAAGAATACCGATGGTTTCATTTTCTTTTATGTGATCTTTAAGAAATGTATGAATAGCAAAAAACTCCATGACTTCATCTTCTGTGTCTTTAAGAAAAAATGTTTGCAGTGATCCAGTTGATTTAAGCTGAGAGTTAAGAGGCTTGAATGGTGTTAATGTAGCCGTTGTTTTTTCAAAGATATGTTTGAAAATTGGATTTAAGATTGTTAATAGGTGTGGGCTAGTTCTAAAATTATCAACAAGTGAAACAACGTGGGCGGTATGGTTGTTTTGATTAAATAAAGCTGTTAATTCTGAAAAAAAAGATAATTTAGCACCACGAAAGCGGTAGATACATTGCTTGGTATCGCCAACTAAAAATAATTTTGTTTTCTTAAAAGGATCATAATCATCAATTAGTTTGGTAATAATGTTCCATTGAAGGGGGTCTGTATCTTGGCATTCATCAATCATGATATAGTGATAGGTGTCTTGTAATTTTTTTTGAATAAAGTGTATGTCTAGTAATTGATTTGTTTTATCAATTAGGTCTTCATAATCTAGTGCTGCTAAGAGACTCTTTTCTTTGGTGTATAGCTCGTTAGCTTCCTTAAATAACTGTAATAGTGCCTGTGTTAGGGGGGTAAAGCTTTGGATTTTTTTTTTGCTAAAGCTATTAGTAATTGTTTTTTGCTTAAAACATATAAGCAAGTCTTTTTCTAGTCGTGATTGCGTCTGTTCAAGCAAATAATATGTTATGGCTTGATGGTCAGTTTGAAGTGCGTTTTTTATACATAAGGAAATAGCTTTTTTAATAAGAAATTGGCTTTCATCGTCACTTAACACAGTGCATAGAGGTGATATGTTTAAATAAAAGGCGTAGTGTTGTAGTAAGTGTTTACAAAAACCATGAAATGTTGTTATTGGTGCGTTGTATAAATAGGGGATAAGTGATTTAAAATGGGGGTTAGATGAAGCTTCTGTTGCTATTTTTTGATAAATCCTTTCAAGGCATTCAGATGCAGCTTTGTTTGTAAATGATAAGCTAAGGATTTGGGTTGGTTTTAATTCTTTATTTTCTCTAAGAAGATTACAATAACGATCGACAAATAATGTTGTTTTTCCAGAACCAGCTCCTGCTTCAACTAAGATGTTTGTTTTTGGGGTGATCGCTTCTTGTTGTTTTTCAGTAAGTTTCATAAGAAAGGATCTTTTCTGCAAGCAATATTATAAGAACAGTGGGAACACATCGTGGATGGTGTATTATTTGTATTTTTTATAAGTGTTTCATGTGAAAAATGATTTTCTTGTATTAGGTCAATAAGGGTAGAGATATGAGTTTTTACTTTGTTAAGAAAATCCTGAGATAGTTCAAACGGCCGCTTTCGTTTTTCTAGATAGGTTTCTTTAAAGATTTTTTGGCAAGCAGGGATAATAACGGTAGTCTTTTCAAGATTATGGATTTGAAAATAAATTAAAGCCTCAATATTACTGCTTGCATTTGATAATAAATAAATAGGCATTTGGAGAGAGCGGCAATGTTGGATATCAGAGGGCTTTGCTATTGTTTTTCCCGTTTTATAGTCTACGATTACTTGACCTGTTGGTGTATCAAAAAGAGCGTCAACAACAGAATTAATAGTGACGTTATTGATCTTAAATCTTTGTTTGTTTTCTGTAGAATGAGGTTTTTGTAAATAGTCATTATTATGATATAACTTAATAATTTCTTTGATAAGACCAGGGAATTGAGTTGATCCTAATAATTTTTGTTTTTTAATAGCCCAGGCAGCGCTCTTTGGTTTTTTACTCAAGAGTTGGTTACAAATGTCAGTTAGTTTTGATAATGATAGTGACTTGGTTGGAGACGGATTATTTTTTAACCAGTTATTAAACTCCTCAAGAATGGTATGAACTGTAATCCCCCAGTCCTTATTGGAGATATCATGTTGTTCCGGGGTTGGAGGTTCAAGCTTTAAGATGTAGCGAAACCAAAATTTAATAGGACAACTTTGGTATGTATCTATCATAGTTGCTGATAAATCGTTAAATTTTATTGTTGGAATGTTGTTATTTAGAGACGTATTAGGGATTTTGGAGTTAATAGGTTTATCACAGGGCGTGATTTCTTTAGACATAGTCATTGGGGTTGTTATAATGTTATCAAGAGGGATTGTTTGTGATTCATTAACTTCTTTTGAGCTTGTTAGTATTGGTTGTGAAATAGAGTTGTTTAAATTTAAAAGTAGCATATTAATAACAGAGGTATTGGGGTTTTGGATTATTGGCTGATGAAATGATGTTATTGTTTCAAAATAGTCTCTGTTACTACTTAGTGTTTGATACATTGTCTGATTGACGCCTAAGACAAAGTAACTACGATCATGTGTAAACGAGGTTGTTTCGATAGATGATATGGTTACTGGATAAATTTCTGAATCGTAGTGGATGTAGCGGAAACGCAATGCTTGAATTAGCCAGTTACAATAGAGATCTTTGCTTTTTTCATTAGAAGATAGCGTATTTAAGCATGTAAATTCCTGTGTTATAAAATCAAGAATATGATCCTTTTTTTTGTTTAATGAATTGTTTTTTTGTTCTAAAGATGAGAAAGACTCAAAGATATTTATTATATTTGTAAAGAATGATAGCCAACACTTAGAGGACGCAGTATTCGAGATGGAGTCGTAATGTTTTTTTAATAGACAAAGAGCGTTGATTTGCTTATCAATATAAGACAAATCATTGATTTTCGATTTGTCGGTGGAAGCATCTATAAGAGCAAGTGCATTGTCGAGAGTTTGTTTTTTGTTTTTTGAGTCGAGATATACCTTGATAAATGGAATATCTATAATAATGTCAAATGTTACAATTTTTTGTAACCAAGCATTGCTTGTTAGAGTGTCAATGGTATCGAGCGTTAATGGTTTATGAATGAAGTTTATTAAACTAATGAAGGCGTTAACCAAGGGTTTTGCTGTTTCTTTATTGTGGTTTGGAATATTATGTTGAAGTAAGAGAAGTTCTAATGATTGCTGATAGGTTTTGTTATTTGGCGTGACAATTGTGATAGGCGATGGATGTTTTGTTTTTAAAATAGTATAAATTTTTTCGAGGACAAAATTTATTTCTTCAAGATGGGTTTTAAATTCACAGATAGTTAAAGGTGCCGCTTCTTGTTCGGATTCTGTAATAGATTGAATTTGGGGAAAAGACTGGATAAGCCATGTTGTTTCTTGCTCTAAGTTGGTATCAAGTAGCCAGGAGGAGTGTTTCGATTGTGTTATTTTTGCGATACAGTTTTTTTCCCACGGGTATTTTATAGTAGTGTTAATGAAAAATAATTCTGAGATTGGATTTAATTTGTGATGAGAGAGAGGTGTTTTGTAAAAGTTTTTTAATTTAATACTGTAGTTTATTGCTAGGTAATCATTGAATTCATGGAATAAATCACTTAATAAATAAGATTCTTCACTATCAAATAATGTCCTTTTTTTATTAATATGCGTTTTTTTTGTTGCCATTGAAATAAACAGTTGCAAGGCGTTTTCCATTAATAGCTGAGACTGATAAATCGCGTTACGAAAGGGTATGTGTTGAAAGTGGTATAGATATGATTTTATGTATAGAAGCAGCAGGTGTTTGTTTTTTGAAAATGTGTTTACAAAGGACAGGTCAATTAAATCATTTAAAGATATGATTTGTGGTGTGTAGTGAGTGTTAGATACGTCTCTTAAATATGTTTCTAAATTAGCTGCAATAGCTCTGTTATTACATATTATGGCTATTTTTTCAGGTTGCATGTGGCATAATGATTGCAAAGCTTCAAATGCTTTTGATTCAAGAACGGGCTTGTTTTGAAGTTTGTATAGAACCATACGTTGCATACTTAGGAGTATAACAGAAGTGATTCATTCTAGCTTATTGTAATTCTTTTTTTGATTAAGTAATAAGTCTTGTAATAGTTTTTTTCTGTTTAGTAGTTTTTGTTCTTTTATATATGTTTCACGTGAATCATTGGTTTTGTTTGTAATAAACCGGGTGTTAGTGATTAAATTTTTATGTAAAGATGTTTCACGTGAATCCTTTGGTGTTATCATTAGTTGATTTGTTGGTTTATATTTATTACACTGCTTTTTATGTTTGATGCCATTGTTGATGCTAATGCTAACCGTGTTAGAGAGGGGTTGCGGGTTATAGAGGAGTATGTTCGTTTTGTTTGTTCTAAAGAAGAGCTAACTACAAAACTTGCTACACTTCGAAAAGATCTTAATCAGTTATTTCCTCAAACAACTGCTCAGCTTCATGCAAGAATGAGGGGGAGCGATGTTAGGGCTAGAGAGATCCCCCGTAAAAGAGCTAGTATTAAGGATGTTTTAACGGCTAACTTTAAACGAGTTGAAGAGGGGCTTCGTGTTTTGGAGGAATATACGGGGGAGGCTGTGTGTAATCAATTTCGTTATGATGTTTATGATTTAGAGGCAGCTGTTTTGTTGCTTGTTAGTAAGCTTTCCATTCGGCGAGGTGTTTATTTGATTTCTGATGATGTGGATGTGCTTAAGAAGGGGATTCGTTTGGGGTGTGCAATGGTTCAGTTAAGGTCAAAGGTTGAGTCGAAGGATGTTGTTTTTAATAAGGCTAAAGAGCTTTCTGGTTATTCGAGGAATTATAATGTTCCTTTTATTGTTAATGATTATGTTGATGTTGCTATGTTGGTTGATGCTGATGGCGTTCATACCGGTCAGGATGAAATTCCTGTTGATGCGTTAAGGTGTTTGTGGAGGGATGATAAAATTTTTGGAAGAACGACTCATAGTTTTGATCAGGGGGTTGAGGCTAAAAAGCAAGGAAGTGATTACATTAGTGTGGGCCCTGTTTTTGAAACGCCATCCAAGCCTGGGAGGGCTGGTATAGGGTTTGATTATTTATCAACGGTAAAATCTTTAGATATTCCATATGTTGCTATTGGTGGTATTGATGATGGGTGTATAGAATCTATTATGGCTCATTCTCCCTTTATGGTGGGGGTTATTCGTGCTTATAAATATATTTCAGATTGGCAGAGTCGATATTTTTCCTAAAATATTATTTGAGTCAGTGTTTTTACTTTGGTATAATTTATAGGTTTTGAAAAATTTTTGTTAAATAGGAAGGGATATGACAGTATATGTATTAGTTGGGACGCAGTGGGGAGATGAGGGGAAGGGGAAAATTACGGATATTTTAGCAGAGGGAACAGATTATGTTGTTCGTTATCAGGGAGGTAATAATGCGGGGCATACAGTTTGTGTTGGTGAGAGTACATTTAAGCTTCATTTAATACCGTCTGGTATTTTGTATGATAGTTGTTGTTCAGTTATTGCCAATGGTGTTGTTTTAGATCCTGCGGTTATTTTGCAAGAGATGGAAACCTTGCGAGCTCAGGGTATTTCGGTTAATCCATCTAAATTAAAAATTTCAAGTATTGCCAATGTTATTTTACCTCTTCATCGTCAGTTAGATTCCAAGCAGGAGGCAAAGAGGCATCAAGAAAAAATAGGGACAACCGGTAAGGGGATAGGTCCTGCTTACATGCATAAGGTTGCTAGAACGGGGATTCGAGTTCAAGATTTGCTTAAAAAGGAGACGTTAAAAAAGAAATTGCTTCGGCAAAATTGGGGCGAGGTTTATTCAGAATCTGATTATGATATTGATCAGGTTGTTGATGAGTATCATGGGTATGGAATGCAATTAAAGCCTTACGTTGTTGATTCCTCGTTGTTCATTAATGAGGCTATAAACGCTGGCAAATCGGTTATTATGGAGGGTGCTCAGGGGACTTTATTAGATGTTGATCATGGTACGTATCCTTATGTTACGTCTTCGAATCCTGTTGCTGGTGCTGCTTGCGTAGGTGCGGGGGTTGGGCCTCATAAAATCGAGAAGGTTATTGGTGTTACGAAAGCTTATTTAACTCGTGTTGGAGAGGGGCCTTTTACTACAGAGTTGCATGATGAGTTTGGTGAGTTATTGAGGAAAAAAGGTGGGGAGTTTGGAACGACGACGGGGCGTCCTCGGCGTTGTGGGTGGCTTGATTTGGTTGTTTTGAAGTACGCTATTCGTGTTAATGGGATTACTGAGATTTGTTTAACGAAGCTGGATGTTCTTGATGGGCTGGAATCTATTAAGGTTTGTACTCATTATAAAACTGTTGATGGAGAGTTGTTGGATGAGTTTCCTTTAGATTTGGATGTGTATTCATCCTGTGAGCCTGTGTATGAAGCGTTGCCAGGGTGGTCTGAGGATATATCTCAGATGACAGATTTTTCTGAATTACCTGCCAGTGCAAAGGCTTATGTTGAGTATATTGCATCTTATACTGGTGTTCAGATAAAGATGGTTTCTGTTGGCACTAGAAGAAGGCAGACTATTCATTTGATTACACGTTAGTTAGTTAGTTAGTTAGTTAGTTAGTTAGTTGTATCCAGCTTGAATCAAAGGATGACCATTTCATTGAGCTTACTCGGCAATATCGTATGTTGTTGTCTTTTTTAAATTCTATGACACCGTCCATGATGTATTTGACATTGTTAAGAATAGTTTCGTCGACCGTGCCTTCTTCGAGAACAAATAGTGTAGTTACATCTCCAAAGGCGGCGCTAGTTCGTGCTATTTGGTTTAAAAAGCGCTGAGCTGATCCGAGGTCAAAGCTAATTAAAAGGCTTGATATGGAGTCTATGAGGCGCCTTCCCCCTGTTTTTGCTTGGATGCTTTGGCCTATTTCGTTACTTGCGTCAGCTATGATGCCTCCTAACTGGTTTAGTTCTAGGGTGCCTGAGACAGAAAACTTTTCTTTGTCGTTAGGTGTTAGGGATGACCATGAATATGCGTCGATAAAGCGAAGTGAATTGTCTTTTTCATAGGCTTCTGTGTTGATTCTTGGGTGTTCGTTTAGTTTATCTCTTGTTTTTTTTGGGTCATCATCAATGGCTATGATTAGGGAGTGTTCTTTATTTAGTAGGCCGGTTGTTATGAAGTTTCTGCAGAAGGTTGATTTTCCGCTTCCTGTTTCGCCAAGTACGAGGATGTTTGATCCTGAGGGGATTCCACCTTTTAAGTTGTTATCTAATTCGGGGATGCCTGTTGTGCATGATGTTGTTTCACGTGAAACGTTTAAGGTTTTTGTTGTTGATTTTTGTTTTGCTTGATATTTTTCAATTAGAGTTTGAGCTCGTGTTTTAAGGTCTTCAACATTGAAGGGTTTTATTATGTAGTCATCGGCGCCTTCTTCAAACCCTGTTAGCTTATTGTATTCGTCACCGAGGGCGGATAGAAGTATGATTGGTGTGTTTTCGATGTCGTTGTTTTTTCTAATTTGACGGCATACTTCAAACCCGTTCATTTTGGGCATAACGATATCTGATATAATTAAGTCAGGTTTTTCATTTAATGCTAGTTTGACAGCTTCTTCTCCGTTTTCGGCAGAAAAGATAGTTGCATCAAGGTCTCTTAGCATAATTTCTAGTAGGGTGAGAATGTTGGATTCGTCGTCTGCGATAACTATTTTTGTCATTACAATGCTTGTCTAAGTACGATTCCTCTGTTTGGTAATATTTCGAAGCTGTATTCAGAGAGGTCTATTTGGGTCCCTCTCATTTTTCGGATTGATATTGTTCGGATTCGTTTGTTGTTATGAGGGTGGAGTTTTAGGTGGATTATTCCGGATGATGCAAATTCTTCGATTCCAAAAAAGCTGACTTTATTTGAGCCTACCGGTATGTAGGATGTTAGTAATGTTGTGCAGTTTTTTATGGACTCTACTTCAAATATAAGGGAGCGTATGTATTCAATGACATCGGGGATGGAGTTGTCTGATAGGATGAGTGGTGCTATTGGGTCGATTACTATTCTGGTTGGGTTTATTGATTTAATGAAGTCTGTAATTTTTGAAACGATTATCTTTGAATCGATTGTGTTTCCTTCTTTGTCTTTGCTTGAGCCGAAGTAGTTGGTTATGTCGATGATGTTAAGGGTTTCGTTTTGAAGGTAGTGCTGAAGGTCCCATCCAAGTGCGTTAGCGTCGTTTATGACGTGTTCTGGTTTTTCGTCTATGGAGATGTAGATGGTTTTTTCATTGTTTTTTAAACCTTCTAGTATAAATTGTAGGGAAAGGATTGTTTTTCCAGTTCCGGGTTCTCCTGATATTAAGTAGGATTTTCCTGATGGGAGGCCCCCGTATGTTAGTTGGTCAAGACCTTCGATGCCTGATTTTATTTTTGTTTGTTGTTTTGTTTGTTTTGTCATGGGTATTAGATTTACTATAATTCAAGGTTTTTTTACTTGCAAGTAGTTCTTGTTTGTTTATTTTCTTTATCCATGGTGTTATTATTTTATATATGTCTCTGAGATCGTATGTTATATCTATTTCTAATCAGAAGGGCGGTGTTGGCAAGACAACGACGGCGATTAATTTAGCGTCGTTTTTATCTGTTGAAAATAAAAAGGTTTTGTTGGTTGATTTAGATCCTCAGGCGAATGCTACATCTGGGGTTGGTGTCGATCATGAGAGGGTGGCGGCTGATATCTATGATGCGTTGACCGATAAGAAGAAGCTTCATGAGTGTGTTTATCCCACAGCTTTTGATGGGCTTCATGTTCTGCCTTCATCTCAAAATTTGGCGGCACTAGAACTGGAGTTGGTGGATCATGTTTCACGTGAAACATATTTGAAAAAATTATTAGATCCGTTAAGAGAGGTTTATGATTTTATTATTATTGACTGCCCACCTTCTTTGGGGTTGTTAACCTTGAATGGCCTTGTTGCATCTGATTATGTTTTGGTTCCGGTTCAATGTGAGTATTTTGCCTTAGAAGGTATTTCTCACTTGGTGACAACGTTAGAGAATGTTCGCTTACATTTAAATCCGAGTTTGGAAATTGCAGGGATTTTATTAACGATGTTTGATAAACGGACAGCGTTGAATAGAGAGGTTGTAGATAATGCCCGTCGATTTTTTAAGAGATTGGTGTTTCAGACGATTGTTCCGAGAAATATAAAATTAACGGAGGCGCCTAGCCATGGGATTCCGATTTTGCTGTATCAGCCTAATTGTGCTGGTTCGGAGGCTTATTCAGATTTAACTAAGGAGGTTATGAATCGTGTCGAAAAGTGAAAAACAAATATCTAAGTTAGGAAGAGGTTTGGATGCTGTTTTTGGGCGTTCTTTTGTTGGTGGTGGGCGGTCTATTGTAGAGATTCCTGTCGAGAAAATAAAAGCTAATGAATATCAGCCACGAACGATGTTTGATGAAGAGGCTTTAAATAAACTGATAAACTCTATAAATAAAAATGGCTTAGCTCAGCCAATATTGGTTAGGCCTTTAGATGGAGGGACTTATGAGCTTATTGCTGGAGAGAGACGTTTAAGAGCCTGTCGTATGGCTGGTTATAAGGCTGTGCCTGCAATAATTAAAGAAGTTAGTAACTTAGAGTCGCTGCAGCTTGCTTTGGTAGAAAATTTAGATCGTGAAAATTTAAACCCTCTTGAAGAAGCAGAGGGCTATCAACGTTTAATATCTGAATTTAAATACACTCATAATATGATTGCTGAGTTATTTGGAAAGAGCCGATCGGCTGTTACTAATATATTACGCTTAATTTCATTGCCAGATACTGTTAAGAGTGCCATTCAACATAATTTGATTTCAGAAGGGCATGCTAGAGCATTGTTGGGGCTAGATAATAAATCTAAGATGGGGGTGTTGTTAAGTCAGATCATTGATGAAAAATTAAGTGTTCGTGATGTTGAATATAAAGTAAGTATGCTTAATAACGAGACTGAGCAGTTGTCTATGTTGTCTTCAGAAGATGAGGTTGTTATTGAAAAGCATATGCCTTTTTTTGATCGAATTAAAACAAATTGTTTAGCCAGTGGTGTTAAAGTTAGATGTTCTGGATCTATTGAGAAAGGTCGTGTTTCTTTTTCTTATTCCTCAGAAGAAGAGCTATATAAGTTAGTAGAGTTATTAGCTGCTAAATAGGGCTTAAATACGTTTTTTAAGATATAAAAAATTGTTTTTTGAAATAAAGGAAACGGTTTTTAAAAATTTGTAAGTTTCTTGTTGTTTTTTGCTAATAGGAATGTAAATTGAAAGGTCTTTTAACTTTAGTTTTTTTGCGATTATTTCTATTTTTTCTAGGTTTGAAAAAGCTTTAGCTGTAATAATAGTTGGTTTTTCTATTGGTATCCATTCAAATAGGTTTTTATTAACTATAATTAGGTTTGATAAATCTAATGTCTCTTTAACAGTAGAAAGAAAGTTTGTTTTTCGTGATTTAGATTCAATTGCGTACACTTTGTTGTTTTTATTTTGAATTGCAATTGGGATGGCGGGAAAGCCAGAGCCTGCTCCAAAATCAAAGACAGTTTGATTGCTGTTTGTAATGATTTCAGCCAATGTTATGCTGTCGTTAATATGAAAGTCAAGTTTATCATAAGATGCTTTGGAGTAAATATTGGTATGAGTATTATAGTCTTGTAAAAGATTAATATAGGTTCTTAAAGAATCGCTCGTTGAGTTCATTTTTGTATTGCTTACGTTTTTTATTGTGGTGTTGCTTGCAATGCTTTGTTGGTAGTACGGCTATTGTTGTGACAGATAGCAATGGCAAGTGCATCTGCGGCATCATCAGGCTTTGGTTTTTCTTTTAAATTTAGTAATTTTTGAACCATATATTGAACTTGGGGTTTACTAGCTTGACCGTATCCTGAAATTCCAGCTTTTATTTGGGAGGGTGTATATGATTCGATAGGGATTTTTGATGCTTGAGCTATAAGCAAATAAATACCTCTTGCTTGTGCTACGGCTAGCGCTGTCTTTGCATTGTTATTAAAAAAAAGTTCTTCTACGGCTACTTCATCAATTTGATGATCTGTCAGTATTTTTTTAAAAGCCGATGCTATTATTTCTAAGCGTTCTGGCAACTTTTTATCTGCTGGAGTGGTTATGATTCCATAATCAATAATTGATAGTTTTGAACCTTCTACATTTATAATTCCATAACCTGTTGTTGCTAAACCTGGATCTATTCCTAAAATTTTCATAATTTTGTTAGGTTTGAAATAACAGTATAGATAGTATCGTCGGGTTTAACCATGTTTCGAAAGTTGATGCGTCTTGTTGCTGTAATTTCTACTTGATTTAGGGTGTTAGGGCGGTTAATCCAGCTTTGTAAGGTAATACTTTTAAAATCTGCGATTTTATGCCCGTGCTGATTGTAGATAGCTGCATCACATTGCCACTGGCAGCATTCAGAAATATTACTATATTCTAGGTAGGCACATAAAGCATCTTCGATACTCATCCACTGCATGACACCCATCATTAAGGGGTTTCCAGGAAAGTGACCCTTTATTAGTGTATGATTATTTGGGTATGTATAGCGTGTGATGATTGAATCATTAGCGCTTAATAGGTCATCTGCAATTATCATTTCCTTATGTTTATGACGATTTGATTTATTTATGGGATATATCGATTTTGTTGGGGGAGTAAATGGTGTTTTTTCAGGTGTGTTTGAGTGTGAAACTTCTGTAAAAAAGGCTGTCATTTCCCCTGTTGCAATTACTCTGTTGCTTTGGTTTATACTTCCTTTGTATTTTAAAAAGTTTTTTTTTGCATTTAAGCGAGTTACATGACCTTTAATTAGGGCATGAGGTGTATGATGAGAATGTAATTCAAAATTAGAAATAGCAGCAAATATAACCATTTCATTTTTCTTTAATTTTCCGCTAACAACGATAGATGCTAAAGCTAGTATTTCCATAAAGATAGGTGTTTGTAGTGTTAGTTTGTTATCTAGGTGTTTTTTTAAAAAAATTGAACGATTTAATGCATCGTTTTCTTTTAAATCAAGAGATAAATTGCCAGAAAAGTCTTCGGTACCTGATGTGGTTATAGAGTCTAGTAATAAGTTTTCATAACGATGAATAATATGGTCTTTAATTGTTTCTTGGGTAAGTTTTTTTGTCAATTTCGATTTAACTCCTCTTGAAGATGTTTGATAGATTTTGAAAGAAGCCTGGAGATATGCATTTGAGATAATTCCAGTCTCTCTGCAATTTCTGCTTGCGATAAACCTCCGTAAAATCGTAGATAGATGATTCGTCTTTCTCGCGTGGATAATTTTAAAATAGCTTGTTTTAATGTTTCTTTGTTTAGGAGGGTATCTTCTTCTTGATTAGAGGAGCCTATTTGATCAATGATAGTAGGTTCTGCATTGCTACTTCCATATGAATCAGATTTGTATGATGGTGCATCTAGGGAAACTACCTTAATATTTTGGCCTGCTTCCATTGCTTCTATAACTTTTTCCTCATCTACATCTAATTTAGTTGCAATGTCTTTGATTGTTAATTGGGCTCCATTAACTTGTGCATTGTAAATTTCATTCTTTACGCGGGAGTATAGTTCTTGGATTTTTCTTGGAACTTTAACTATTTTGCTTTTATCTCTAAAGTAATGTTTAATTTCTCCAATAATATTGGGTGTTGCGAAGGTAGAAAATTCAGTGTTTTTTTCTAATTTAAACCGATCTAAAGCCTTAATTAATGCTATTGAGCCAACTTGGATTAAATCATCAATGTCATTTTTATTAAATGCTAATTTTCGAGCAATATATTCAATCAGAGGCTGGTAGTTTTTTAAAATTTTTTCTTTAATTGCAGCATTTTTCGTGTCGCAATACTCTTTTACTAGGGGATCTAATTTTGGATTCACGGATTAATGCTCGTTTTTTAGGTATTTTAGTTAGAATAATATCATAGTCATTGTTATAATTTCAAACAACATGTATGCCTATGATTCAAGAAAAGTAGCTAAGGGTGATGTTTTTCTTTGTCTTCCTGGAGGAGACGCTTATAAAGAGGAAGCTCTTAAACGAGGTGCTCGTGAAATTTTAATAGTTTCAAGAAAAGAGATGGCTCAATTAGCGAATCAGTTTTATGAGTTTCCATCTAATAAACTTAAGGTTATTGGCGTTACAGGAACAAATGGGAAATCATCAGTGTGTCATTTTGTGACGCAAGCCTTAAAGGCGTTGGGAGAAAATGTTTTTATTCAAGGAACGTTATCTCATAATCTAACAACGCCAGAATCATTAGACACATTTTCTAACATGCATCAGCACCTTATGATGGGAGGGACGTATTTTGTGATGGAGGTATCATCACATGGAATTGCTCAGCAGCGAATTGCTGAAATAAACTTTGATGTTAAGTGTCTAACAAACATATCTCAAGATCATCTAGATTTTCATAAAACAATGGAGGCTTATCGGCAAGTTAAATACGATTTTATGGATGAATTGGCATGTCAAAAAATTTTCCCACACGATTTTCAGCATGTTGAGCTAGAGTTTGATAGCCTTGATGTTCCAGACTTTGAGATTTTAAATAAAAAAGCGGCTTTAGCAATTTTACTAGCATGTGGATTTGATTATAAAAAAAGTGTCGAGGTATTAACGTCGTTGGCACCACCTAATGGTAGGTTTGAAGTTATTAGCTCACATGCGCCTTTTAGTGTTGTTGTTGATTATGCCCATTCTCCTAATGGTGTAGAAGTTGTATTAAATGCAGCTAGAAAGCAAGTTCAAAAGAGGGGCGGCTCTGTATTGGTATGTTATGGTTGTGGTGGTGATCGAGATAGAAAAAAAAGACCTATGATGGCAGAGCTGGTTAGTAAGCTGGCCGATTATAGTATTATAACCATGGATAATCCAAGAACAGAGGAACCTGAGCAAATTGTTAAGGATATGGTGACTGGTATAGATTCAAAACATCATTATGAGGTTATTTTAGATCGTAAAAAAGCAATAGAAACACTATGCTTGAAGGCAAAAGACAATGATCTTGTTTTGGTTATTGGTAAAGGGCATGAATCGTATCAAATTATAGGAGAAACGAGTTTTCCTTTTTCTGATTCTGAGATTTTAAAAGCTGTTTTGACAGAGTTGGGATATTAGTGAACATTTCGATTGATTTAAATCATGTAAAAGCTGGGGATTATTTTATTCCTATTAAGGGAGTTAATGATCAAACGGAGGGGTATCTAAATTATGTTATTGAGAAAGGGGCTCATGTTTTAGATGTAGATTTCTTTTCATATGTAAAATCATATCGGCGGAAATTATCATGTAAGATTATTGCTTTAGTTGGATCTTCTGGAAAATCAACCATGAAATATATGCTTAAAAATATTTTGTTACAACAATTTAACTCTGTTCAAATTCAAGAAGATGAGGGGCAGTTATTTGATTCGTACGTTGCAACATTAGAGTCTGGTTATGACACGTCTTTTTTATTGTTGGAGTTTAATCTTTTTAATAAAGAATCATTGGCAATAATGACTCAAGTTATACAGCCAGATATTATTATTTTTACTGGGGTAAGCAATGCTTCATATGAGCATATTGGGGCGCTTTATCAGGTAGCTTCAGCAATGACTAAAGTATTTAGACGAAAATTAAAATGGCAAGATGATCAACGGGTATGTTTTTTAGCAAGTTCAAGTATGTATTTAGATATGGTTGTGAAAAAAGCAAAACAAACAGGTTATCAGGTTATTATGTATTCAGGGGATGATAAAGTATCAGAAAATATTAATGGGTGTTATCAAATAGGTGCTTATTTAAATATTCCTTTAGAAAGTATTGAATATGCAATAAAAACTTCTCAAAAACCAGCTCATTCAATGAAATTAGTTAGAAATGCCGGTTTTATGCTTTTCGATGACACCTATCATTCTAGTCCTATTCAGATTTTGTATGCATTTCAGTATATTTCCCGTTTTGAAGGGCGTAAAATTGCGGTGTTGGGAGATATGGATGGATTGGGTAATCTATCACAAAAAGAACATATGTATATTAAAGACTATGCACAGGACTATGGTATTGATATGCTATTTTTAATAGGATCTGAAATGGCTGTATTAGCTGATAATGTTAAAGCATATTATCACTTTCCCTGCCTTGATTCTTTAGAGAGGCAATTAAAGGAAGAAATAAAAGATGACGATATTATTCTTATTAAAGGATCAAGGTTGATAAGTATGTATAAGATTGTAGAGCAATTAAGAGATTATCATGTATCTTAAATTGGGTTTTATTTTTATTATTTCCTTATGTTTTCAGCAGGGGGTGTTATGGTTGTTTCGGTCATTAAAGCTATATCAACCTATTTATGGTTTAAGTCCCAAGACACATCAATTAAAATCTCAAACGCCATCGTTAGGGGGGATTGGTATTTTAGGCGCTTTGTGGGTTTCATGGTTATTTTATGGCTTCTTTGATGGGTCTAGTACTGTTTTATGGCTAATGATTGTTTTTACACTCTTTTCTATTTTAGGAATGATTGATGATTGCTTGTCATTGTTTAAGAAAAAAAATAAAGGGTTGTCTGTAAAACAAAAGTTTTTGTGTCAAATTTTTCTTGCGGTTGTTTTAATGGTTGCGTACATAATTTTTATTGCACCCTTGTCTTTTATTCAATTGCTTTTTTATAGTTTTATTATTGTTTCATCATCTAATGCAACTAATTTGACCGATGGTTTAGATGGGCTATTGGCCACATGTTCATTGGTGACATTGTTAGGGTTTTATATTGTAGGAAATCAAGAATTACAGCTATTTTCACTTTTTTTTGGACTTATTGTTATGGGATTTTTATGGTTTAATCGTCACCCCGCAAAATTATTTATGGGAGATACAGGGTCATTAGGGGTTGGTGCTTTATTTGCAGGAATGGCAATTGCTTTAGGAGATGTTTGGTTATTGATTCCTCTTGGACTTGTTTATATTTTGGAGACGTTATCGGTAATGATTCAAGTATTTTATTTTAAAAGAACTCAAAAGCGTATTTTTTTAATGGCTCCATTACATCATCACTTCGAATTATTAGGGATTTCGGAAACACGCGTTGTTCAATTATTTGTCGTATTTGCATTAGTGGGATTAATCATTCTAATTGGGATTTAGGCTACACAATCTGATTATTTTTCGTTACACTAAATTTATGGTTTATTTTAGGTTGTTAGTGATGGTATTAGGAATTAGTTCGTTGCTTTTACTACAATCATGTAAAGAAACAGAGATTGATACGTCTATTTTAGAAAATGAAAAACATTCCGTAGTTAAGTTGGTGACTAATAAGGGCGATATTTTTATTGAATTATACAATGATTCATCTCCGATAACAGTTGAAAATTTTTTGAATTATGTAAAAGCTGATTTTTATAATGGAACGATTTTTCATCGTGTAATTGATGGTTTTATGATTCAGGCTGGTGGGTTTGATAGTAATTTAGTACCAAAGAAAACGGGTGGTCCTATAAAAAATGAAGCGATTAATGGATTGAAAAATAAGCGAGGTACTATTGCTATGGCAAGAACCCAAATTATTGACAGTGCTACAAGTCAGTTTTTTATTAATGTTGTTGATAATTATTTTTTAGATCATGTGAGTATTAATCCGCAGCAATATGGGTATGCTGTGTTTGGTAATGTGATTGAAGGAATGCAGGTTGTTGATACAATAAAGAGGGTTCCGACTGAATCCAAGCCTCCATACAGTGATGTTCCAAAAGATACTATTGTTATTAAGGATGTTATTATTATTCAGTAGTAGACTGAATTATAATTTTTTCTGACCAATTTGTTTTATTTTTTAAGTTATGTCCATGAAGGGTGTATGTAATTGGATTTTTAAGGTTTAAAGATATTAAAAATATATTATTGTCTTTATGAAGAGATAACTTAGTTTCATTAATTATTTTTTCGTGATTTGTTTTATTTAAGCAAATGATTAATGAGAGATAATCGGCGATAGTTAAATAGTGTTGGAGGCGGTTTAATTGGCTTTCTGATGGCTTGTTTTGAATGGCTGATAATAATTGGTCTTGAATAATTGCTTCTTTTTTTTGAAAGGTAAGAAGCGCCTTTTTATCAGATGCGTTAATTGTATTAGCTAATGTTAAGGAACTTAAATAATAGTTGTGTTTGCTAACTAAATAACCAACAAGGGGGTCTTGATGGGAAGCAATTTCTCTTGAATGCATCCAAATAGTGATGTGTTGGGTAATGTCAATATGTTGGAAATCAAGTGGTGCGTTGGTTTTAGGGTTAATTTCTGGGGTCTTTTCCCATTGTTGCCAGCCGTGATCATGGTAATGACATGCAATGGCTAACGGAAGTAATAAATGGTTTGGTATGTCATTAATAACTAATGTTTCAGCAAGTATTCGAGATAAATGGGCATGTGTTAATTGCGAAATTGTAATGTGTTGATCAAAATATATCATTTAGAAAATCATAGCTGTTTTTAAAACTTTTTTGTATTCTTTTTTTAAGAATATTTTACTAGGATGATAATTTTATTTGTAAGTAGATTTTTTAATTAGGATTTGCCTCTTAATTTGATCTTTAATCTAACATATACTTAATAATGACATGGTAAATGATAAAATTGCGGTTTTAGGTTCAGGGATTACAGCAAAAAGTGTTTTAGCATTTGCAAAAAGAATGCATATTGAGGTTGTTGATGTGCACGATGCATCGCTTATTATTACATCGCCAGGGATTAATCCAGATACGTTTCCAAAAATTAATACTCCCATTATATCGGATATAGAGTGGGCTTATCGTTGGTTTCAAAACGCTAAAAATCCTCCAACATTAATTGGGGTAACTGGAACCAATGGAAAATCTACAGTTACAGCTCTTATTTCTCATGTGTGTGATATTCCTTATGCTGGCAATATTGGTGTCCCATTACTTGATTATGTTGGATTGGAAGATGAATTTCCTTGTATTGTTATAGAGTTAAGTAGTTATCAGCTGGAAACTTGCGTAGACTTTCGTCCAGATATAGCTGTTTTACTTAATATTTCTCCGGATCATTTAGCTCGCCATAAAACTATGGAGATGTATATTCATGAAAAGACGAAGTGTTTTATTAATCAAACAGAGGATGATCACTTGCTTTATAATGAAGATGATGATGTGGTTGTTTCTATGATTCATTGTGCGAAATCTAAGAAAAGTTCTTTTTCAAAAAATGCTGTTACGGATCGTTTTGGATTGGTTAAAACCTTAATGGGGGATCATAACAGATTAAATGCGGCGATTGCTTTGAAAGTTGGCGCGTTACTGGAGCTTGATGAGGATACATCATTTAGAAGTTTGCATTCGTTTAAATCATTAAAGCATCGCTTAGAATTTGTTTGTGATTATAATGGTTTAAAAATTTTTAATGATTCAAAAGCTACGAATCCAGAATCAACAATCCTTGGTATTAAATCGTTTACGGAAACAATTTCTTTAATTTGTTGTGGTGATGATAAAGGCTTGGATCTATCCGAGTTAGTAATCTGTATTGGAAAGAATGTCTCCGAACTTATTCTATTTGGAGGTATTGCTGATCGTTTACAAGCGTTGATGTTACAGCGCTTTCCAAACTTTTTAGTAACTAAAGTAAAGGATCTGCAAGAGGCTGTTGCCTATGGCATTCAAAGTGGTTCAAATGGGCATGTATTACTATTTTCTCCGGCATCATCTAGTTTTGATTGTTTTAATGGATTTGAGGATCGTGGAAATCAATTTATTAATGGAGTAACGAGTTATGTTGAAGCAACATTGGCATAAGGTTGATTGGACCTTAATGATTCCAGTTTCTCTATTAATTATTATTGGTATTGTGATGCTAATTTCTACAAGTTCTATTGTTGGTTTTTCAAATTATAATGATGCATATTTTTTTATTAAACGTCATTTAGTATCTTTAGGTATTGGACTGGGAGCTTGCTTTATTGGGATTATTACACCGCATACATTATACAAACGATTTTTAGGATTATTGTTTGCGATTGTGGTTGTATGTTTGATTTTAACACTAACACCTTTGGGTGTAAAAGTGGGCGGTGCTCAAAGGTGGCTTGATATTGGCTTGTTTCGTTTTCAGCCGGTTGAAATGTTGAAGTTTGTTTTGATTGTATTTATTGCAGTTGGTTTAGATCGTTCTCAAGCTTATTTAAACAACTTTTTAAAAGGATGTTTACCTTTATTACTTGTTGCTGCACTTCCTTTAGGTTTGGTTATATTACAGCCAGATTTAGGTAATACGGCTATTATATTAATGGTTATTGGTTGTTTGTTTTTTTTGTCTCCAATGCCATTAAAACATATCGCTGTACTCGGTAGTTTATGTTTAACAGCAATCTGTTTTATTATCTTATCTCATAGCTATCAAATGCAGCGTGTTTTAGCGTTTTTAAACCCTTGGGATGATCCATTAGGAAAAAATTATCATATTATTCAATCATTAATTGCTATTGGTTCAGGAGGTTTTTGGGGCTTAGGTTTAGGTGAAAGTAAATTAAAATATTTTTATTTACCATTACAATATTCAGATTTTATTTTTTCTATTATTTGTGAAGAGGGCGGTTTTATTTTTGCACTGGTTGTGGTTTTATTATTTACGTTAATTTTAGTAAAGACATACCATATTGTAAAAAAAACAGACTCGGCATTTAGTTTCTTTTTAGGAATGGGGTGCGGGCTGTTAATTTGTGTTCAGGCAATTATAAATATTGCGGTAGTTATTGGCTTATTGCCTGTAACGGGGTTACCCTTAACATTTATATCATTTGGAGGGACTTCCCTAATTACTTCTTTATTTTATGTTGGGGTTATTTTAAATATTTCTAATGATTACGAGCAAAAATCATATTCGATTCGATCATGATTATTTTAACAGCAAGTGGAACAGGTGGTCATATTTATCCTGCTATAGCGGTAGCACAGTTTTTAGGCCAGCAAAAATTTAATTTTTTAATTGAATCAGGTCGTGTTTCACAAACTATCTTAGATCGACACCAGTATCCATATACAGCATTAGCGATACAAAGAAAAAAATGGGGTAGTTTTATTAAAGGGCTTTATCAATCATACCGTTTTTTTAAAACACATCCGGTAACTCATGTCTATAGTTTTGGAGGGTATGTTACTATTCCGGTTGTTCTAGCTGCTTGGGCATGTGGTTTACAGATTACTTTATTTGAACAAAACACAATTCCAGGTCGAGCAAATAGATTTCTTGCACGTTTTGTTTCAAAAGTTTGCTTAACCTTTGATGAATCAGCTAAATTTTTTAAACGAGATACTATTATTGGTGGGAATCCTATTCGTAGCTCTTATTTGCCAGATCCTATTGTTGATAGGTTATTAAAACAAGCATGGCTGTATAAACGGTGTTGTTTAGTGTTTGGTGGTAGCCAAGGAGCTAATCCGTTAAATAGCATAATTGAGCATCATTATGAGTGGTTTGAATCACAAGAGGTGTGTTTAATTCATATTATGGGGGAAAAAGCATATAAGAAACGTTATTTAGATCAACCGATGGTTATAAGTGAGACTAACGATGGTTTTGTTAAACGTATTGTTGTGCCTTATATTCATGATATGCAGCGATTATATCATTGGGCTGATTATGTTATTGCTCGTTCTGGAGCAACAACTGTAGCTGAGTTAATTGCGTATCAAAAATTAGCTCTCTTAGTCCCTTATCCGCATGCTGTAGATAATCATCAGTATTATAATGCGGATGCATTTGTAAAATTAGGGCTTGGTTTGATGGTAGAGCAGCAATTATTAACAAAGTCAGTCATTAAGGATTTATTTAGTTTTGATCAGAAAGTAGAAACATTGGATTTGTCTTTATTTGATGGCTGGAAAACATTGTTACATTGTGATACTTAAGCTCGTTTATTTATTGATTTTTTTCGGAAGTGGTGCAAAAAGTGCAGAATAAAAAAGAAGGGATGAGAAACGGTAGTGGTGCAAAAACTGCAACCAGTTGTTGGGATTGTTAGGCCTAATACGGAGTTAGAGGCTG
>PBEQ01000018.1 GCA_002719695.1 bacterium | reverse complement strand
TTCATGCGGGTACCTTTCCCAGCAGCAAGAATAATAGCGTTAGTTTGATTCAACATAGGCATCATTATAATATACTTTTGAGTAAATAAAAGAGAGGCTTAATATTAGAGAAGACTTGTATTGAGTAGTTTGATAATTGTATGATGATACTAGTATCAGAATAAAGGAGAAAGACTATGAACGTTATTATTAAAGCACATCATGTTGAAATTACCGATGCATTAAAAGAATATGCTCAGAAAAAGATAGATAAAGTAAAACATTTTTTTGATCAAATACAACATATTACGATTAATTTGAATATTGAAGGAACTCATTCTTTAGATGAAAGTCAAGTAGCATCCGCGATTATTAAATCATCCGGCGCTGTAATAACAGCAAAAGAGAAGTCTCCAGACATGTACTCTAGTATAGATTTATTAATTGATAAATTAGTGGTGCAGTTAAAAAAATATAAAGAAAAACTTAAAAAACATAAGGGGAACTTACCATTAAGTAGTCTCTCAATAAAACCTCCATCAGTAAAAAAGAAAGAAGAATCGATTCAACGTTATGTGCCAAAGCCAATGGGTACAGAAGATGCGGTCTTAATTTTAGAAGAAAAGCATTTAAATTTTTTAGTATTTCGAAATTTAAAAGAACGTGTTTGTGTGATTTATCAAACAGACAGTGGGGAATATGAGTTAATTGAAACTTAAATAGAATGATAGCGGCTATTACAACAGTAGAAATAACATTAAAGTCATTCATCATCCTAAACAAATAAATTAAGGAATATGCAATCAGTGGAGCGGGATACCAGATTCGAACTGGCGACCTTCTGCTTGGCAAGCAGACGCTCTACCAACTGAGCTAATCCCGCGCAAAGAAAGCATAATTATACCATTAAATAAAAAGGTTTTTAAGAGGAATGCTGTTGATTAGATATAGAAATCATTAATTTTTTTAAAAGAGATTGAACGGTCGGTAAGTGAGGTGAACTAATATGGGTGGATGTATGTTTTTGAAAATCTAAAAATAATGATTCTAAAGCACCTTCATCAGAAGAAGATTCTTTCAAGGTAAGTGCAAATTGTTTTAATCGATCCTTAGATAAAGACGAAGGATGACCAATGACATTTTGGAGAATAGATTCAATAGATGTATTATTGATAGACTGTTTTAGAAAATGCGTGATATAAATCCATTCATAATCATGAATGGATGCAAATAAATTTAAGAAATGAGTACGTGCTATTGAAAAAGGATATAACAAGATAAATCCTAACTGAGCAACTGTGACTAATGCAGATTCTAATAGTGTTCGTTGTGTTATGAGATATTTATCAAGTAATGTAAATGCTTCATAGTGTTCTTGTAGTTTAGCAGAATCCTGTTTTAATAATTCTAAATTTAACATATTAAGAGATCGTTTATTTAAGACGGAATGATCTATTAAAAAGCTATGAAAAGAGGATTTTCTTTTTTTGGAAAGCGGATCAAATAGGGAATGACTTAGATCAAGAATAAGAGGGATGGAATCTAATAAAGCATCTTTCTTTTCACTAGAAATAGTATGAGATGAAGACTGCAAAAGAGCCATTGCAAAAGGGATATAAGAGACATTAAGTAAGGATACAAGATTATGACTGTAAAGAGCATGTTGAAAACTATGAAGTTGATCTAAAAGAAACGATTTTTCATACTCAGTAGTAGGAACCTTGAGTAGGTTAATTAATAGAGAAAACTCTGTAACATGAATGGTTGAATGTAAAGAAAAAGATTTTAAGTGAAAGAAAATAGATTCAAAAAATGGTTCTGCTAAACGGCTAATCATATCGCTAGTAATACTTGGAGGAGAAATCATAGCAGAAATATCATCAATTAACTTAGCATATATCTCATAAGGATCATAAAAATTAAGGAAATCTTCAAGTGAAAACAAAGATAACATGTTATGTTCAGTTAAGTGGCCTTCATCAAGAAGCCATCGTTTAAAAGCTTGATGATAAATAGATGAGTCAAAGAAAGAATCAGCTACGTAAATAAGTTTTTGTTTAATACATGCTAAATTATAGATATTAATAAACCAGCTAGGAATAGTTATGTTTGTATAAGGAGTTTCTGCTTCTAAATATAATAATATCCATTCATTCTCGAGTTCAGAGGTAAACAAAGAAGAAGAGCGAAAGGCAATAACAAGCTCAAATAGTGTATAGCCTGTGTCAAAAAGTTCATTCATGATACGAACTAGGGTATCTAAATCAAGCAATGTAACATGATATTTAGAAAATAAAATTTCTAACTGATCTTTGCAGGCAAACAATTTAGGAAAACAAATACCAGTTTTATTAAAGATAGATGTAAAATAAGGGGTGCAAATAGATTGAACAGCACTAGGAAAATGAATTAAGAAAAACAAAATAATTTCGATGTTAGTTTGAGTATCTTCGACATTCATTGTATGTAACCAAGGGGATATTAAATCAGTTAATAATGTATTAACCACTCTACTTTCCCAGGCATTGTTATTATCTGTGTTATAACACCCTTTTTCGTCATGAAGTAAGCCATATAAAATAAGATGGCGTTGATTGATGGATAATTTAGGATGAGTAATAAGTGTTGATAATAAGTCCGTTGGTAGTTTTTGAATATAATTAAAAAATTTAGATTTCAGTGTCGTATTATGACTAACGGCGATGCAAAATTCTTGAAGAGCTAAGGAGTTAGATCCAGAAATAAATAAGCGATTAAACAGATAATCAAGATAAGAGGGATCTTCTTGATAAAAAGTAATCCCTAAATCTTGGTTTACTGTAGGAAGAATAGATGTTTCTCTGATAAAAAAGGAAGGGGCTTCTTGGCTAAGAATATCTAGGCAGTGGTGGCGTTGTTGATAAAATGAAATAGAGGTTTGTTGAAGATTAACAAATGCAAATTCGATAGGAGGGGTAAATGGAATATCAGAATTTAAATGAGCAAGCTGATCAAGGGTTAGAGTCGGTAAATCTTGAATAAGTTCACCTGTATCTAAGATTATACCTGCATTTAAAAAGAGCTTAGAAATAGTATTTTTCATAGATGGATCAATATCATTAGGTAAGGTGGCTAAAGGGATGTGGTACAGATTAGTTAAAAGTTGAATAAACCAACTTATATTTTTATTATTAGGAATAATATGATGCTCAATACAGCGAGCTAAGAAAAATAAGAAACCAAACTCTTGATTACGTAAGGCCTGCTCTGTAAGTTGAATAAAAGGATTGGTAGCACTTAGAGTGGTAATTGTATCATTAATAATAATGCTAGAAAAATAATGGTCATATAGTTTCTTAAAGAAAATATCGATAAAAATTTCATATTTATAATGGCTAGAACAAAAATGGAAAAAACTTTTCGGTTGATCCTCGATAAAATTCCTTAAAAACAACTCAACACTCATATGGAGAGGGCTTGTTTCGACTAATAAATCAGACAAAATAATATGTTCTTTTGAAACTGAAATAAAATGTTCCCAAATATCACAAAAGGAAGGCTGTAAAAAGCAAGCTTTAAATAGGGGGGCATAACAAGCTGTTTTTTGGTGATTAATAAACCCTATAGCTAGTAAAGAAATAGTGTTTTGATCAAGATTTTTTGAAGAAAAAATAGGTTCTAGATAAGGAAAATAAGATGCTTTCATATTAGGTATCAGACAATTAAGAAACCATTGATGCAGATATGTTTTATCAGGAGCGTAAGTTAATAAAAAGTGCAGAGAAGAGCAAATTTGTTTAAAGGAAGAAAGTTTAAATTGTTGAAATGAAAAACGAGTAACAATTCGAGACATAAATAAAAGATAATCATACATAAGGTAGTGCTCAGTATTATCTTGAAGATATAAAGAGAAACTATCATATAAGCTATGCTTATCTTCCCAGTTATCAATAAAATTACTAAACAGATGTAAGGCTTTATTATTAGAAGGGTGATAAAAATAAGAGAGTAATAAAAGACGATTGGCCCCATCATTGCAACATATTTCAAGTTGTTTTTTGATATGAGTAGAATCTATGCCATGTTGAGCTAATTCCTGAGGCTTTGCAGCTAAGAAGCAGTACAGCTGTTCTGTAATATGAAGATTTTGACGAAGGTGAGAGAGTTTTTTAAAAATTAAGGATAGGATAGGATCTTTAACCGATAATTGTGGGATAGGGGTATTTACAAGATCTTTATAGGCCGTTTCTAATTCATCAAAATTATTGCGGACGTTTTCGGATGAAAAGGGTAAAAAGGAATCAAGTAAATCATGACATAAGGCTTGTTTTTGAGAGGGTAAGTGGTTATTAGAATAAAGCGCTAAAAATTGCATTAAATAAATATAATTAAAGGAGTCAAGAGCTTTGATGATGTGATTATATAATAAAGTATCAGTAG
This sequence comes from bacterium, assembly GCA_002719695.1. Taxonomy (GTDB): domain Bacteria; phylum Margulisbacteria; class Marinamargulisbacteria. The sequence goes on along the minus strand of PBEQ01000018.1, from coordinate 9,966 downwards.
TCAGTTCATTATAATAAACAGCTTGTTGAATCGCTTTAGTAAAAGGAGCTGTAAAAAATAATTGGTGAAAAACAGGAGTATAATGCAATGATAGATCTGTAAAGAAATGATGGTGGCTAGCATCAAAAATAGCATCACTTAAAGTGACAATATGGTTTGGAATAATCAGAGATGGAATAAAATTACATTGTTTTAATAACCGGCATAGTTCTGCAATCGAAAGATCATTAACGTAGCATAGAGATGAGTAGGCGATAATGTAGGTATCAGATAGAGGTTGAGTCGTAGATTGATTATGAAGATCCATTAAATAGGGGGTGCAGCGAATCAGTAGTTCAGAGTAACTATGATAATCTGGCAAAGAAGAGAGAGAGGTCAGTAGAAACTGTGAAAAATCACGATATGAAACATGAAAGTGTTCATCTAGTTTAGAAATAAAGGAAGCTAATGTAATATCGTCTAAATAATCAAGATAATCTAAAAATAAGGATGGATCAAACGTAGATAATAAGGAGTTTTTAGGGCATAAAAACATAAGATAAAAACAATCAGCAGAGTAGTCTTCTCTTGATTTTAAACGATCAAAACAAAAAATTAGTTGATCAAAGTTAGCGCAATAACATATCCACTTTACAATATCATGCTCAGAAAAAGATGTAATAGAAGACGGTAAATGTAAGATAGCGCTATGAATAAACAGAGGAGGCACAGAATCATAGCGCCTTTTTTCTAATAATAAAGCAATGGTATTACGAAAAAAGGGGTGATCAACCCAACGGGATAAAGGGTTGATAGAAAAAGAAGGCAACATTTCATTATGAGAGCGTCGTGCTAATTCTACGATACTATCACAGATATCAAAATGATTATGTTGACATAAAATCCAAAATAACTCGGGTTGATTTAAAAATAATAACTCTAAATAAAACGTAAAAGAATCTAAGTGATTAGGAAGTAGTGCTTGAATAGATGAGGCTATATCTTTGAGGGGCATATCGTTAGGCTCATATACATAAGTAATAAAATCATGGGCCGGATGATTAGATTTCTTTTTCATTAAAAAATATGATAATAAGGGATCTTTTTTGATTAATGAGAGAGAGTCAGCAAATAAAGTTTGATCAGATTCGATAGACGATATATTTAATAAATAGAGTAAGTAAAAGGATAAAGGTTTGCTTTGTGAGATAATAGTTTCTAGATAAGAAAGAGGATTTTTTTGTGCTTTAATAATATCTAAAGCCATATCCTGATTGACCAAGCAGCATTCATATAAAATCATCGTTAAATCCGTATCATCAGCATAGGAAAGAATATCTAGATGAAGAAACCATTGAGAAAATCTAGAGTAGGATAATTGTTTTGGAGACTGATCTAACAAGGATAAAATACTATGAACTTGTTGAAATGAAATAGAGTTTTGATTAATAATAATCGTTTTTAATTCATCAAGTAGTAAAGCTTGGTGAGTTGAGAAAAAATAATCAAGTAAATAAGAATCAAACGTATTAACAAAAAAAGGATTTAACAGTATTTGAGCAATAAAATATGACATAGATGTCTACATAAATGTTGAATAGAATCATGGCTAATATCAGATAGAACTGAGTGCAATTCATCAATAATACGAATAATATGAATTAATTGACTAATATAATGAGAAGAGTTTGTATCTAAGTTTTGTATAAACGGTTTTGATGAGGGAAAAACATTTAAGTAAATACTAGCTTTTAAAATAAAAGTTTGTAAATTTTGAGGACGAATAGATTGTTGAGAAAAGGTTGTAACTAAATGAGATAATTGTTGAAATGTTTGAGTAATATTGTGATCAATTTCAGATTTAATAACAAGACATTCTTTTAAGCTATTATTAGAGATAGATTTTAAGGTTAGCAAAGGATCATTGAGGTGTGTTTCAAGGGAATAATCAAGGAGTGAAATCATGACATTTTTTAAAAGAGGGTGAGAGGATTGAGATAAATCTTGCAGGCGTAAAACAAGTTGTTTAGCTTGTTGAGGCGATTTAAGTAATAAAGAAGAAATAATTAATTTATCTTGGCTCTTCAAGGATAGTCCCATCATATGATCCAATTGATTGGAGTTAGTGGAGTGAGAATAAAAGGTTTTTAGTAAATGAAAGAAAAAAGAGTCTTGTTGCCATTGTAGTAAATTAAGATCTTGATTAAAAACTTTATTTAAGAAAACGCAAATACCATAATCATGATCATCAGCTGACAACGTTTGGGCATGAGTTAGTAAAAATAAAGAAAAATTAAGACACATACCTGACATATCAGAAAAAATATACTGTACGCAATGCGCTATATAAGGTTTTTGAGTAATAGCTTCAAAAAGATTAAAGTTCATAGGTTTGTTTAACGATAAACAAGAGATCAAAATTTGATAATCAACTAAAAAGAGGTAAGTGGAAACTAAAGAATCAGGAGGATGAGGGTGTTGATCATGCATCGACATAAGTTTAGAAAAGAAGGGATGAAAATAGTTAATAAAACCAAATTCTAACAAGGCATTTAATAAAGGAAGAAATTTATAGATAAATGAATTAAAAAAAGGAGAATTAGTAGGAATTGTATCAAGATAGTCATAATAGTTGTTTAATAAAGAAAATAGCAGATTTTGATCAGCTGTAGCATGATCTGATAAAGACATGATAGATGTTTTTAGAACAACCATAAACTGTTCAAGAAAAGTAAAGTCGATATCTTCAAAGTCATCAACATGGTATTTAAATTGAGAAAATAATTTTTGAAGAGTAAGACCATCAAATTTAGAAAAGAAAAATGATGGGATCGTATCAAATTGAGATTTGTATACACTAAGACAAAATAGTAAAAAAGGTTTAGAGTTAATGGAATCAAAATCAAAACTATATAAGGAGGGAGAATAAATTATTATAGTATCTTTGTTAAGATCAACTAGACAACTGGATAGATTGATAATATGTGATAATAGCAATTTATGAAAAAAAGAAATGGATTTTAATGAAAAAAGAAGTGAGATAAGATGGGTTCGCTGAGATAAAAAATGATCAGCATGATTTTTAATGGCATGTTGAATTAATGATTTAACAGATTTAGAAAGAGAGATAGGCAGTGATTGTGCAAGTTGAGATTGATGCGATATTAGCCATTGTTCAATAGAAGATTGAAGCTCATTAAGTTGAAAGGAGGGTGAATTAGAAACCGTCAATAAATGATAAGTATCAATTATCAAGGGAGTCATCGCTAGGATTAAGTAAAATGGATCTTGAAATGTATGTTTTAAACGAGGAGAAAAAGAAGTTAGAGTTGTAGATAAGTCAGCTTGAGGCTTATTCTGTAATGTTAAATATGTTTGAGAAACGGATGACGCAAGGTTTTGTTTAGTATTACTATTATGAGGAAGGGCAGAGGTATGGTTTTCAAAGTAAGTAAGTAAATAAGTAAGAAAAGGTTTTGAAAAATGAGGGATTTCTTTTTGAAGAGTTAATAAAGTTTGAATAATCGAAGTAACATCTTCAATAAGTCCTAAATAGTCAGAAAAAAGTGTATCTATAGGATCATAAAGGGATTTATAGAGGGAGTAATAAATACCTAAAAAGTTAATAAGAGAAGGTAAGGAAGGTAATTGATGTTTTAGGTGAATACATAGAATAAACATAAATGAAGCAACGTGAGGTTGAATTAAATGAACAATAACATCAGCTGAGTAATTAGCATGTAATGATTCACAATAGTTAATTAATTCATAACTTAAGAGATCAATAGCATACAAACTTTGACTATTATTAGAGTTATAAAGGTATTGAATATGTGTTATATGATCATATAAGGTAGATTCAGAAAGAGAATAACTTAACTGAACTTTTTGTAATTCATTAAGTTCAAGCCTAAGATGCCTAGTACGAATAAAGATATTATAAAGTCTAATATCGTTGGGGGTATGAGTACTAATATAATGAATCATACGTATAAGACAATCACGTTCTAAGTGATGAGTAGCTGCATAATCAATCCATTCTTTAATTAGATGAGAGGTGCTAATAAAAAAATAAGACATGTAAGGGTAGATAGATTTCCAGGTATCAGAAGAGCTATTAAAAATGGAGGAACGAAATGATGCAATCCAGCGATTGATAAACTGGGGAGAATTATACCAAGTAATAAAAGAGTCATCATATTGCAATGAAATAGAATCTTGATCAGGATATAACGATATAGATGAGTCGATAATCTCAAGCATATTTTGAGGGTAGAGCTGTATAAGGTAGTCAATATAGTGTTGAAAGATAGTAGGTTTCAGTAAGACAGAAAAATAGGCTAAAAAATTAGATGTAAAAGTACTATTAGGAAGATGTTGATAGATAAGCATACAGCATTCACTCATTAAGCTATGACGCCCATGCTTAGATAAATGAAGCGATAAAATATTGGCCCAAAATAGAGTTTGGTAAAATGATTGGGTTGTATTATGTAGCGACGAATATAAAGAGTAAGAAATCTTTAATGAAGGGTTAGATTGGTTGTGAATAGATTTAGGTAAGTCACTTGATAAAGTCTCAATAGATGATATGTAAGAAATGATTCGATCAGAAATAACCTCTGAAAATTCATAGGTAGAAAATAGATCATAAAATTCGTTAATAATAGATAGACTTAAGTGAGAGATTTGATTAGAAAAGCAGGCGTTAAAATAGTCTGCCCAAGACTGAACACTAAGATATTTTAAATTACTAATATAATCTATGATAAGATGTTTAACATCAAAATAAGATTGTTTAATCTCAGAAGAAAAAGAAGTAAGATCAATAGAATAAGAGGAATGAGAGTTAATAATTGATTGAAGGCCAGATAGGAGGTCCGCTAAATAACCTTGTTGAAAGCATAGACTATGAATAAGCTTTGTTTGAAGATCTTTAACAAGTTGAGCTAAGGAGGTAGTCTGTGTATCAGACGTTGGTTTAGAAAGGGAGTTTGATAAGATAGTAAAGTAGTGCAATTTGTAAAAAGAAATGATTAAAAATATCTGAATGATAGCGCGGAAGAAGGTTAAAAAGTGTCCTAAGTGATGGTTCCAAGCTTCAAAATCTTCAGGAAATGAATCAGGATGATCGGTTTCAGCTTTATAAACTAAGTTACTAGACTCTTGAATATGGATAAGTAATGTCGGAATCAGTGAAAGAAAATTATCAACTAAAGTTACAGTAGGAGCTTTTTTTAAAGCATTAGCTTTATCTAAAAGACGTTTTAAATATCGTTTATGATCATTTGATGCCCAAAAAATAGTTGAGTCATAAATATTAATAAGAGCTGCTAAGTGATGGGTAGCTGTATCGAAAAAAGGGAGTATATCAGTAGGGCAATTAGTTTTAGGAAGGCGCTGGTAAGCTTGGAAAGGAGACTTTGATAAAGATTTAATATACGAAGATCGAAAATAATGAGCTTCAAAAAAATGAATATCATGATCAGAAAAAGAGAAAACATTTTTTAAATTTTGTTGAAATGTTTGAAAGCTAAACTGTTTAGAAGGGGTGGCGGGTAATAAAGAGAGTGAGTCTAAAATAGGAAGAGAAATCAAATTATGCTTAAGGCAAGGTTTGGATTGAATAAGAAGAGCTGAATTAGCCGTATTCAAGACAGAATCAAAGCAGTGTTGATTTGAAAGATGATAACGATTTAAAGAAGAGGCTGTAGTAGAGAAAATTTGGGTATAAAATAAATGAAGAAAAAGTGATTTTTCAGATTTCATATAATGTCCATTTTTTGAAAATCAAAAAACTTCATAATGCGTAAGCATTTTTCCTGTTCAGGAAAATGTGTTTTATCAACATCTTCAAATAAATTTTCTTTAGATACACAATGAATACTAACAAAAGTAGGATAAAAAATAGTTCCCGCTTTAATAGCTTCTATTCCTTTGCAGGCTAAAAAATAACAATTAATTGATGTGTCCATAAGCTCTATGATTTCATTATACATTGGTAAAGTTTCATTAAACATGGGATTAATAATTTTAGGGTTAATAAAAACAACAGTAGGCTTTCCTTGTTTAAGAGATTGATGGATGGCGGGCAAGCTATCGCGAATAGGTTTATCGTCATATCCTAAGGTAGTAATTAGCGAGTGCATACGTACAAATGGGAAAAAGAAGTGAATAGGAAATTTGCGAAGATGACTAGAAACTGGAATGGAGACAGGATAAGAAAATAATGTTGATAAAAAACATGAAATTAGATCATGATTACGAGTTGTAAAAAATAAGGTGGGTTTAGTTGGTTCTTGAGTTGGCGGTGGGAAAGTAAGCAGTTTTTGAATACCTCCAAATAAGAAATATAAATAAAAGTAGGATTTTAAATAAGTATAAATCGATTTGTAAGATCCTTCTTTTGAGATAGCAAAAAATATAAGTAAGCCTAAATGAATAGGCAATAAAAGAGGTAAAAGAATTAGCATATAAGTATGATTTCGAATACGAGCCCATTTAACCGCTTGATAAGATTTTTGTTCAGCTTGTAAACGGTTGAATTTAGATTTATTTTGTTTATCTGTAAATTTAGAAGATAAGTTCATTAAGTAATATTTCCTTTATCATTATCAAGTAATTTTTTAATGTCTTCTTCACGCTTTTTAAGACGATCTAAAGATTCATCCATAGAGTGAGATTTATGGGGGGATGAGACATCTTTAGAGGTTGATTTAGAAGGGATATTGAATATATTAGAAAATGAGTGAAATGTTTTTTTAAGATTATTAATAAGATTGATTTTAGAAGCGTTTTGTTTAGGTTGCGGAGAGGGAGGCGTCGTTTTTATCATAGATTTTCGTTTTTGTATTGAAGAAGGTGGTTTTTTTTGCGCAAGTGAATTGACGGTTGGGTTTTTTGGTTCTTTTATAGTGTGAGAAGTGGTATTGACGGTTGGGGCTGATAAATCAGACGATATGTCTGGTGTAGGTTGTGATTTTTTAGAAGAGTTTGAATTAGATTGAGCTGGAAAATCTTGTTTAATGGATGTTAAATGAGGGTTTTTTTGAGGAGGAGTCTTCGTAGGAGAGGTAGGCTGGATTTTATCTAGTGTATTAGAAAACTGATCAAGGGTAGTATTTAGCAAGTCATCAAGATACTGTGTTGTATTTTCTAAAGAATTTTCATCTTGAAAAAGTTTTTTAAAACGGTCATCATCCATCTTAAAATCATCAAATGGAGATGGAGAGTTAGGTTTTTTCTTTTTCGTCATTAACTTGTTTATCAATATCAGCTATTGACCCATCTATTTTATTTTTTAAAGATGATAAATTATTGATAAGATCAACTTTATTTTGATCGGATTGTTTAATAAGTTCGATAATACGCTTTTCAGATTCAATAAGAGATTGTTTGTGACGTTCAAAATTTTTTCTTGAACGATACGCAGCATAAAAATCACGAATAATAAAATATAAAACGGGGAGTAAAAGAGCCAATAAAATTGAATATTTTTCGATATAGTCAAAAAAACTCATGGTTAAAAATCTCCTATAATTGATTCATAACGATTTTAATATTTCCTTCAGAATTAGATTGAAGATAATCATTAATTAGTTTATGAAATTTCATATAAACATTTCTTTTCTTATTATTTTTAATTTTTTCATATACAGAGATAGATGTACAACATTTTTTTAATATATAAATAGGTAATTGTTCTAAGATTTTTATAATCCAAGAAGGAGACTTAATAGTATCAAGAGAGAGGAGAAAATATTCAATAATAGAATCTAAGGTAGGGCTATGGTTGGGAAACATAACAACAAGAGAAACAGAGATATGAAAAAACATTAGATATGATGAAAAATTATCTTTAGAATTTAAGGGAAGACGCAAGTTAGAAAAATCATGGAAAGTTAATTTAACAAAATCATTTAAATCATCATCATCTAATGACCGTTGAATGGAATCTACAAAAGCAGTGATATCTTCAACAGTAAATGAAGAATCTTGAAGATAGCTAAATAATGTATTGCGATAGGACTCCGATTGCTGAGGACTAATTTTTGATTTTTCGATGATAAGCCCATTTTGAATAGAAAAAGAAGGTTTAAGAGATCGTTTAATAGTATTAAATATAGTGATATGAGTTTTAAAGCAGGTAGTTAAAAACTCATTTTGAAGACTAGGTTCTAAAGTTGTGAAGAGCGAGACTAGTAAATTATTATTATTAACATTAAGTAATAAGCAAGATTGATCGCTATAAATAAGATTGGAAAAACATTTTTTTTGTGAGTTTACAGATAAGCTAAAAAATAAGTTGCATTTCATGGTTTCTACAGTAGAAGCTTGAATTAAAGTTGAAAAAGTACTGATTTCATTATCATTATTAAGTTCAATATTAGTTTGCTCATGAATATAAATAGTTTCTAGAAAGTTACTTGCTAGCATCACCTGATCAGACGAAAAAGACTCTAATAGTTTTTGATTGATAGACATAGTTTAAGTATAATAGGATATTTAAAAAAGAACCATAAATCAGCTTTTAGTTGGTATATAATTAATCGGATTTACTGTGGATACATATTTAAGACGAGATGATGAGTTTTTAACAATAACCTTAACTTCGAAATGGAGATGAGGGCCTGTAGCATAGCCTGTATCACCAACCCAGCCAACCACATCTCCCTTACGTAAGATATCTCCTTTTTTAACTAAAATACGAGATTGATGGGCGTAAAAAGAGGAGATGATTTGTTTCGTTTTAGGATGAGGGCCGTGATAAATTAAGACGCTATTTCCATACCCTCCATGAGGCCCAGCAAAAATAACTTTTCCAGAATCAGCAGCTTTAATAGGTGTTCCTTTTGGCGATGCAAAGTCGATACCAGCATGTTTCATCTTACGTTTAAAAATAGGATGACGGCGATTACCATATTTTGAAGATATCCATCCTTTAACAGGGTAGATAAAGCTTCCTGATCCATAAGACCGCGTTGGTTCTTTAAGAATTAATTTAGATAAATATTTAGATAGTTTTTCAAGCTCTTTATTTTCTTGAGTAATACGATTGATATCATGTTTGAGCTGGGTAATATAATATGTCTTTTGTGTTCTTTTTTTTTGCAAAGATTTTTCATAATCTATTTTTTCTTTTTGTAAAGTAAGAATTTCTGTGGTTTTAGTAAGAAATTTAGACCGTTTTTTTCTAATAATATTTAAATGAGTTTTGATAGATTGGATAAGGTTGATATCATATTTAATAATGAGTGAAAAAAAATAATGACTACTAGTATCATAAATCCAGCTATCATTAGAAATCATAATATCAAAAATACTTAAGGGTGAATGTTTGTATAGATAGCGAATACGTTTCTTAAATGCTGTATTTAATTGATGTTCTTTTTTAGAAAGAGTATTAAGATCGCGTTTAACAAGTTTTTGATCATGAACCGCTTGTTTTAATTCTTGTTGTGAGCGTAGCAATGAACGTTCGATAGAACGAATATCTTTCTTAATTTTACCTAACTCAAATTGAGCTTTTTTTTGTTTTTGTTTTTTTGAAATAAGTTGTTTAGTATTTTTATTGATTTTAGCATCAGGCGTTAAGTAAGACTTTTCTCCCAAGATAGATACATTGAGACTAAAAAAAAGTAGCAGTAAAAATAGCAGGCGAAACATAATTATATTATACAAAGAAGCAACCAAATAATACTAGATAAAAACAAAAAAAACGCCCTCAAAATAGAGGGCGTTTTTGGTAGAAAATGAGGGATGAAGGGTTACATCATACCTGGCATGCCACCGCCCATGCCGCCCATACCGCCACCGGCACCAGCCATAGCTGCAGCCGCTGCTGCATCAGCTTTTTCATCAGGCTTTTCAGCAATTAACACATCTGTTGTAAGTAATAAACTAACAATAGACGCTGCATTTTGAAGAGCAGACTTAGTTACTTTACATGGATCAACAACACCATCTTTAATAAGATCTGCAAATTCT
>PBEQ01000017.1 GCA_002719695.1 bacterium | reverse complement strand
TTTTCCTTTTGCAAAATCAACACGAATGGGACCAATAGGAGTATAATAGCGAAACCCTATTCCATAACCAAGATTTAATGAAGCTATATCTAGCTTATGATTAAATGTATTACCATAATCTAAAAATAAAATAGGTTGTAACGAAGAAGATAATGAATAACGCAGCTCTAAATTTGCTAAAATATGTCTTCTTCCACTAAAAGGGCTCAAGGACTCATCATAACCTCGTAAGGATCGAGACCCTCCTAGAATAAAATATTCATTCTCATACGTATTTAAAACTTCTTTGATAGGATAAAAAATACCCCCTTTTAATCGAGTTGCTAATATGAAACGAGACGACAGACTGTAGTAATACGATAAAGAACTTGAAAGTCGGGTAAAAGATAATCCTCCAATAGAAAACAAACCCAGATGATTTCCTTGTTCTATATTAATATTAAACCGGTTCCCTTGTTTAGGGTTTGTATGGTTATCAATAGCTTCATATAACATAATCATTTCCAAAGAGTGAATTGAATAAGGATCAATATTATCAGATTCAAATTGTTGAGAAATATTTTCTAACTTTAAGATGGGGTTTATGGACAAGTAATTTGAAAGTGGAATTTTTACACCTAACGTGTGTCCTTGCCTAAGACTCCTTGTAGTTTGATTGTTTAACACTTCTTGCTTTTCCAGGTTATATAGACCAATTGAGGCGGATGCATTGTAGCGATTTAAAAACCATGGTTGAGTATAAATAAAAGAATAGCGGTTAAGATTAAGGGAAAGATCATCAACTTGAAGTTGAGTTTTTAAAGACAGTAAATCACTATTTATTAAAAAATTATGTCTTTTATGACTAATAAACCCATAATAACGACGAAGATCTTGCTCAATACCAACCGATATTTTATTTAATTTTTTTTCAATAACATTAAATAAAATTTTGATACGATTAGGAGCCGAACCAATTGAAAATTGAGGAGGAGAAATGCTGTTAAAATATCCAAGTCTAACCAGCTTTTCTCTATCTTTTCTTAAATCAATGGAATTAAATGTGGATCCTTTTTTTTGATCCATTTCTCTTAATAAAATATCCTTTTTAATATTATTAAGACCTAAAAATGTAATCGATTCTATAATGGCTTCAGTCAGTGTAATTGTAAGTGTTTGGGATGATTTATCAAAAATAATATGTTCAAAATCAAGAAAATCAAAACCTGCTTTTTTTGCCTTATTTAATGAAACTTGTTTTAAATGCTCAATTGTAACGGCATTCAGTGGCGAGTTTAATAGTAAAGAAAACGAATCAAATATAATAGTTTCAATAGCTTGATTTTTGGTTTTAATAGCTATGTATTGAACTAGAGGGTTTTCAATTAAACGAATCAATAAAATGTGTTGTTCATCTTTAAAAGATGATGTAGCTGAAACATTTGAAAAAAAACCGGTTTGGTAAAGAGTTTGAATATCTAAATTTAATTTTTGTTCAGAAATAGTAGTGTTTGTTAGTGTCTTAAAGGAAATCGTTTCAATAGCATCTAATACTTTTTTTGAAGCAGCTCCTTCAAATTTAATAGCATTAATAGGCTGATCAACGTTAATCGTTTGTGAAAAAAGTAATGATGAGAAACTTATAATAAATAGGACGATATAATTAATAATCATGATCATATCTCATGGAAAACTTTGATAAATAAGTTTCATTCTTATCTAATTGATTTTTATACCGAGAAAGATTTAGCGATAGGTTTTTATTTTTTAGTAAATAATACGATAACTTTATCTCAGATAACTCCATATTATTGGATTGTGATGATTGTTGGTCTTCTGAAAAGTCCATTTGAGTAGATAAATTAAGCACAAGCCGATCTGAAAAGATAGTTTTTATAAACTCTAAACCCAATGTGCTTTCTCCAGAAAAAAATCTATCTCCTAAGTTATAATTGATTTTTAAATCATTTAAACCAATTTGCTTGGCAATATTCTTTTCTAAAGGACGCAAAACACTTCTACGAATAATTGTATTAATTTGAGCTTCACCAATAGTTTGAAACCCTGGAGCAGATTCATCTATAAAGATCTCAGGTATCAATAATTGTAATAATTCTCTAACTTCTGAATCAGAAATAACGCTAGCATCAGAAAGACTTTCATTTGAGATGATGTATTGTTTAATAAAACTAAGTTCAGAAATACTGTTTGGAAGACTTGTATTACTTTCAAAAACATCAAAGTAGATATTTCTAATACTGCTTGTGCTATCATCTATGGTCATAATAATGTGAGAATATTGAAGCGATTCATTATCTGTAGCAAGGATATCGTTTTCAATAATATGAAGTGCTTTGATAGATAATAAGGGTGTTAAGAGAGATGTTCCATTAGAAGAAAGCGCATTTGTCATAGTGACACCATTTAATATTATTGAACCTGAGTTAGCATAAAGCTGCTGTTGTGATGGCGTTAAAATATCAAAGTTTTTATTGAGGATTGTTAAGGAACCTTCTTCAATGGGTAGTTGATTACTAATACTAATATTACTAGCTGGGCCTCTAACAATAAGAGGTATGTCCGTTTGTCTAAACTCTAGATCTGCTAAAATACCAAAAAAATCATTTCCAAAAATAGGACCAGAAAAAATTACATCATTACCTACATTTATATTGAGATCCAAAAATAGAGGAATAGACAAGTTGGTTTGAGTTTTTGGAATAAATAATTCACTTTCCGCTAGTGAAATCGTTGATTTAAATATTGGTAACGGTATATTTTTTTGTTCATATAGTGAGAGAGCATTATCTTGTTTTAGAGGAGTAATGACAGTCCCAGAAAAGGAAGAATTATTTAATGAAACAGATCCCTTAATCATATTATTATCAAGCAGGCGCTTGTTATCATTGATTAAAATATTAACACTGGTAATAAGCGTATCAAAATCAGTAAGATTAAGAGAATTTAGCGCGATGGTTCCATTAAAAGAGGTTATAGGAATGTCTTTTTTATTAGAAGAATTAGCGTTATTTTCTTTTATCAAGAGGTTTGAAACGTTAATGACATTATCTGAAATTGAAAACGGAGTTGAGGTAACTAAAAAATTAGAGTTTGGAGATTGAAAAAATAGAGAATGATTTGAATTAACAAGCATGTTTATTGCAGGTAATTCTAATGATCCTCCTATATTTAAAACTAATTCTCCTTCATAGGTAAGCGATTGTAATGATTTAGAAATTAGTGATAGTACAGTCATGTTATCATTGCTTAAATTTATATTTAGATCCATAGGGTGAGGAGCCGTAGATTGTTTATGAGGAAGCTGAATCATTCCAGTTAAGATATTATTAATAGAATGGGAATTAGTTTCAACGTTATTTTTATTAATAACTAATTGATAGGACTCTGAGATAGATCCATTAACAGAAGAATTTTTATAATCGATCTGATTAATGGAGCCATTTTTAAAATTAAGTATGAATGAAGTGTTATCATTGCTTGGGTTAAATTGAATATTTCCTGAATCCATAGTAAACATATTCGTTTCAATATGTTTAAGCTTTAGTGCACCCTTTAATTTAGGAAATTTATTAGGACGTTTGGATAATAATAATGACCCACTCATAGAACCGTTACTAATTTTAGGAATAAAGTTCCAGTTCTGATCAGTTGTTGGTTCTATCGAGCGAATGGATTCTATAAATTGAAGCTCATTTAGAGATGAATAGGTAGAGGATAGAACAATAGAATTTTCTTGAGAGTAAGGGGATGATATTTGAAAGTCTTGTAAACGAACGTTACCTTCAGTATTTTGGTTTCTTAGAGAAGATTGAAAGATTCCTGACATATCTTGTAGTTTACTTAAAGGGAGCTTATTAAAAGAGGTTTGTAAGGAATATGACATCGTTGATTTATTGATATTATTGATGGATCCGTTAATCTCAAAAGAACCATTATCAACAAGAGATTTAATAGAGTTGATAGTGAGATTATCATTAGAGACTATAATGGATATACTGGTATTGGATAGAGATGTGTCATTCACTGTAAGTGCTGGAGCATCAAGAGTTGTATTAATAGAATAATAGGGTTTAGTATACGTAATATTTCCAGAAACCAATGCTTTACCATTTAATGAAGCATTTTTTATAACAAATTGATTTAATAAAGATAAGTCAACCTTAGACGATGGATTAATTGTAAGATTTAATGATGAATTGTTGAAATTAAAATCACCAGAAGAGTAAAGCATGCTATCATTCTTAAATAAATTTAGCGACTTTAAAGAAACAACATCATTTGAAAAAGATAGATGTGTTGTTATTCGATCGAGTGAAACCGCGTTTAGAGATATGTTTTCTAAATTTAAATACGTTTTTCCAGAAAACCCCTTACTTGGCGAATAATTTAAATCAGAAGATGCATTTTGGATGGTTGCTTTTAAAGGAAAAACCGTTGAAGGTAACCCTTTAGTGTAACCGATTGTCCCTAGATCAAAATTAGTTCCATATAATTTAAAGGATGCTGATAAAGAAGACGTTAATATCCCTGATAGTTGTAATTCAGAAGAATCTTTGATGATAGATACTTTTTGGACAGTTATGTCGTTGTTTTGAAAAGTAGCCTTGCCAAAGAAATAATCAAAGGATTTGTCATTAAAATAGGGAGCTTCAATAGAACTAATAATCACCCCATCATTGGGAAAATAGTTAGGTAATTTGCCATCTTTTATTAAAAAATTTGCATTACCAGTTAATGATAAAAATCCAGATTGTTTCGTTTGATTAGCAAAAGGGTCTAAAAATATAATATTATTTCCTGTGACATTAATACTCATGTTTGTTGATGAAATTACAAGATCCATAACTAGCGGATGAACAGACTCATTAAAAGATAAATTTGCTGATGTAATAGTAATTCCAGAAGAGTTTACAGCAATAGGAGCTTGTAATGAATTAAATCTTTGGTTAAGAATAGACGTATTGTTCGAGATAAAATCCAGGTTGCCAGTTAACATCTCAGGGCGACCAGATAGAGAAAGTGATGCATCCATATTTCCTGTAATAACAGATTCTGAAACAAAGTGTTTCATTGAAAAATTTGATAAATAAAAGGTTGTTGATAATTTAGGTTTATCATTATTATAGGCTAACGTTACATTACCAGCTAATGAGCTGTTTAAAAAAAATGCTTTTTTTAATTCAAAGCTAAATAATTTATTATAATATTTAAAATCAGACTGAATATCATTAAGTAAATAATTAAAACACTCTATTTCTTTGGCAGAAATAGCTCCTTTAATTGTAGGGTTTTGAAGATTACCATAAATCTGAATGGATGTGTCTGCTTTCTTTTTAAGTGAAAGTGTATCTAGATCTGGAAAAAGTGTCGCAAAATGAGATGTTTCTATATCAGCTCCTTTAATTGAAAATTCCAGCCATTTATTTTGTAAATTCAGTGTCCCATTTAATACCCCCGACATTGATGCAATACTGCCTTGAAAGTTATCAAATGAAAGTAAAAAACCAGGATTTGATAAGGCTTTTTCTATGTGATTTTGTACAAATAATTTTTTATGAAATTGCCTTGCTTTACTATTTTCTAAGGCTTGGTTTGTTAAACAAAATAAATCATTAGTAATCCCATTTTTTTGAAACTTGGAAGCAAGATTTTTTGCTTCTTTATGAGATAAATAGGGTCTTAGAGAAAGAAAAAGCGTTTGATCAAAAACACCTTCTGTTATTCTTAAGGTGCCTTGAGTTGCATTAATACGTCCTTTTACATAAGGAATTTCAATCGTTCCATTTGTTGTTGAAAAAGAGATATCATACCAAATTGGCATACGTCGTTTAGTTGGATATTTTTTTCTTGTAATATAACCATCAAGCGCCATTGTTCCAGACATATTAGTAAAACCCTTTTTAGCAATTACATAAGGGCCCCAGGTATCTAAAGAAATTTCAGGGGTATTAAATTTAATGATGTAATCTTTTTTATCTGGAAAAAGATATCCTGAAATCAAAAAAGGTTTTTGAGAACTAGGAAACACTCCTTCCAATTTAAGCAAGCCCTTTTCAGTGGTATTAAACGTTAACTTTCCTGATAATGATTCTATTTTTGTTTGAAAAGGAACTAATAATGGTTCAGTTTTCCAGCCTCTATAATCTTTGTAATATAGTGAAAAATTTGTTATAAAAATATCTCCTGAAAACGTGCTTTTTTGGTGTTGATTAGCTGCTAGTTTTAGATTTTTGAATTTACCTTTGTTATCACGAATAATAAAGTAATTTACCCCATCTAAGGAAACATGGTTGATTGACTTTACTTTATCGTTATAGAAAAAAAATTTTAGTAAGTTATACGATATTGCCGCTTTCTTAATAGATAAAATAGTTTCAGCATCCTTATTTTGAGAATTTAGTATTTGAATATTTTCAATTGTAATAGAGTCATAGACATTTCCTCGAAGCGATTGAAAGGATGCATTAATAGAAATTCTGTTTTTTAGATAATCTTGTAACCAGTTTTTAGCATAATTTTGAGGAAAGTTACTAAATAAAAATAATGTGATTATTCCTCCTATTATCACGAAAGAAAATAGCAGCATAAATGCTACCATTTTTAAATAAAATGCTAAGGATTTCATAAGTTAATGTATAGTTTAAATCGGAATAGACTATTTTTCCATTTAATATAGTGCTTATTTGAGATCGTGCTAATGTGGAGACTCATTTAAAAAGGTTCTAAGTAAGTCCCACGGAGTTGAATGCATTACTTGAGTAGTCTTACCTGTTTTTTCAGTATAGGGAAGTTGAGATCCTAAAGAGTATGACGAATGATAAAAACAAAATGGTACCGGCTCATGAGTATGTGTTTTGATATTACATGGAGTAGGATGATCTGGTAAAACCATAATCACAGAGTCTGGCTGATATTTCATATAATCAAGCATTGGCCCAACTACATTTAAATCAAAATCTTCTATAGCTTTAATTTTTAAATGGGCATCTCCCATATGACCTGCCTCATCAGGGGCTTCGATATGAATGTAACAAAAATCATGCTCATCAAGGATTTTCTTAGCTGCTGATACTTTATTCGCATAGTTTGTATCAATAAACCCTGTTGCACCAGGAACGGTAGGTGTTTCTAAATTAATTAGACAGCCAAGGCCTTTTAGTAAATCTACGGCAGTGACAATACCTCCTGTTTTTTGATATTTTGAATAAAACGATTCCATGTTTGGATAGCTTCCCTGACTCCATGGCCAAATACTATTAGCTACTTTCTGATTATTATTAAGTCTATTTTTATTTACAGCTGACTTTCTTAGAACAGTATTAGCTTGATCTATTATTTCTTTAAACGTATCCATACGTTTACCCTGAGGCCATAACGAAGAAATATCCTGATCAATATAATCATGAGGAGCAACTGTTTTGAGTTCTAAAAAAGAAGCTGGTGCAATCATAATATGACGATAACTAACACCAGAAATAAAGCGAATAGAAGTGCCAGAAAAGGCATCATTTAGTTCATTTATGAGTTGAGTACTTTCTTCTGTCGTAATATGTCCTGATGTAAAGTCGGTCATTATGGAATCATTTAGTGTGACTAAATTACAGCGAAAGATAATATCATCCTGATCACACTTAACATTTAAACTAGCAGCTTCTATAGGTCCCCTTCCTGTATAATAGAGAGCTGGATCAAATCCTAAAATACCCATATTAGCTACATCAGAGCCAGGGTTAAATCCTTGAGGGACTGTGTCAACCATACCTAAACATCCCTGTTTGCTAATAAAATCAATATTAGGAGTTTTAGCAACTTCTAACGGTGTTTTGTTATCTAGCTCACTAATGGGATGGTCTGCCATGCCATCTCCCAAGCAAATAATATGTTTAGTCATTATTAAGCTCCTTAAAATTTAATAGTGAATCAAACGAAATAGACTGAAATAAATTTTCAATAAACCCTGATTGATTTAGATAGCCAATTATATTAATTAGAAAAGGGGCCGTATAGTGTATCATTGATGATTGTAATGCAAAATTAGGTTTTAATATCATTAACGGAATAATAAAAATTAATGCAAAAATGCTTCCTTTTATACTACCTAATAATAAACCCAAAACATGATTTATAATACCAATGCCTGACCATTTAAAAATAGTATGGATAAAATGAGCAATTGCTTGACAGATAATAAGTAAAATAAAAAAGCAACATCCATAATAGACAAACGGATATGACTTAAAAAATGGTGCTATTGCAGAGATAGTACCAAAACTCATATCATACACGGTTTTTGATAGCGATGTAGCAATAATAATGCCAAGAATTCCATTGATCATACGAACAGCACCTTGGCGTAAGCCAGAAAATGCATTATAGCCAATTAAAGCTATAATCATATAATCAAGAACGTGCATTATTTATTAAAATCGTCTCGTAATGATTTTAGCTTTTGTTTAATATCATCGTTTGATAAGGCTAAAATTTCCATTGCTAAGATAGCAGCATTTTTAGATCCATTAATTGCAACAGTAGCAACTGGAATTCCTGGAGGCATTTGCGAAACTGAAAGCAAAGAATCCAAACCATTTAAAGACGCATTAATCGGAACTCCAATAACAGGTTTTGTTACTAAAGAAGCCATTACACCAGCTAAATGTGCAGCCATGCCTGCTCCAGCTATAACAACATCATAGTTTTCTTCAACCTCTTGTGCAATTTCATGAACACGTTGAGGATTTCTATGTGCTGATGCTACTATAATTTCTGAATTAATATCATAACTTGTTAATAGCTCTTGAGCCTTTTTCATAATATCCATATCTGAATTTGAACCCATCATAATCATTACATTTGCCATACAATTACTCCTTAAATTATTGAAATAAAGTTTACTTGATTTTTAGGATAAGACCAATCATTAATTTTTTGGATTGAACATGTGACGTTAGGACAAATGGAGCTTAATTTATTTTTGATAGCGTTAGCCAGCACATTAGAATGCGAATAAAAAATACAAGCTTCCTGAATATATCGTTTTTGTTTTTGTAATAGCATATCAATCGTTAGAACTATCTCTTCAATACTTTTAGAAAAATCAGCTTTAAAATCCATCACTAATTCAGTTTCATTATTAGATAGTAATAGTGGGAAAAATTTTGTGATTGGTTTCACAAAATTATGGGGGTGCTGAATAGTATCTTTAATAGTGATGTAGGTATCTAAACAATCAAGCAAACATAATGAAAACCCTAAGGTAATAAATCGATTAATTACCAAATGAAGTTCAGTTAAATTTGAAAAGGTATGAATATGATTAGCAATATAATCTGTAATCATATAATTAGTCATGCCGTAATGTTTTAAAGGGTAAAGAAAATATGTGTTTTTTGGCAAATTTTTAGAGATAGCAGCGTATGATTTGGCCAATGATTCATGAAAAAAACAAATTATGAGTGTAGGGTCAATCTTAATATTTTGAATGAAATCATTAATTTGTTTTGATTGTTGAGATGTATTTAATGTTTCATCCAAAGGAATAATCGTTAATTGTGATGAGAGGGGAAGGTTTTTTTGTGAAAAAGAGTCTGTAAGTAATAAAACATTTTGTTGATTAAGATTATTGGAGAATAAGGTTTCTTTAATAAGATTTAATGGAAGTGCTTTGGATTTTTGAAGATGACGAATTGACTTAATAGTATCAATATCATTTTGGTCAAAAAGTCGGGTATAGCCATCACTTCTTTTTATATTTGGAAGCAAACCAAGTTGATCGTAATAACGGATGGTTCGAGGTGTAATATTTAGTAAATCGCAAATGTCACCTATTTTGTAAAGATTCATAATGACTCAACTAACTTAAAATTTGCATCAACTGTATTTGATTCTGAGTATAACCCTTTCGCTGTAACTTGAATAGATTTATTTTGAAATTTAGGATCCAGTTTGTCCCAATTAAGATGATGAATACCCGCGGTAAGCTTTTTTTCTTTTGTGAGCATAATGCTGGAATCAGAATCACGAATTTGGATAGAAACAATAGACGGAAACGTAAGTAAAAAAGATGTTTTAATTGATAATTGATTATGATTATCTAGGGAATATGATCCTGATTGTATAGTAAGTGAAGTAGTCATTGAATAATAAGCGCCTTCTTCATTAGAAATTAAACATAAATTTCCATAAGGTTGATAAATAGCTAACTCCTTTAGGTTTTCTGCTGGCTTTAAAAAGCTGGATTCAAATAGTAAGAAACCATTAGGAGAATACTTAGCAAGACGATTATAAGAAGATGATCCTAAAATATAATCACCAAAAGATGTAAAATCAACCAGATCGAATTTTCCTGTATTTGGTACTGATTGTAATAAAATACCATTAGGTGAGAAAAATAGTATGTTTGATTCTGTTAATATCAATAGGTACCCACTTGAAGTAATCGATAGATTTTTACATGAATGATCTTTTAAAATGGAGTTTATTTGTTCTGAAACAGACAATAGAGAGAAGCGCTTTGTTGTTTTATAGCGATACAGTTGTATAGAATTTTTAAATAAAATAGCAACTTTATTTATATGATTAGTGCTGCATTTTAACGGATCTTTTAATGGCAACTTAGAGTCTAATTGAATGGATTTTAAATCAAAATCATAATTATGAGTATAAAGGTTACTAGATGTAATTGAAAAAACACCCCCGTCTTCCATAACAGCAACATCAATAATAGGCGGCGTATCTATAGGAATATCAATAAGTTTTGAAAATCCAAGTGGTTCAAATTGATAATAAAATAATTTTGTTTGATTATTACTAATACCAGCAACAAATGGAATCCTATGGGGCCAAAACTTTGGAGATTGATTTTTTTTAATCATAGCTAAATCGATAGTATGGATATTTTTAACAGGATTATGGGGAAATTGAAGGTGAAGTTGGGGATAGCTTAACGGTAGTATATATTTAAAATGAGTTTTAAATTCTGAATAAATATTACTAATAGTAAATGTAAAAGCTACAATCAGAAAAAAAATATTTTTTAACACAAAATAATAAGAATATTTAGATAAATGGTTTAAGTTCCGCTTCAAAAGCATCTTCAGATTTATGTCCAATAATTCTATATACTTCTTTGCCATTTTTAAATAAAATACAACAAGGAATTGAAGAAATATGAAACTCCTGAGCTTTTTGAGGGTTTTCATCAGTATTTAATTTGAAAATATCAATAGACTCAACAAGTTTATCACTTAAAGATTCAAGGGTTGGAGCTAACATTTTACATGGGCCACACCAATCTGCCCAAAAATCAACAACGACAAGCTTAGTTCCAGAGTTAGTTAACTCATTATCAAATGATGTATCAGTAATTAGTTTTGTAGGCATGTAAAGCTCCTTATTTTTAAGTTAGATAATGAAGTTTATTATAGCGATATACAGTTGCTTTGACAAACACATAACCTAAATAGCTGTAGAAAAAGCTAACTAATTAACCTATGAATTTGAGAAAAGCGAGAGGCATAATTATCAGTCATTCCTGCAATAAAATACCCAACTACTAAATCACGAGAGTATCCCTTGTTTTCATGTAATTCTAGAAATGATGGAGGAATATATTCAGGTTTTAAAAGTAAAAAGGAAAAAATCGATTCAATTGTATCTTTCCCATAATTATTTAAATTGATAATGGATGGATTTTGATAAAAGTTTTGATACAAGTAATGACGTAATTGTGAATTTTCTTTTGCAAAAGATTTGTTAAAAGAAATCAACGGCTTTGTAGTTCCTTGTAAATCACGTAATGATCGGATATCAGACTTTAATAATTGAGAAGATGATGTTTCATAGACATTTAAAACCTGTTGAGAAATTATATGGCTATTAATTAAATGAGTTCTTTCATGATATTGCAAATTGCTATATTCAGAAAGAATTGCTTTATTTGCTTTTTTGAATAAATCAACATGCTTAATTAAATCATCAATATCTAAAAGCCCAGATGAAAGACCATCATCAATATCATGGTTATTATAAGCAATTTCATCTGCTAAATTAGCAACTTGAGCTTCTAATGTTACATATGCATGAGGTTGATTTGGACTATCCCAGGGAGTTTCATGTTTTTTTAAACCCTCTTTAACTTCAAAGCTAAGATTAAGACCTGAAAAATGAGGATATTTTTGTTCAATTTCTTCTATTAATCTTAAGCTATGTAAATTATGCTCAAAACCTCCACAATGTTTTAATAAATCATTTAATTTTTCCTCACCAGAATGACCAAAAGGGGAATGCCCCAGATCATGAGCAAATGCAATACACTCAGCTAAATCTTCATTAAGCCGTAATAATCGTGCTAAATGGCGAGAAATTTGAGCAACTTCAATCGTATGAGTTAATCGAGAGCGGTAATGATCTGAAACACTTGAAATAAAAACCTGTGTTTTATCTTTTAGCCGTCGAAATGATTTTGAATGAACAATTCTGTCCCTATCACGTTGAAAACATGTTCGAGTTAATGAACTAGGTTCATCAAATAATCTTCCAAAAGATGAAATGCTTTTAACGCTATATGGAGCAAGTAATTGATCTTCTAGCGCTTCAAAGTACTCTCGCACTAACCTATTGAGAATCTAATAAATGAAACTATCGATGTATTATTAGGTAAGATGCTTTTTACAGACTGCTTATCATCTTTAATGAAGCCTTGCTCTAAAAGACAAATTTCTTTAAAGTATTTTGACATTCTTCCTTGAATAATCTTATCTAAGATTGCTTCTGGTTTTCCTTCTTGAATAGACTGAGATCGAATTATTTCAGTTTCATTTTTAATATCATTTTGATCCACATCTTCAGGCGATAAGCAGGTTGGATTTGCAGCCGCCACATGCATAGCAATCCCTTTGGATAGTTCACCACTTAATGTAGTATTAAACGCTACTAAAACACCAATCTTACCATTCATATGCAAATATGTTTCAATAAAACCTTCATTAGATAATACCTGAAATTGTTTTACACTGATATTTTCACCAAGTTTAACAACATAATCAGAGATAAAATCTGAATAGGGCACACTATTGATAGTTGATTGCAATAAGTCATCTAACGTTGATATGTTGTTAGCTAAAATTGCATCTGCAATAAATTTGCCACACTCACTAAAGATATCATTTGAAGCAACAAAGTCTGTTTCACAATTAAGTTCAATAATAACAGCATTTTTTCTGCTAGAATCGGTTTTTACAAAAATCTTTCCTTCAGTAGTTGATCGGTCAGATTTTTTTGCAGCTTTAGCAAGCCCCTTCTCTCGAAGTTTTTTAACAGCACTTTCAATATCGCCATTTGTTTCTAATAATACTTTCTTGCAGTCCATTAGGCCTACACCTGTTTTGCTGCGCAATTCATTGACTTGATTAGCTGTAATTGCCATAGTTATTCCCCTTTTTTAGTAGACTCAGACTTTTTGGATGTAGTAGATTTTTTAGCAGTAGCAGGTTTTGATTTTTCTGAAGCTGTTTTTGATGTGCTTTTCGCAACTTTTTCTTTTGTATTATTGGCTTTTGTTGCTTTTACTTCACTTTCTTTTTTAGGCTCTTTTTTTTCTGAGCTTGCAACAGCTTTTTTTGCAGTCGTTGTCTTCTTAGCTGTTTCTTTATCCTTTGCTACAGTTGATTTAACAGTTTCTTTTTCTGTTTTCTTTTGAGGAGCTTCCTTTTTGGCAACATTAGTTTTTTTCTTGTTTTCTTCTTTTGAGCTTTCTTCTTTCTGAGAATCTTTTTTTTCTGTCTTTTCATCAGAAATATCTTGTTTTAAGATGCTTTCTGCTCGACCTGCAACAGCTGCATCGGCAATAATTGAACAAATTAATTTAACAGCTCTAATAGCATCATCGTTTGCAGGAATAGGATAATCAATTAACTGAGGATCTGCATTTGTATCAACGACTCCAATAACAGGAATATTTAGTTTTTTAGCTTCTTTAATTGCAAGTTGTTCTTTCTGAGTATCAATTACAAATAGAGCAGAAGGCAGTGTGATCATTGATTTAATTCCAAAAAACATATTTGTAAGTTTGTTATATAGTTTAGTTTTTTTGGACTGTTCTTTTTTTGATAAAATATCAAAATCACCTGATTCCTTTAATTTTTCAAAATCCTTTAACTTATTAATACTTTTTCTGATAGTAGAGATATTAGTTAGTGTTCCCCCTAACCAACGAAAGTTTACGAAAGGCATTTCACTTCTTTCAGATTCTTCTTTTACAGCATCCTGAGCCTGTTTTTTTGTTCCAACAAACAAGATCGTTCCATCATTTTTAACAACTTCTTTGACAAATTCGTATGCCAGGTTAATAAGTTGCATAGACTGTTGTAAATCAATTACGTGAATACCATTACGAGATGTAAAGATATATTTTTTCATTTTTGGGTTCCATCGTTTTGTTTGATGACCAAAATGAACACCACATTCAAGTAATTGTCGCATTGTTACAACTTCTTTAATATCTTCTTCCACGTTTGCCTCTCTTATAATAAAATAGTAACTATTCTGAACAGTAATTCAGTTTAAGCTTGTTGATTTTATAAGCCAATCATCAGCAAGTCAAGAGATTTGAGTTCACAAAGGAATGATAACGTAGTGAAAGTAATTTTAATATCGCCTTATAAAAATGATCATGATGTATTTAATGACCAATTAGAGTCTACCATGTATATAAGTTTTTATGATAATGCCAAAGATGCTCTTGATACTATTGAGGATCACACAAATGATGTATTAATTTTATTATCAACCAAGATTGCTGATATAGCGTATGAAGATGTTATTGATCATGTTTTTGATATTTCTAAAGAAATTAAGATAATTGTTTTTTCTACATATTCAATGATTGATGACATTAATTTGTGTTTAGAAAAAGGAGTTTATGACTTTATTGTTGGGGATGATATTTATAGTAAAGTTACATTAGCGATTAATTCAATGAGTAAGCAATCAAAGCAAGCAACAGCTTCTCAAAAATCAATAACCGCTATATCCCAAAATAAATTTGCAATATTTGAAATGATTGATTCTATGAAAATTAATTCTTTATGCAAGGAGCTTGATGAGATTATTAAAATCTATGATACATGGTTTGAAAAATCACTAAGTAATTTAAATGATTTACCGATACTTATTATTGAAGATGAAGACGTTTTTAGAAAATTGTTGGTTGATATGGTTTCTCAATCATTTTC
Source organism: bacterium (assembly GCA_002719695.1). Classification (GTDB taxonomy): domain Bacteria; phylum Margulisbacteria; class Marinamargulisbacteria. The sequence goes on along the minus strand of PBEQ01000017.1, from coordinate 9,848 downwards.
TAAGATTACAGATGTTGCGGAAGGCTTAAAAGGATTTGAGTTATTAAAAAGTAATACGTTTGGAGTTGCTATTATTGATTTGTTTTTAAATGATAGTGATGGTGTTGAGTTGATTCGTAAATTAAAAGTTGAAAATCCTCTTCTTCAAATTATTGTAGTTACAGCATTTGATTTAGTTGATGTTGCATCAAACGTGTTAAAGATGGGAGTATCTGATTATTTACAAAAACCTATTACCAAACAAGATCTACTAGCTGCAATTAACAAAGCCCAAAATGTTTATAAAAATAATCTTATAAAACAAAGAGCTATTGATGAATTTTTTTGTAAGCATTTAGATTCTGAGCAAAAATATTGTTTATTAGAAGGGTTGTTTCATTATAAAAATAAATGTAATAAACCATTTTTAATGGAAGATTTATATCAAGTATTTCCAGAGCTCATTAATAAAAATATATATGAAAAAACAAAACTCCCTCCAATTATATCAAAAGAAAGTATTAAACGGTTTGTATCATCATTTACGTATGACTAGATATAGGTAAGTTCAAATTTATTAATGTATATTGATCAACAGCAGATTGAATAGAAATACTTCCTCCATGATCATCAATAGTTTTTAAAACCATGGGAAGCCCCAACCCAGTCTTAGACGGTTTTGTGGTGTAGAATGGGTCAAAAATTTTTGTAAGAGAATATTTAGAAACACCACTACCATTATCTAAAAAAGAAATTTTTAGTTGGGAGTCATGTTCTTCAAAGGATGTAGAAATGGTAATAGAGCCAGATTCTTTAATTGCTTCAATACTATTTAAGATTAGATTTAGAAATACTTGGCTCATGCTATTCATATCGATATTTATTTTTGGTAAGTTCGGGTCTAGTTTTTTTATAAGTAAAATTTGTCTTTTTTTACATTCAGCTCGACATAATGTATCCGCATCATTAATTAAAACATTGATATCAGTAAACTCTTTTACATGAGAGGTTGGCTTTCCATATTGCAACATGGTAGATGTGATAGATTTGAGCCGTAAAATACTTGATTTTGTTGTTTCAATATAGTCTTTAGCTTTTTCTTTATCATTAAGGTTATCTTCTAATAATTCAATACTTGATAAAATCATAGCCATAGGATTTCCAATCTCATGAGCAATGCCACGAGTTAATGTTGCATAAGCCACTTGTTGAGATGCTTTTTCTAACATAAGCTTTCTTTTTTTTGCATTATTAATGGCTTCATTTAATTTTTTTTCAGCCGTTAAATTATCAATAGAAAAAGAATAAATAGTAAACGCTAACATCGTGTAGCTAGTAAAAATTGCAAAATAATTTAATATTTTTTGAATTTCAAAAGCAAGAGGAGCGCTTGCAAAGAGCTGATAGTAACTTATTTCAAGACCATAATGAGTTAATAAAGGGATTAAAGATACTAAAACAGTAATTGATAATCTTGTTTTTCGAAACAAAATAAACGAAAAACAAAATAATGGAAATAACAGTAAATGAGCCCCCGATGCCTTACCTAATAAACAAGCATAAAAAGAAAAAATAAAGGAGTTAATAACAATTAAATAAAAGCGAGAAAATAAAAAAAACTTTAATTTATGAAGATAAAATACGGGTAAATATGATAATGGAACAAATACTGTATAAAAAAAAGCTTGGTCTAAGTTTAAAAAATAAAAAACAAAAAAATAGGGTATACAACTTAAAATATAGAAAATTGTAATTTGGTTTGTTAGAACAATAATTCGTTTTTTATTTGGGATAAAGTTCTTAGGAACCCCAAAATTAAATAAAGTATCCAAAAGTTGTTTAAACATATTGTATTTATAACAAAAATATCACAAATCTTATAGGAAATTGCGTAATAATATAAAAAAAAATCATAAGATTAACATTTTTATCTGTATTTTAATGTATCAAATTTAATGATGGTTATTTATTTAACTGTAAGTTGGTTTTCTATTTTTTTCTGTACAAAACCAATGTACATTGCTTTTACTTGCTCTAATTTAGAAAATATATTACCAAGTATAGATTCAACACCATTAGTTTCAAATAAATCTTTATAAGTATCAACATAAGTTACTGTAAGTTTTGTTTTATATAGCTCAATAGCTTTTTCAAAAACACAATTTACCGCATCTAAATTTGTTTCAATTAATCTTAACTTTTGTGATTCTTCTAAGTCTTTTAACGTTTCATTAACTTGATTAAGCAATGGAAAGGTATGTTGACTAGCACCCTTGAGATCAGTAGCAAGAAAATTGTCGAAGGATGCTTGCTTATCACGAATTTCTTTTCTTGTAAAATATTCCTCTAATGCGCTTTTATCCTTTTCATCTTGACCAAGGGCCATCAATTCTTCCTCTAATTTTATTTTTTCATCTTGCTTTATATCCTGATTAGTAATACCAAGTAGTTCCAATATGTGAATTAATAATTTTGTGCTAGATCTAAGCCCAAGTAAAAAAAACGTTACAGGAACAATTGTTTTTGCTGGACCACTAATTTCTTCTAAAAGATCTAGATCATTAGCCCATTTTTCTAATAGCTCTATATTACGCATTTCTTTTAAGTATAAAAAAATTTGAAAAAACGTTTTTATCATTTTTTCATCTTTAATTAGAATATTAGTATAACTTTCGATATCTTTATCAAACGCTTCTTTATTATCTTTGGTAAAAGAAGCAAGTAATGTACTAAAGTTAGTTGCCATGAGATGATGCAGTTCATCATATAATTGAAAATCTGAAAAATTTTGAAGTAAATATGGTTCACTTGTCATAAATGTTCTAGTTCTATGATACTTATCTTTTGCATTGTTAAGATACGTAAAAAGATCGTTTAAAAAACCGTTTATAGCACACGATAAGGAGTATTTAGGGCTCTCCATAGCATCATAACTAGCTAAAGAAGTTAATTTTGAAAAAAAAGGCTCTAATTTTTTATTAAAATACAATGCTAAATAGTGAGCATGTGTCATTGGAAATGTATTTTGAGAAGATATCAAACCATTTCGAATTTCTTGACAATCAACCGATTGTGATAATGATAAATTTGTTAGATGAAAAGACATTAGATCAAAGTTTTTTGGCTCTAATGAAGAAAGGATTATTGAAGTGAGTAAAAATGAAATAATACGATAACGATTAAAACGTTCATAATCGGGTGCCATTATTTTATAGACATCATCTACTCCGTTTAAGAACGTTGTAACTATCGAATCAATATTTTCAGAAAGATTAGATTCATCAAGATCATTAAACTTACAAGGGAGCAAGGTTATCTTGTTAAGAAAATCCTTGTATACATTACAAAAATTTTGTAATTTAATTAGTTTTTCATAATCATTTTTACAGGTTTGTAAAACCATATCTAAATAAGGTTGAATTCTAATTCTAAAAAAGGGGTGGTTTAAAAAATTATCATACTCAGGTTTTTTTTCTAAATATCTATCAATTAGAGTTTTTACAAAACTGTTTGATCCTAAAGCGTCCGATGATGGTGAGTCTGTAATTATTGTTTTCATACTACTAAAAAATTGTGGTTCAAGCTGGGTAAGTGCATGCAAAAATAAATAATACATAGAATCTATTGTCTGAAATTGTAAGATTAAATGAGCATCATCAGGGTCCTTTATGTCGCGTTCAGCTACATCATCCCATACACAATTTATCATTGTTGATAGATGCCATAATTGACTGTGAGGACCTTCCTTTAAATGTTCCGGTAAGAAAATATGTGAAAATTGTAATATATATTCATATGTGCCTCCCTTACCTTTTTTACCTATCCTTCGCTCGGATATCACTGGGCCCTTATTCTCTTCATGTGGGAAGTTCGCAATGGCAACAATTCTAGGGTCTGCCTTGGTATCTGATCCTATAAAACCTGCAGCTAATGACTTAGTATCTTTGAGTATTTGTGGTTTTTGTTGAGCAATATTTTGAGTTTGGTTGCTGCTTGCAAAGTAGTATGCTAGAGATGGTAATAAAGTTAGAGAAATCAACGTTTTAATATAATCATTCTGAGTAGTTAAATATGGATAGTTTTGTAATGTTCTTAGAGCAAAAAAAGAAAAAGTAACTAAAGAATAAACATAAGGTTTTATATACTTGGAATTACTTAGTTTTAAATCAACAGAATCATTGACATCTATGCCGGATTGAGATAAAGCAAATTTTAAAACATTATAAATCTTGTTGTCATCGAAATCACCAGTAGTAAAATCAAACCTAACAAGTGTTTTTAATACATTTTGAGCTAAACGTTTAGGGAAGTCTTTGTTATCTTCAGTTAACTTATCCAATATGGTGCTTAATAATTTCTTATCTTGAAGACACTGTTTGATTTTAGGGTGTTGAAAAAAATTTTGAATAAAAGGAAGGTTAGAGAAAGATAGCTCGTTTGATTCAAGTAAAATGGTTTTCGATTCATCCCAAAATTTGTTAACTTCATCATCATTTATTTTTACACCTTTTTCTGTACAATTTTGTAGGTACAAAGTAGTGAAAACTACTGTCACAATCATGGTGATTGGTGCGGTACTAGGAGAGTTTTCTAAATTAGGAGTTACTAGGATAGGAGCAGAAATTCTGTCCTGTGGCCTAGGGGGATGGGCTGTTGATATAGAAGGAGGTGATTTGGGTTTAGGAGAAAAAAGAGGAAAATACCCAGCAAACGTGTTATACATGATTGAACAAAGATAAATAATTGAAATTAAACTTAAATAAATAAGTTTTAGTAAAATTATGTTGATTAATTCTTATTGCAATTGCAACAAAATTATTTTGACAATTATTAATTGATATCAACACATCGATAACGCATCAAGCGTCCAAGTTGATGTAACGCATCAAGCGTCCAAGTTGATGTTCTGGTACGCGCTTTAACCACTCACCCATGCTAAGCGTTTTTTTTGATGCACATGCAGTTACATCTCCAAAAGAAAGCGTCGTATGAGGGGAGCTTCTTTCAGAACTAAAAAAGTATTGAATACGTCTAATAAAAGAAATTTGAAGGAGACTCAAAGGAGACTCATTTGGTGATTTAGGTGATTTATTTGTGCAATCGGGAGTAGTGTCTGTAGAGGTGTTATTTATAAGAAGAAAGGTTGGCGGTGTGCGTGATGGTATATTCAACATATGAAAAACTCCTTAAAAAACAGAAATAATTTTTTTTAAATTTAGTAAGTTAAAATCAACTAAAAAGTAAAAAAAGACTAATATAAAATAAAATTTTTATCAAGTATTTTACTACAAATAGATTGATAAAAAAAAAGAAAAATAAATTTTGAAATCATGTTTATTTGTAAGATGAAGATGACAAAAAATTGATGTTAAATTTTCTGAATACGTTATAAACGAATAAAAATAGTATCGTAAAAATAATAATAACTCTCTTTATCGCATTATTATATGAAAATCTATAACATTTAATTTGGTTTTTTAAATACTGGAGAAAGATTGGCTCTTGATCTAACAGGGGGATTTTTCTTATTAGGAGTAACACCATAGATACATTTACCAACCTCAGTAGACGTAATGTACTTCCAAACATAAAAAGAATAAGGGTGTTTAATAGATTTAGGCTTCATTGTAGTTATTGTATCTGGAAAATCTGCTCTAGGTACTAGACGTAAAGGCGTCGTTTTAAATGGGTCAAAATTGTCTGTCAACATACTTGATAATAATCCTAAAATGGAAGAGGGGGCTTCTGTTACAACAAAATGGGAGCCTGTCTCTTCTAACAAGTCGCGAATAAATTTTTCTGCTTTAAAAGCAAACGGACATATTCTTTTTGGATCTGTTGACATAAAAGTACTATGTTTACTACGATGACCTTCAAGACCAATTTTTGGAATACCACTACATCCAGCTTGAGTACGAATAGTATGAAGTCCCATACCTAATTTTGACATGTTAATTTCTCCATCTTTATATGGATTAATTAGTTGAAAAATATGAGAAAATACTTGATGTGAAAGACGTCTACTTTCCTTACATTGTTCTAGAAATTTGAATGATGATAAGTCGGGTTTATGATATTCTTTAGACAACTTTTTAAATTGATCTTCAGAGAGGTTCATAATATAAGATTCTATAATTTTGGCTATTGCTATATTTTGTAGGTTGATAGGATGAAATTGTTCTAATTCTTCTTTAGAATTTTTATAGGATTCAAAATTACATAAACCACTAATGACATTGTTTTTCCATTGTAATACATGATTTGGATCGAAACGTTTTTGAAATCTTTGAGATAGTGAAAAATTATAGACTCTTTCTATTAATTCTATCTCCCATTTTTTAAAATTATTAGGATGAGGTTTGGGATGAGCCAAATGAGCAGCAACTTGTTGTGAAACTGTAAGCGTACTAGACCACACAGTAAGCGCAATTATATTTTCCTGTAAAAAAAGAAACAAAGTGTCAAAAATACGCTTTAAGGACATCTCATTAAAAGGAGCATTCCTAGGATCATATGAGTCAATATTTGTCTCAAGATGTTTAAGATGTTCCTCCTTAATATCAGTAATAAAAATCTTTTTAAGAGTATTAAAAAAACTTTTAAGATCAAATGATTGTGAATGATCATCTTGAAGTTGACTATTAATGGTGGACATGAGTTTATGGATAGTGTTTAGTGGAAAAAGCTTTAAATCTAATAGTTTGGATATATTTTTATTTTGAGGGAGCTTTAAAAGTTCCTGCAATTGAAAGTAGGTTGATTTTGTTTCGTAATCTCCTAAAATTTTTGTTTCATTATGAATATGTTGTTGATGAGAATAAAGAAGATATAGCATTATTTGCATTTTGCATAAAACGGAAGTGATTACTTGGCTTGAGGGTTTGATTGAATAAGGCTTAAAAGAAGAAAAATCAAGACGGATATCTTTCATGATAAAATAAACAGAGAGTGTTTCGTATTTAGGGCCTGCGAACCATACCATATCTGCTATGTCTTTTTCTTGTTTTGAAAGATCTATACGACTCTTAATTTGAGATGGCAATGGTAATGGATATCCATACCAAGGTCCAATGAAAAGAAATTTAATTAGTAATCTTAAATCATCATAGTTATTCAATGGAGAATCAGTATCTCTGAATGAAACTAGTTCATCAGCACAGCAGCTAAACCATTTTGAAAAAACATTACCATCAATACTTTGTGATATTCCAGATTTAGATTCGCAGCCATCTTCACCTTCACCTCGCTGCAATAAAGAAGCTTTACGTGATAACTCATAAGATTTTAAGAAAGGACCAAAATTCTTTTCTGGATCTTCAGCAGAATGTTTAAAAGTATCTTGTAGTAAAATTTTCTCATTTTTGGCTTCTTTAGTTAAGTCTTTCAAAAAAAATATTGGGCACAATCCTGTGCGGTGAGTAATATTAGAAGGGGTTTGAGGTTGTTGTTCAAGTCCATAATATATTGCCATCGATCCTATAAGGCTAATTAATGGAAATATCTCTTTAGTACTTAAGAAAAAATAAAAAAAATACATAGAAGAAAGTAAGGAGATATTACCTATTAATCTATTAAAAAATGGGATAGGAGGTGTCTCTTGAAATGACCCCGATATAATATTTGATCTAGCCCTAATTATGTCATCTTTTGGAGATAGCGACGGTAATGGTATGTATAAAGGAGTATTAGATTCATATTGGTCAAGAATCATTACTAAACATTTATCTATATGTTGATAATGATCATGATTTTCAGCATTATAGGGACCTATCACTTTAGAAAAAAATGCATTTAGAGTATCTAGTTGAGCTTCAAATGAGCTTTTAATAGATATTTTATTAAGAGCCTTAATAAAATCTAGAATAGTGCTTAGATCGGTTCTAACCTCTTCAGCCATATTATCCTTTAAAGTTTTTTCTGAATCTCTTAAACACTTTTGAGCTATTGCTTCAATATTAAGAAGAGAACCAGCATAAGGGGCTTGAGAGGTTTCGTTTTGTAGTTTAGTTAGTTTTAGAGCGTCAATAGCCTTATCTATAATTTTTAGTACGTTATCAAATATAACGGCTGGTTTAGTATGAGCATCTAAAAAGTTTGAAAGATCAGTTAAAGAGGTTTCTTTTTTTTCTTTAAGAAAATTTGGCCACTCTGTTAATTGATACTGTTTTTTACATTTTTCTAAACTAAATAATAAGCCTTGCTTAGTGGTCATTGAAGCACTAGAGTTAAGCTTAAGATGGTTAACTATATCTGTATGTAATTGGGGATCCTGTTTTTTGTATCTTTTTAGGAATTCTTTGTTGATTTCAAGAGTATGTAAGACGTCTGAATAATAACTAACAAGAACAAAATAAAATAAATGCTTTGCACCAATAGCATCGTTTTCTGCATTCTCAAAAAGAGGTGAATTTTTTACTTGCATAGCAATTTTGGTTATAAAATCATTCTGGTTTTCTTCTAATAAAGTATTTGGATTAGTGCCATCATTTCTTGCATAGTAGTTTAATAGTGACTCTATCGAGACCGGTTTTAAGTTAAAAGCATTACAATAATGTTGTAAAACAGTGGTTTCAATACTATTTTTTTCTTTATTACCATTAATATGGCCAGCTAATATTCTAAAATAACTTTCAATCTTTTCATCTTGGAGAGTTTTCTCGTTTGCAGGCATAGAAGGGTTTTGGGATTTAGTGTTTTGACACTGACTAATACACAAAAATTTATGACTAGCATATTGAAGAGGGAGCCCAGTTTTGAGAAGATGATGAAGAGAACCATAAAGATGTTCAAATTCGTTAGGCTTTTGAAATGATGGGAGTGTAAAATATGCTGTTTTGTATTGTGCATCATTAAAGATTTGATCTAGCGCATCAGAATATTCTTGGGTACAGGCATTTAGTTTAGCTATAAGGTCTTTCAAAATTATTTTGGTATTGTTTATAAGATCTAACAATTGTTGTTTTATAGGTTCTTTACTTAATAATGCTACTACATTTTTTGTGTCAGAGCCCTGTTTGTGAATCATCTTTAAAGAGGAAGGGTAAACTTCTTGTAAAGTTAGTTGAGTGTTGGAGGGGCGTTCGTCTGCGGGTTGAAGTGCGTCAAATAACCATGCAGAATCAGATCTCCTTATCTTTGCTATGCGCTCTGTGATGGAGCCTCTAGGACTGATGGAGCCTCTAGGACTGATGGAGCCTCTAGGACTGATGGAGCCTCTAGGACTGATGGAGCCAGAGTTAGGTTTGTATAGAGCCATTGAGCAATCCATGTAACATCTTTATAATCTAGGACATTTTAGTAGGCAACCTAGACATGCGGGGACATTCGAGTAAAATCACCAGACACTATAGTTCCTCAGACATTCGAGTAAAATCACCAGCATCCGCCTGCCGTGGATGGGCTGGCCTTAAAGCAGCTGAAGAGAATGTGCTTGATTTAAAGTTTCGTTCAATATGTCTTTTTGCCTCAACTAGTGTCTTACAGGTATCAGGTACGTAGCCGGAGAGTTTTAGCAGACTTACATATGATTTATCTAGGTTATTAAGTTCTAAGAGTAATCTATCAATATCTTGAGTGACGGAAATGTCTTGTAATTTAAAATCTAATACATATTTACTGTTATCTTGTAATTGGTCTTGAAAATCAGAATAACCAAATTCATGTTGTAATTTATTTTCAGGATCTATAAATTTTAAAAAAAGGTCGTTAGTGTTATCTAATAAATAATTTGCTATCTGTTGAATGTAAGCCTTTTCTTGTGATGACAAACGAGGAAGAGTGCCAAATGAAGACCCTGGAGACGTACCAAATGAAGACCCTGGAGACGTACCAAATGAAGACCCTGGAGACGTACCAAATGAAGACCCTGG
>PBEQ01000016.1 GCA_002719695.1 bacterium | reverse complement strand
TTCAAGTATCTGAATGTTTATTTATTCTTCAAGAAGTAACAAAAAAGCCGCTAAAATCTCATTGCCATCTTATTTTAGAATACTTAGATGAAGAAACCTGTACAATTCTATCATCAATTAAACTTCCAGACTGTCTATCTCTTGGAATCTATCTTACTGATGAACAATCAAACTACTTAACAACAATAGAACATTTAATTTTAAACAAAACGATCACCAGCGTATCATGTAAACAATCATTTGCGTTATGCTCTTTAATTATGAAACACTTTCCTGAAACCTACCAAAATATAATGTCACTATTATTTAATGATGCTAGTAAAACTGTTTTTAAACTAGCGCCAACTCCTATAGAAATTGGAAAAAAAATCAATGCGGTATTTGTTCAAAAAAAAGCCCCTCATAACATCCCCATTGTGGTAGATAATGGTATAATTTTAAAACTACAAGGAGACAACAATGAAGCAAGCTAAATTCATTAAAAATCATCTTCCTGATTCTCAGGAAGACATCACTACAATGTGTACTGCTATCGGAGTCGATTCTGTTGATACACTTATTAAGGAAACCATTCCATCATCAATCCGTAAAGAAACTCCTTTAGCAATTAATGCCTTTGAATCAGATTATACATTTTTACAGCACATTACATCCTTAGCAAAAAAAAATAAGCCCTGTATTTCTCATATTGGACTAGGCTATTTTAAATCCATAACCCCACCGGTAATCCAACGAAATATTTTTGAAAATCCAGGATGGTATACCCAGTACACCCCCTATCAAGCTGAAATTTCTCAAGGTCGCCTAGAAGCATTATTAAACTTTCAAACCATGATTTGTGAACTAACATCATTACCCATAGCAAACGCATCCCTGCTTGATGAGGCAACCGCAGCTGCAGAAGCCATGCAAATGCTATATCGTACCCAAGCAAAAAACCAAACAGCAAAAAACACCTTTGGTATCACGCCTGATATTTACCCCCAAACATTAGCTGTTTTAAAAACACGAGCAACACATTTAGGAATAATCATTAAAGAAATTGATCCTAATGTTGAAACATTAGATACAACACTTTTTGGACTACTTTATCAGTCTCCAAATCGTTTTGGTGAAAGCAATTGCTATTCAACGCTTATTCAGAAAGCAAAAGAACAACAAATTCCAACAATCCATGCAACCGATTTACTCTATTTATGTTTTAACCAACCCCAATACACCGCTGATATTTGTATTGGGTCCTCTCAACGGTTTGGAATCCCTCTAGGATTTGGGGGACCTCACGCTGCTTTTTTTGCAACAACCGAATCATACAGTCGTCAAATTCCAGGAAGAATTATTGGAGAAAGTATCGATAAATTTAATAACAAAGCACTTCGAATGGCACTACAAACCCGAGAACAGCATATCAGAAAAGAAAAAGCGACTTCTAACATCTGTACATCACAAGCACTATTAGCAATTATGGCAGGCATGTATGCCGTTTATCATGGGTCAAAAGGATTACAATCCATTGCCAATACGATTCACCAGCTTGCCCGATTATGTGAAAAACAGTTATTAGAGCTCGGTTTAACAGTAAAATCAACTAATTTTTTTGATACCGTAACATTTGAATGTTCTGATAAAACTCTACGGTTAGCTATTAAAAAAGAATGTGAAAATCGTAATATTGAACTTAATCTATATCATCCCAAGTATATTTCCATTGCTTTTGATGAAACTCATTCAGAAAATCACTGTAGAACTATTTGTGATAGCATTAGTAAATCCTTAGGTAAAACATATACATTTTCTAATACAATACCAATTAAAGTAGACCTAAGACCGCTAACATTTATGACTCAACCCATTTTTAATAATTATCATAATGAAACAGATTTAATGCGTTATATGAAACAGTTAGAAAATAAAGATTATTCACTTGCTACAGGTATGATCCCCTTAGGATCATGCACAATGAAACTTAACGCAGCCATTGAAATGATGCCTTTAAGTTTCCCAAAAATTGCTCATATTCATCCCTTTACGGATAAAAAAAACTACAAGGGCTACACTGAAATAATTAATCAATTAGGACAATGGCTATGTGACATTACAGATTTTGATGATGTCTCATTTCAGCCAAATTCAGGAGCTCAAGGAGAATATGCTGGTATTATAGCGATTAAACGCTACCATGAATCAAATAATCAATTTAACCGTAATATTGCCTTAATCCCTACGTCTGCTCACGGAACAAATCCTGCGAGTGCTGTTATGGCAGGTCTAGAGGTTGTTCCTATTAAGTGTAATGAAAAAGGAGATATTGATATCGCTGATTTACAAAAAAAATGTGATCAATTTTCTAAGCAAATTGCATTATTAATGATTACCTACCCCTCAACTCACGGTGTATTTGAAGAAAATGTTAAGCAGATATGCTCCATTGTTCATGATCATGGAGGACAGGTCTATTTAGATGGTGCAAATCTCAATGCACAAGTTGGCCTTACAAGTCCAGGTATTATCAATGCCGATGTCTGTCATATTAATTTACACAAAACCTTTGCGATCCCTCACGGAGGTGGTGGTCCAGGAATGGGTCCAATTTGTGTTAAAAAACATCTTGCTAAATTCTTACCATCATTTTCACTTACAAAAAGCAATTCTAACAGTGTTGCTGCCGCTCCATTTAGCTCTGCAAGTATTTTATTAATATCCTATGCCTACATCGGACTAATGGGTCATGAAGGCCTTTCACTGGCCAGTAAATACGCTATTTTAAAGGCAAACTACATTAAAGCAAAATTAGAACCTTATTACCCCATTTTATTCACTGGAAATACAAATCATGTTGCTCATGAATTAATTATTGATTGCAGACAGTTTAAACCACAAGCCAATATAACCGTTGAAGATATTGCAAAACGCCTTATTGATTATTCATTTCATGCACCCACACTATCATGGCCAGTTAATGGTACCTTAATGATCGAACCAACAGAATCAGAATCACTAACTGAAATTAATCGCTTTTGTGATGCTATGATCGCTATTTTTCATGAAATTCAAGAAATTAGTAACCAAGTAGCCGACAAAGAAAATAATGTTTTAAAAAATGCACCACATACTCAACAAGAACTATGTTCTGATCATTGGCCCTACCCCTATACTAGAGAAAAAGCAGCATTTCCTGTTGAATCACTAAAACATAATAAATTTTGGCCAACGATATCACGTGTTAACCAAGCACATGGAGATCGACAACTTATTTGTACCTGCACAACATTAATGTCAACAAACGTATAATTAATTTAAATTTTAGCAAGCTATCTTAATTCGCCTATCATAGTACTTGATATATGGGGACTGTCGCAAAATAGAAAAATTCGATCGATTACAATGTCGCTAAAGGTTTAAGATTTGCAATTTATCGCCTGAGGCGGTGTAGCGGAGCTACATAACAAAGGTGAAAATTGTGAAGATTAGGCATTTCACGACAGAGCCATATGATTAAAATCATATATAAAAGGGTACTATATTAAGGTAGTAATGCTAAAAAAATATATACAAAAAAAAATAGGGTTACCTCTAATATGTGTAACACTTTCATATCTATGCGTATCCTGTGGTTTAACATCCAAAACAGACAGCCCAGCGACACTAGTCGATCTCACTATTGAAGGGAATTTTAAAAAAGCAATTATTGCCATAAATACTGCCACTGATAACACTTCCAATAGAGAAAATTTAGGATTACTTCCATCAGAACCTGAAACAACAAACTTAACGATTAGTCCATTAAATCATCAGATGTTTCATACACCACTATTAACGCCATCAAAATCATCTTTAAATCCAAAAACACCCCTATTACAACTTAATAAACTAGAAGAAAATCCTGATGTGATTGAATTTTATGACCCGTATCAAGAAAAAAATATTCATGCAACTAAATTACAAGAAAATCCTAGCTGTATAGTTTATGTTGAAACAGACTCAAAAGATGATTTGGAAGCATTAAATAATTTTAATTACAATCTAAATAGTGCCATGGCATATTTTGAATCGTCTGTTTCAAAAAATGCTATTGAACTTTTAGGCCCTGAGCTAGGAATCCCAATAGATTTTGAAAAAAATAATAAAACAATTTTATTTATAACAACCATAAAAAATAAAGACGGTGAAGAACAACCTAATATGGCAGGATTTCATTGGGCTGGAAACTTATCAGTAAGTAACGAACTCTCAAATCAACGCAAACTAATCTATATTAATAAACCATTTATTATTAATGGAAGTTATCAGGCTGTAATTGCACGTGAATATGTTCATTTATTAGTAACCAGCTATGCACTTAAGCATGGTAAAAATATAATTTTTGAAACATGGTTATCAGAAGGTATAGCCGATGGCTTAGCCGTCTTTTTAGCAAATAGGGCTAACTTAGTATCTGATCGTTATACCTATCTTAATTATTCCACCTTGGTTAAAGGAAGCGGCCCCTTTTTTAGCGCTCCAGATATAACACGATTCGAACATTATATTACTGGTTATACATTTCTTGATTATTGTCGAATACAAATGGAGTTAGGCAGTAATTTTTATAAAGACCTAATTGAAATGATGGTTCAAAATAATACATCCAATCATAATCAATTAAACGAACTCATAAAAATGAATAATGAGCAAAATGATCCTGAACAAATTTTAGAATTTCAAGATGCCTTAATTTCATACAGAATAGCCAATCATGTCAAACACCCAAGCAATAAATATGGCTATAAAGGTCAAGCTATTACTGATTTGATTCCGTTTATGAAAACACCAACTGAGAATAATTTAAGTATCGAACCAGGAGGCGCTATCTATTTAATTCAGGGTAATTTTTCAACCACAGATATTGAAGAATTTTCACCTGAAGAACATGGACCAAACATAAAATTTTATAGAATATCTCCAGAGGAACAATAATGACTATCAAATCTAGATTACTTTTGTATAATAATATAAGTATGATAACGTCAACCATTAAAAAAATCAGTTTCTTTTTGCTATGTTTTATATTGGTAGCTGGCTGTAGTAGCATCTATAACACAAGTACATTACAAAACGATTCTATTGACTATTATCCCGATAAAATAACCGATCTGAAAATTGAAGGAAGCACAAAAGCAATCATTGCAATCAATACCTCAACAAACTATGGATCACAAGAAAGTGCCGGAAACTCACCCTTAAAAACCTCTGGATCACCGTTTCAGCATACCCATATTAGCCATAAAAAAGAAAACGCAACACATTTTTGTGCAACAAATTTATCTCAACCAATCATACCCCCTTTTAATAAATCCTTTGCAAAGCACCAATCCCAACCGTCACAATTAACAGTAGATCCCGACGAAGTAAGATTTTATGACGAAGCATTAAGTCAAGCAACAGGTCAAGATGAATATATTACTGCCGTAAAGGTTGGAAGCAATGATACTTGCGTTATTTATGTAGAAAAATCATGGTATGAATCAGAAGAATTAGCATCACATACTATATTTTCAACAACACGAGACAGTATTCTAGCATACTTTCAAGATCAGATTGTGCCAAATGCAAAAACAGCATTAGGAGATACAATAGGCAGCGTAACAGACGTAGATAATAATAATAAAGTTATCCTCTTTTTTACATCAATGCCATCAGAAAACTTCGCTGGTTATGTGTGGTCCATAAACTTATTTTCTCCCACAAGAACAGATGCCGAAAAATCAAACCACAAAGAAATCTTATTTATTAACAAGAACATAATCAATTTAGAAAAAATCGATACAGAGTCGTATAAACATGTTATTGCCCATGAATATGCCCATCTATTAGGTCAAAGTTATCGCTATAAAAAACACAATTATAATTTTTCATATCATACATGGATCGAAGAAGGAATCGCAGAAGGTCTAACACCTATATTATCAGCTAAGGAAACCATACTCAAAAAAAGCTTTACATCCCTAAATGAAGCTAAAGATGGAGATGGATTTTTAAAAACAGGAAAATCCATACCAGCCTTTACTTACCAATTATCCTATACATTTTTAGAATACTGCCGATTACAACTGAATCAACAAGCAAGCTTTTATAAAGATTTAATAACGCATTCTGGAGAATCAGGAAAAACAAATTACGGTTTATCAGGAATAAATGACTATGTTGTCTTAGATAATATGATCTTAGAGCATAACCCAGAAAAGGACAAATCTGCCATTCTAAACTTTGAAGATGCCCTCATATCATATAAAATAGCAAACTTTGTAAAACACCCAAGTAACAAATATGGTTATAAAAATCATATCTATAGCACCTTTATTCCAACATTAGAGCCCCCCTCAACACTTTTACCATCTTTAGAAGCAAGTGGATCTATCTATTATATTTCAGGAAATACGTATTCAGAATCAGCAATCGACACCTTTATTCCTAGTAACACCGATGAAAATATAAAATTCTTTAGAATAACACCCTTAGAATAAATGCTTAAAAAAAAACATGTTATCCTAGTATACATCATAATAATAACAACACTCTTACTAAGTTGTAAGTCTAGCAAATTAAGTGATTTAAAGCATAATGATATCGTAACTCTTTCAGGAAAAATTAACTTAATCGGCAATATTCCATTTACAAAATATGCACTAACCGTTACAAAGCATCATTATAGTATAATCCTAAAAACAGAACATGATAGCCTAAAAACCATAATAAAAAATAATTTAGGAAAAACCCTGCATATTACAGGAAAAATAATCATAAAGGACATAAAATCAGCTGATTTAAAATATAGTATAAAAAAATATGAACTCATTGTAACCCATATCACACTTTAGAATTAACAAGACTGATTTTTGATAGCTAAAAAAATAAATATTTTGTAAACTTGTAACACTATCATATAAAACGAGGTTATGACATGACATGTTACGTATTTCCAGGACAAGGATCCCAAAAAGTTGGAATGGGACAAGACTTATTTGATCAATTTCCAAATGAAATTAAAACTGCAAATTCAATTTTAGGGTATAATATTAAAGACCTATGTTTAGAAGATTCTGATAACAAACTTAATCAAACACAATTTACGCAACCGGCTTTATTCATTATCTCTGCACTAAGTTATTTAGCCTATCAAAAAGAAAATAACCAAGCACCATCCTTTCTAGCAGGTCATAGTTTAGGCGAGTATAATGCCTTATTTGCAGCCAATGTCATAGACTTTGAATCAGGAATTAAATTAGTTCAAAAACGTGGCCAATTAATGTCAAAAGCCACAGGTGGTGCCATGGCTGCTATTGTTGGAATGCCGGCTACAACCATCAAAGAAATACTAACTGAAAAAAACCTAACCGATATTGATATTGCTAACTTTAATGAACCCAATCAAACCGTTATTTCTGGAAAATCAGCTAGTATCACAAATGCTCAAGCAATATTTGAGGAAGCTGGTGTCAGACGCTATATTCCACTAGCTGTTAGTGGTGCTTTTCATTCTCGTTATATGGAAGCAGCAAAAAAAGAATTTACATTATATTTAGAGTCATTTGAGTTTAAACCAGCTACTATTTCTGTGATTGCTAATGTCACAGCAACCCCTTATACAGATCATGATGTAAAAACACTCCTAGCAGAGCAAATTACCAGTTCTGTTAAATGGGTAGACAGTATTCATTATATTCTTAATCAAAACGAATCTGAGTTTATTGAAATTGGACAAGGAAAAGTATTAACTGGTTTAATTAATAAAATAAAAAAAGAATTAATTACAAACCCCTAAAAATAAAACATAATAGTTCATAGATATCTTATGAAAGTCCATCAATTATGGCTTGTAGTCGTGTTAGTTCATTGTCTAACGCCATTACTAATAGCAAACTCAACACCTCATGATGTTACTACAACACAGTTTTGGCAAAAGCATTTTCAAAACAAAGACACCCTTAACTATCCCGTTGTTTTTGTTCATGGAATCAATGCTAGATTATCTGATTGGGAAAAAACCGCGTCATTACTATCCAATGACACTTACTGCACCGTAACCTATCATAAAAAGGATACTATTAAAATTAATAAACGAGGAAATACTCACTGCACGATATGGAATATTTGTTACTATGAACCAAATTTAGTAAAAGAAATGCTTATTGGAGATCTCAAACGCTACTCACTACGCTTAGATGCTATAATTGCATTAATTAAACAAGAATCTCAACAAAATAAAGTCATTATCATCGCCCACAGCATGGGTGGCCTAGTTGCGAGATCCTATATGAGCCATACTAAAGCATCATGGAACTCTGTTTATAAAATTTTAACCGTTGGTACGCCCCATGAAGGCGTCCCTATTGCACCACCAATCATCAATCATTTGCGAGATTTACATCCAAAAAGCATCTTTATAAAAAACCTTAACAATCACTGGCAAGCCCCCTTAAATAAAGGTTATAAACAATGGGGGGTTATTGGTGCCGTTAACATAAAAAAAACATCATCAACCGCATCTATCAAAGCATCTTCAACAGATTCTGGTGGACCAGGCTATATTCCTATTTCATCATCTATACCTTTCGGAGAATGGCAAGCTGCTATTAAACAACCTAATATACCATCTCTAAATACCCCCCATTTTGGCTATAGACTTTTTACAAATGCCAAACATGATGACTTGTTATTTCATGAAGCTGTTTTAAAAGCCATTATCTGGACAACAACAAACTAACAGAGTAAAAACTTAGAATTAAAACCCTTATAATCGATACTGAAGATTAAACCAGCTATCACTATCATAGGGTCCGTTAGCTAATGTTTTAATATGACGTTCACCATATAAATTATTAAAGTGATGGAAAGCAACGCCTAAAGCAATACGACAACGAGATGAAATAGCGTACTCCAAAGACTGAGATAATCCAACAGCATAGCCTAAACGAAGTTCCGAATAAGTTTTAAACCGATTCATCCATGATCGTTCTAATCCAAACGTATATTCCAATTGCTTATCCCCCAAAAATACATATTCAATTGCAAATGGCAGTAATAGCCTATTAGAAAAGCGATAGCCAGATTGAACATGATAAGAAGGGCCATGAGAGGTTAAAAATAAATTAACATCAGGTAACCTAAAATTAAATGCTTCATAACTATGAATATAATCAAACCCCTTAACAACATATCGAGACCAACCATCTATAAAGGCCCAAAATGATGACGATAATAAAATTGCATACCCATTAAATCGTTTAAAATCATCATAAGAAAGTATAAAATTATACTTACTCTTATAAAATGACTGTACGTTAAATAAATCTCCTTGAAACTGAGGGTCTTTCTTTTCATAGGATGCATAATGATAAACACCTAACTTTGGATATAAATAATGAAAAAAATCATATACCGATGTAATACCTCGAGAATAAAAACGATCTTCTATTAATGTTGCTAAATACATTTCATTATTAACACCCCCTGCAGAAATAATGAGATTAGAATCAGCCAAAGAAATAGACGGGTGCACAGCTGGACCTTTACCATAATGCGTATATGCCCCCGTTACAGTAGATGAATAATTAAATAAATCTTTTAGTAACTCGTAATAGGATTCCGAAAAATAATGTCGCTCTGATACTTCTGTTGAATAGCTAACATCATAACCAAACGCACTAGCACGCGTTCCATGGCCTAATTCATGATAACCAAGACCGAGAAGTAGTCCCAAATGATAGTTATATTGTAATAATCCTGTTAGAAACGCTCGAAAAGTAATTCCTGCCGGTCTATAAAATAATGAGAGCTTCTGATCTGTAACCCAATATAAATAAGAAAAAACATCATACCCCTGTAAAGAAAACGCCCCTATACTACGATTAGTATAAGGCTGAATAATCATATCTGAATCAATAGAAAGTGCTAATAAGGGTGGTTTTTCAGCAAAACAAGTGGCAGCAACACTTACTAAACCAATACAAACCAAGTAATACAAAACCAATTTAATCATAATAATAGTATACATGATATACCAGCTAGAATTCTTAGCTATAAAATTTATCTTTTATCTACGTCATTTATCACTTAAAATAATAGTATGTCATCAACTGATCTTGATCGTTCACCGCATTTTACACCAAATACAACCTTAGATGAATCACCTGAAAGTGTGAGTAAAAAGCCATCGTTGTATGATGTTATTATGTTAAATGATGATTATACACCCATGGATTTTGTTACAAAAATTTTACAAACTATTTTTCATTTAAGCGAATTTGATAGCCAGCAACTCATGATGACAATTCATACTGAAGGTCAAGGACATTGTGGAACATACTCATTTGATGTAGCTAATACAAAAATCTTGGAAGTTAAGGAAGCAGCACAAAAAGAAGGTCACCCGTTGCAATGCAAACTTAATCCAGCAGAAAGCGATGACGAATAATGTATAACATCAGCCAAACACTACAAACAGCCATAAACAAAGCGTATCAATTAGCTAAGGTTAAAAAACATGAATACCTTACACCTGAGCACTTACTATTTTCATTTTTAAATGATGATTCTATAACCAACATGTTAGTTGCCTGTGGCTCAAATATTAGTCCTATTAAAGCAGATGTCACGAACTTTCTAAATGAACTTCCAAATGTAGAAACCTTACCTGAAAATACAGATCCCCAATTAACAGAAGGAACCAAACTTGCCTTACAAATTGCATACGATCATACCCAATCGTCTGCGCAACAAGAAATGGAAACATCCCATGTCTTAATTGCACTATTTGATATTGAAGAGTCACACGCCGTATATTTTTTACAAAAACAAGGTATCGACCGCTTTAAACTTGTTCGTTACATAACAGACCAAAAACAGGCCCCCTTAAAATCAAAAGAAGACTCTAAAGAAAAGAACCCTAAAAAATCAAATTCATTATTAAAAAAATTCTGTATTAATTTAACTGAAAAAGCTGAAAAAAATGAGCTCGACCCATTAATTGGAAGACATGATGAACTCGAAAGACTTAATCATATTTTAGCTAGACGACGAAAAAACAATCCCCTTTTGATTGGAGAAACAGGCGTTGGAAAAACCTGTGTTATTGAAGGATTAGCTCAACTCATTGTTTCAGAGAAATGCCCTGAACATCTTAAAGATACAAATATTTTTTCTTTACAACTTAATAAACTGATAGCTGGCACCAAATTTCGAGGAGAATTTGAAGATCGTTTAGAAGCTATTATCGAAGCACTATCAAATCACAGTAATATTATTTTATTTATTGATGATATTCATATGATGCTTACTTCTGGATCACAATCCGGCAACTCTACAGATGCAGCTGGTATTTTAAAACCATTATTTTCATCGGAGAAATGTCGTTGTATTGGAGCATCAACAAATAAAGAATATCGTTCAAAAATTCAAAAAGAAACCGCTGTTGCTAGACAATTTGAAAGCATTACAATCTCAGAACCATCAATAGATGAAAGTATTGCTATCCTACATGGTTTAAAACAACATTATGAAGACTATCATAAAATTACGTATAGTGATGAAGCGATAACAACCTGTGTTACATTAAGTTATCATTATATAAAAGATCGGTTTTTACCAGATAAAGCGATTGATATTCTAGATGAAGCAGGTGCATTACTTAAGCTAGAAAATAAAGAAACAACGATTTTGCCATCTCATATTGAAACTATAATTTCAAAAATTGCACGTATTCCAGCTATTAATATTCATAAAGGAGAATCAGACTTACTTCAAAACTTAGAAAACCATTTAAAAGAAAAAATATTTGGTCAAGATCATGCTATTGAAGCTATTACAAAAGCAATCCACCTTCAACGATCTGGCTTAAATGAAAAAGATAAAACAATTGGTTCCTTTTTATTTGCTGGACCAACAGGCGTAGGAAAAACAGAACTAGCAAAGCAACTTGCACAAGAGTTAAGCGTAGAATTTCTTCGTTTTGATATGAGTGAATATATGGAAAAACATAGTATATCTCGTTTAATTGGATCACCCCCTGGCTATATTGGTTTTGATCAAGGTGGCCAACTTACAGAAGCCGTAAATAAACATCCACATGCGATTGTATTACTTGATGAAATTGAAAAAGCCCATCCCGATCTCATTACAATATTATTACAAGTAATGGATCATGCAACACTAACAGATTCATCAGGAAGAGATGTTAATTTCAGTCACATTATGTTAATCATGACGACCAATACAGGTGCAAGAGAAAGCAGTCAAACACCTATAGGCTTTAAACAAACCGATTATTTAGATAAAAGTATCAAATCAATTGAAAAAGAATTTACACCAGAATTTAGAAATCGATTAACTAAAATTATTCAATTTAACCCCTTACAAACAGACATAATTTGCAATATTGCAACTAAATGTTTAGAAGAATGTAAAACATTATTAAGCGAAAAAAATATAACGCTAACCTATTCAAAAGATGTTGCTAATTATTTAGCTAATAAGGGCTATGATAAAAAATTTGGGGCTCGCCCTATCAAACGTCTTGTAGAACAAGAAATCAAACAACCTTTATCAAATGAACTACTATTTGGTTCCCTGAATAAAGGAGGAAGTGCTAAAATTGGAATCAAAAACAAAATCTTAGATATTATAGTTAAACCAAAAGAAACGAAATAATTAGCTAATATCTCTATAGGACACAAAAAATAGTATCCTAGAAAAAAGATTCTAAATACTAAACTCCATGTACAGTTATCTCTCTTTTACTAGATTTTAATGATTATTGCTTTACCAATCTTCAAATTAATCTTGCGTAAAACTAGCTTATGGGGTTTCTTCCGTCATACTAGCTGATGGGGTTTCTTCCTGGACATTACTAGAACCAGAAGATGATGTTACAACAGCTACAACTGAATCTTCTTGGTCATCTTGAAAAGAAGAACAACCGACAAGAATTACAATACTTAAAATACCTATAAAAATTTGAAAAAAATTATTTACTATTTCCTAAATATTACTATATGCTACAAATAACATCTACATTAATTATGAAATTTTTTAAAAAAAATTTCATAAAAAATACTTTACTATGTCACTACAAAATTAATTAATTTACTAGTCACAAAAATTGTTTTACGTGACATTTTTATTATGTTACGACAAAATTAATTAATTTATTAGGTACAAAAATTGTTTTACGTAAGGTACCTGAATCTAAATATAATTGAATTTTTTCAGAAGACTTTGCTACCGATTCTACCGTTGCTTGATCTGAATTAATAGCAATTAATAATTTATCTCTTACTTTTCCATTAATCTGACAAACAACCGTAATTTCATCATCCTGAATCACTGATTCATCACACACAGGCCAAGCTTGAGCATGAATAGAGCCATTTTGATCTAAACGTTGCCACACATAATCAGTCATAAATGGAGCAAGAGGAGCTAATAATTTCAGACAAATTAATACAACCTCTTTTGTTGTCCCTATAGAATACATTGTATTAAGTAATTCCATAATACGACTAATGGCAGTATTAAAACTAAAGCGCGCTAAATCATCCGTAACCGCCTTAATGGTTTTATGACAGACTTTATTTAACTCAGCTACTTTATCAGGATGAACTGAATATGACCCATAATCAATAGTCATAGAAAATAAACGCTTTAAAAAACGAAACGCTCCCTCAACACCTGTTTCTGTATATTCTAAATCTCGTTCAACCGGTGCTCCAAATAAAATAAAAATACGCGCAGTATCAGCACCATACTGATTAATAATAGCACTTGGATCTACCGTATTACCTAAAGACTTTGACATTTTTGCACCATCTTTTAAAACCATTCCTTGGCATAACAAACGTTTAAAGGGTTCATTGATGGTTAATAAACCACAATCTCTACATGCTTTAACAAAAAATCGCGCATACAACAAATGTAAAACGGCATGTTCTATCCCACCAATATACTGATCCACATTCATCCAATACGAAATTTTTTCAGCATCGAACGGTTTTATGGTATTAGTAGCATCGCAATAACGTAAAAAATACCAAGAAGAATCAAAAAAGGTGTCCATGGTATCCGTTTCACGACGATAGTTTTTTCCATTTTCTGTAACATTCATAAAGGTCTCTGAATATGCTAAAGGGTTACCCTTACCATCAAACTGAACATCTTCTGGCAATCGTACTGGTAACTGCTCTTTAGATACAGGCACAGGATTATTTTCATCATCATACATCATTGGAATTGGCGTCCCCCAATAACGTTGCCTTGAAATTAACCAGTCTCGTAACCGAAATTGTTCTTTTCGACGTCCTTTACTTAATGAAATAAGATAATCTGTAATCGCATCCTTAGCTTTTTCACTATGTAACCCTGTAAATTGCTGAGAATCAATTAATCTCCCCTGCCCTGTAAATGCGGCTGTAATTGGCTCAACATCTTGAGAATTATCTTGGGTAATAACAACACGAATCGGTAAATTATGTGCGGTAGCAAAATCATAATCTCGGCTATCATGCGCCGGAACAGCCATTACAACGCCCGTACCATAATCCATTAATACATAATCAGCTATATACAACGGAATTTTATCTTGATTTACCGGATTAACCGCATAAACACCAAGCCATTTCCCTGTTTTAGGCTTGGTTGCATCCGAGCGATCTACTTGATTAGATGCCATAGTTTTAGCAATAAATGATTTAATTTCATCAGGATCAGATGCCTGCTTAAGTAAGGTTGAAACTAAGGGATGCTCACAAGCAATGGATACATAGGTTGCCCCATATAATGTATCAGGGCGTGTCGTAAATACAGTAACGGTTTCAAGATGATTTCCAGAATCATCAACCAACTCAAAATCAATTTCAGTACCAACACTTTTACCAATCCAATTTTTTTGCATTAACTTAACGCGATCCGGCCAATCTGTTAACGAATCCAAATCATCTAATAATTCCTGAGCATAGTCCGTAATTTTAAGATACCATTGATCAATTTCTTTCTTTTCAACGACAGCACCGGAGCGCCAGCCCTTACCATCTATAACTTGTTCATTCGCTAATACCGTTTGATCTACCGGATCCCAATTTACCCACCCTTTTTTACGATATACCAACCCCTTTTCATAAAATGTTAAAAATAACCATTGATTCCAACGATAATAATCATCATTAAACGTAGATAATGTTCGTGACCAATCATAGCCCAAACCCAAACGTTTTAACTGGATAATCATGTGCTCAACATTTTTTTGTGTCCATTCTTTGGGGTTAATACCATGTTTAATAGCCGCATTTTCTGCTGGCAATCCAAAACTATCAAATCCCATAGGATACAACACATTAAATCCCTGCATCCGTTTAAACCGAGCTAAGGCATCTCCTATCACATAATTTCGCACATGCCCCATATGTAAGTGTCCCGAAGGATAGGGAAACATCTCCAATACATAATAAGGGTCTTTTTCAGAATTATCATCACAAGCATAAAGTAACTCTGTATCCCACTGATTAACTAATGACTCTTCAAATGATAATGGTTTATATTCCATAGACATTATAGTTTAAACAAGGATTTCAAAATAGACCATAATAAACCTTAGATTTAAAATAAAACCCTAGTACTTTTAAGTATACTATTTCTCTAATAATCTAACATTAGCAAAAACCATAAAAAAACATTGATTTTAAAGAAAATAAAAAATAATATTAATTGATAATTAACAAAAAAAGACTTAATATAATACTTTTTATTAGAAAAATATTAATGTCTTAATCAAAAAATCTTTATATTTTTTTTAAATATAAAGACTTATAAAATTATCAAGGACCATTACATGTATAGCAATGTCTCCACAACCATCCCCACCCCCCCCACAAATATCAAATCCGTCAGAAAGCTATTATGACAATTCTGTCAGTAACAAGCTTGCAACGCTGCTTAAAAAAGATCCAGTAGCCATCGCAGAAGAACTTTTTAAAGATGATGCCTTATGCAATTTGTTAAAGATTTTAAAAATGAATAAAGAGAAGTATCCCAATCTCTTTGAAACAAATTTAGAAGTTAAAATAGTAGCATTACTTCGTAAAATCACCCCTGAATTTCAGAGTGTAATACAAAATACAAGTAATAAAAAAGAAACACTCACCTATAGACTATTTTGTCAAAAATACCTTTCTTTA
Source organism: bacterium (assembly GCA_002719695.1). Lineage (GTDB taxonomy): Bacteria > Margulisbacteria > Marinamargulisbacteria. The sequence continues at coordinate 41,265 of PBEQ01000016.1, read as the reverse complement.
TACACACGAGATGAAATAAATAAACTAAAAAATTTGTTTGAATTATTTACAAATCAACATCCTAATCCCCCAGAAAATTTAAAAATTATGCTTAATTCTGAGGAATTAAAAGCGCTTTACCACTTTTGTATAATTAAAGATTTAGCAAAAAACATTAATAAACAAACAAAAATAGAAACTGCTTATACTTTACTGGCTTTATCACAATCCGCCACATAAACCGATCAAACAAGACAAACAAATTTAATATTACCCTTTTTTAAACCATTAAAATTTTAATAAAAATAGTTTCAAACACTATTTAAATTTCAGTTAATTTTCCAAGGCGTTTCAAACTCAAAAAAGCACAAATCCCTAAAACAAGCATTCCGCACAATACCAAAATAACACAAAGACTAGGCGGAATATCGAAAACAATAGACAACAACAATCCCAAACATGAAGCAATAACACCAATTCCCCACCCTAATAAGGTTTGCATTTTTATTGATTTAACAAATAAAAAAACACTTAAAACAGGTATCACTAAAAAAGAAAATACAAGAAGCAGACCCACTAATTTAACAGATGACGTTACAACTAACCCAAATAAAGTATAAAATAAAAAATCAGATAATTGTGATTGGCTTCTAAATAAGCGATTGTAAAAAATAAAGCAAATAAAGCCAACACCAGTATATAAAAACATGGTTAGTAATAAATCATTTAATTGAACAAATAACAAATGCCCTGTAAACATTGATTTTAAATGATGAACCTCTAAACCCATACTGGATATAAACGCCATAGCGGCTGCCGCTGCTAAAATATACATAACCCCAATTATAGCTTCCTGTAAATTAATAGCAGCAAATAAAGGCTTAATAATAGCCAAGATTAAAGCAGCAACAATAGTTGCTGAAAACCCACATAACAGTAGCATTAGTGGGTTTTCAACATGATAAGCATATCCAACTAAATAGCCAAAAGCAGCCCATTGTGCCAAAGCTAAATCAATAAATAAAATTCCACGCCTTAAAATATGCACACCAAAAAAAACATGAATGAGCACTAATATCAAACACAAAGCTAGTGGAATTAATAAAATTGATATCACTGAGTGACTTCCTTAACTAAATAATCAAATAATCCCATATACGATGTTACACCATCAGAACCGACACTGGTTGAAACAAAAACAAATTTTGCATTTTGTTTTTTAGCAAATGATTGACTCACATTTTTAGGATAAAAGATAGTTGACATGACCACTGTTGGCGAATTAGATTCTTTTAATTTTCGACCTAAATTTACAAGGTGTCTCGTAGTAGGCGCTATTCCTGGAAGTGGCTCTAACTCTCCAGCCATATTCAAATTAAACCCATCAAAAAAATAAGACCATGCCTTATGATACGTAACAAAATTATGATTTTGATAGCCCTGCAAAGCTTGTTTCCAAACCTTAATCTTCTCGCCTAACGTCTCAGAAAATTCAAAGAAATTTGCTTCATAATCGCTAGCATTCTCTGGATCAAGAGTCGTTAATGCTTGCTTTATTTGCTCTGCAATAACGATTCCATTTTTAGGATTTAACCAATAATGTGGATTTCCGTGAAGATGTACATCACCCATACTTCCGTCGATATTCCCTTGGGGAACTTCTAACTTTTCGATATTATCAGATGCATCTAGATAACCTTGCTTGCCAGGAAATAAATTTGGATTTCTAGCCACATAAATAAGCCCATCAATCCATTTATCCTGAGACATACCTAAACGAATCAATAAATCAGCACTTTTTAACATCATAACCATCGAAGGCTTAGGATTAATACTATGCAAATTACGACTTCCTAACACCAAAGATTTAACTGCAACATGTTCTTTTCCAATAGACTTTGCAATAGAAGCAAAGTCTTCAGAAATAGCAACAACCTTTACAGGAGCTGCATTTAAAGCTCCTGTAAAAAATAATAATAATGCTACAAATGTTATGAGATTATTGTAAAACATGAGAATGAGGTCCTATTCCAAAAACAAATTGTGCAGCAATCATATCATCAGAATTCTCATTAGAATTATATTGTAATCTAAATTTAGATGTTTCTGTTAACTGTCTTGTTATCATAAATGATAATTGAGATTGAGATGATCCTTCATCACCATGCTTTCCTAATAAACTATAACGAAAACCTGTTTGATAGTAACTATTTAACTTATAGTTTGCTAATAAAAAGCCTCCTAATTGATTTTCACGTTCGGATCCTTCGTCTCCATAAGTTGCTTGATACGCTTCAGCTTTTAATAACAAAAATCTATCAAGTAGTAAATCTGTACTATACGTGAAATCTATTCCTAAAATATCTACTTTATCATTTGCTTCATCTGCTGTTACATTTCCAATAAGATAATTTAAACCAAACTCAAGTTCTTGCTGATCTGATAATCCAAATCCATTCCATAACCGTGTATTAAACAAACGATTTTCATACTCAACACCAAAATGAGAGTGACCACCAGCCTCATCATGATGAGCTGCGACAGTCCATAAACCGGCTTCGAGTTGAGAAAAAAATGGTAATGGCAGTAAATAATTTAATTGGCCACCTTCAGCAGCTAAACCTTCTGAACCACCAACTAAATATTGCGTTGCCAGAGGTCTATCAACATATAACCATTGCTCTGGATGCAAGGTATTTAACTTTCCAAATCCAACCCGCTTTTTACCAACAATAGCACCTAAACCTATTTGGGACATATAATTAGGAAAAGCAACGCCTAAAACATCAGAAAAGGTTGCGTAAGCTTCTTCTAAACCAATAGCAACCTCACCTGAATCTTCTTTATGAAACGCAGTAAAAACATCTACTTTCACAGAAGGATATAGATAATGTTGATACGATATTTCAAGTTCTTTAACATCAAATGAAGAACTTGTTTCTGTATGTGTCCCTAAAAAATTACCGATAACGGAAAAATTAGGTAAATTAGTAGGTGCATCTGATTGTGCAACAATACTAGCTGATAACGTTAATAACAGCGTACTAACTAACATTAATTTTTTCATAATAATCTCCTTAATTTTTTGATCTAAATTACTTAGATCGATACTATAGCTAATCTAAAATAAAACAAGGAGGCGATCGAGAGCTTCGAAAAAATGATACCCAAAATCGTAACAAAGAAATAGCATCACAAAGTCGAATTGCTAACAGAAAAAAAAGAATACCAACATAAATTATTGGAAAAATCGCAAAACTATTACCTTGATTCAAACATAACTCACAAGCAGCTGATGTATGAAAATCAGCTTCATGTTCATCATGATGATGAAACGCTACTCCAACTAAAATAAAAAGAAAAATAGCTAAAAAAAACAGGGTAATTATATAGTTACTATTTTTTAATAAAAAAAGTTTCACGACAAAAATTGTACAAAAATAATATTTAATTGTGAATAATAATCAATAAGATCTACAACTAAAATCTTGATTTAGACACCAAAGCTTTTTACTATTAGGTATGGCTCAACAAGAATACACCACCGATATTTTAATCATTGGTTCAGGAATTGCAGGATTAGTGACTGCATTAAAATGCAGTCATTTTGCTAACGTTACTATTATAACAAAAGCATTACTCACAGAAAGTAACACTCGCTATGCTCAAGGGGGTATTGCAGTGGCGTTAAATAAAGAAGACAGCCCCAAAAAACATTTCGAAGATACCATGAAAGCAGGGTGTTTTCATAACAACCCAGCTATTGTGGAGTTACTAACAAAAGAAGGACCAGCTATCCTCCAAGAACTGCTTGATGAAGGATTAGAATTTGATAAAAAGTATCATCTCCTAGATTTTGTTCAAGAAGCAGCTCACTCTATTCCACGAGTTCTTCACAACAAAGACCAAACAGGCAATCATATCATCACCTACCTGAGTAAAAAAGTACGAGAAGCTAAAAACATCACCTTGCTTGAAAACAGCCAGGTGATTAAGTTAAACACGCTTGATAACACCTGTTATGGCTGTGTTGCATTATCCGAAAAAAAGTCTGTTATATCCATTAAAAGTATCGTCACCTGTCTTACTACAGGAGGGATTGGTCAGTTATTTAAACATACATCAAACCCTCAAATTGCAACAGGTGATGGTTTATTGCTAGGCTATGATGCAGGGTGTCAACTAATTGATATTGAATTTATGCAATTTCACCCTACAAGTATCTGCACTAATCATAACCTGACCACCTATTTTTTACTTTCAGAAGCGATTCGAGGAGAAGGCGCTAAGCTCAAAAATCATCACGGTGATGAATTCATGCATCACTACCATCCTGAAAAAGAACTTGCTCCGAGAGATATTGTCTCACGAGGTATTTTCGATCAACTCCAAAAAGGAAATGAAGTTTTCCTAGATTGCCGACATTTAGGAGCCATGATCAAAGAAAAATTTCCAACTATCGAAACCATTATTTCGTTACAAAACCTATCGTTATCAAATGACCTAATTCCAGTATCTCCAACAGCTCATTACATGATGGGTGGTATATTAACCAATAAAGATAGCCTAACATCCGTCAAGCAACTTTACGCAATTGGAGAAGTTGCTTGCAATGGCGTTCATGGAGCCAATCGACTAGCCTCTAACTCGTTATTAGATGGACTTGTATTTGCAAAGCGCGCAGCAGATCATATCAAAGACAATCACCATACATATGAATCGCCCTCTTCAACCATAATGCCAGTGCCATACACTCACTATAATAAAAATGCTGAAGAAACATTAACAATGGTTCAATCACTACTATGGTCAACCTGTGGAATTATTAGAAACACATCAACATTAACAAAGAGCCTGCAGTCAATTGAACACTATTTAGAGTCGCTTCAAACTAAGTCACAACCAATGAGATCCTTTCAATATGCTCAATTAGCACAATTAATTATTACAGCATCACTTCATCGAACCGAATCACTGGGAAGTCATTTTATTAATCCTACTAATAACCAAAGAAAATATCCCTATTGGATTACACAACAAAAAAATAGCCCACTACTCTATCACGACTCCTTTCCGTCACCCTGTTCTAATAACGTATCCTTATCATCTGCATCTAAGTCCTTCTGAGTTTCCACTTGAAAATTACTAGCATCACGCATAGCAGGAGATACATAGTGTTTATAGTAAGTTATTGAAAAAATCATGACTATCGTTAAGATAAAAGCCTGAATCAGTGCTAAAAAAACATCTTTTAAAACAAAATTTGTCAGAGAAAGTGGCAACACAAAAATCTGAAGCATATTAAGACTTAGCATTACCCAAAACCAACGAAGACACAATCGATACTGTTTAAAACAAAAAACCAATATGTCTCCCAAAACATCTACAACAGGCTTTGATGTTAACGTAAATTGAATACAAGCAAAATATCCAAAAGCCGTTATGGGAATCATAATATAAATACCTATTCCTACAAAAAATAATGTAAAAAAAGATAATAATGTTACACCAGCAGCCGATGCTTCTGTAGCAGAAAATGAAAGGCCTCCATATATTAACATCGCAAAAGGAATATTAACCAAAATAGCCATGAAAATAAAATGCCGAATACGATTCATAAATAACGAAACTACTAACGGCATATTAACTTCATGATTTCGCAAATTAACAACCATAATAATTACAAAAAAACCAAACAACGTTTGAACAACATGTTGTCCAACTAATTGAGCCATATAAAAAAGAGATGCTGGCTCAGCTACAACTAAAAATTGCCTTGAATATAAAATATTAAGCAAGGTAAACGCCAAATAAGGCCCCATAACAATATAATCTTGTTTTATTTTTTTAAAACTTAGCCTTAAACACTCTAAAATTGACATGTTACCCCTCAAAACTATTTAACTGAGAAAAAAAATGCTCAAAAGGAGGATCAACATCCATAAACAAGGAAAAAGAATAGGCGGCTTGCGCAATTAACATTGCAAGGCCATTAATTACCGTTAACCCTTTTTGCTTTCCAGCTGCTAAAAAACGAGTTTCTCTTGGATTATAAATAACATCAATCAGACATTGCTTTGCATGCATCCAATCAAGCGTTTGAATAGGCAGAGGATCCTGATTAGCTAACCCCAAAGATGTAACATTAACAATAATATCGGCTTGATTTAAAACCTCTAAACAAGCTGTATCAGCTGTTGCAAATGTTTGTACAGGAATTGACGAGTTACTCTGTAATAACTCATCTTTAATAGAGGCTGCCTTTTCCACCGTTCGATTAATTATAGTTAGAGAAGCAACCTCTTGATTTAAACATGTATAACTTAATGCTTTAGCCGTACCTCCCGCACCTAAAAAAACAATATTCTTTCCTTTAACAGACTGTTGATGATACTCACATAGCGAATAAATAAACCCCTTTCCATCTGTATTATATCCATGTAAAAGCCCATCTCGATTCACAATTGTATTGACAGCACCCATTGCTAAAGCATCTTCATCACAACAATCTAAAAAAGACATAATCGTCTCTTTGTGAGGAACAGTAACGTTAATTCCTCTAATGCCTAAAGCATCTAAACCTTGCACAGCAGCTTGCAAACAATTAGCTTTAACTGGAAAAGCAACATAACAACAGTCCAAACCTAATGATTTAGCAACACTATTGTGAAGTTGAGGAGAGTAAGAATGAGTAATAGGATCCCCAAACACGCCTAAAATAATTGTTTCTCCAGAAATCATGTTACAAAAATATAGCATTAACAAAACAATTATGTCATCACATTTTAAGAAATAGTTAGTAAACGATTTAATATTATAAGTTTAGAAAAGAGCCTGTCACTAAATAGCAACATTCGATGTAATATCGCCAAAGATCTAAGATTTGCAGTTTATCGCCTGAAGCGGTGTAGCAGAGCTCCATAACAAAGGCGAAAATTGTAAAATTAGGCATTTCGAGACAGATCCAAAAAATAAATGAAATTTTTTTAGTTATTAACCCGATAACTACATATAATAGAAAATAATTAGGGAGGACTCATAATGGCGCTATCAAAACAACAATTAGAATTTTATAATCTAACCGATTTATTAGCTGTATTTAAAAAAATTGGTCTACATATGGATGTTAAAACAGGTGGTTTTTTAGCTGATAATCGTAATTTCACCTTATCATCATCACGGTATGGGGGTAATTACAAACTACATTTTTCAGATGGAACTAAGGTACAGATTTTAGATGGCCATGTATTTTTAGAATCTCTAAAGCATACTGAATCATCATTTAAAATCAAATTATTTGCTAATTAAGTAAAAACTTATTTATCTCTACGAATAATTCGGCCCTGAGTTAGATCATAAAGAGATAATTCAACCTGAACTTTATCTCCTAAAGTAATTTTTATACGGAATTTATTTAAACGCCCTGCGTTATAAGCAATAATTTCTTGACCGGTTTCTAACTCAACACGAAACTTAGTCTGAGGCAAACATTCTGTTACAACACCATTGAGTACAAGGGTTTCTTCTTTTTCACTACCAGAATGATCTTTCGTATTTGTTTTTTTTCTTCTTTTTGCCACAATTATCTCCTTTTAGATAGCCTATTATATACCCTACTGTCTTTTTTATAAAACACCAATTTTAAGCAAAAAATTTAAGATAGCAATAATAACTAGATCACTATCGATCCAAACGGTACTATTTTTATAATAACAGCCCTAAAAATAGTAACTAAACGTATTTAATTTAAATGAAAGAGTTATATTAGTACTTCACTAAAAAAAACGGTATACTTTAGAGATGATTGTATCAATTGAAACACCAGCTATTTTATTTCCAGCTATTACATTACTCATGCTAGCATACACCAATCGGTTTTTAGCGCTATCTCAATTAATTCGATCGTTACATCAAGATTACCAAACTATTAATACTCGAAAAATTATTGAACAAATCAAACACCTACGTTTTAGATTATTTTTAATTCGTCTTATGCAAGCATTAGGCGCTACAGCTATTATCTTCTGTGTTTTAAGTATTATGTCACTCCTTATTAATAACAAAAATTTAGGATTACTATTTTTTATTAGCAGCTTAATATTTTTTTTAGGGTCCATTCTTAGTTCATTAATTGAAATCATACTATCAACCCGCGCTCTTACAATTTTACTTTCAGACATAGAAGAAAGTTAAAGAACAAGATATAAATAGCAGTAATAACATTTATTTGAAATGTTTTGATAACTCTATTTTTCACTAAACAAAAATCCTAAAATAACGTTAACCATTGAGACAAAATCTAGAGTTTGTTAAACTGCTGATACAATGATTAAACGCTACACAAGAAAACAAATGGAAGCTATTTGGAGTTTAGAAAATAAATTTCAAAAATGGTTGGATATTGAAATTGCTACCTGTGATGCACACGTTGTACTTGGAAATTTAAAAGCAGATGATGTTAAAGAAATTAAAGAAAAAGCAAATTTTGACATTAAACGTATTGATGAAATTGAAGCTGAAATTCATCATGACGTTATTGCATTCTTAACATCAGTTGCTGAATTTGTAGGTGAAAAATCACGATTTGTTCATCTTGGCTTAACGTCATCAGATGTCGTTGATACTGGTTTTAGCCTCCAAATCCAAGATGCAGGCACTCTATTACTAAATGAAATTGATACACTTCTTGCCGCTCTTAAAACAAAAGCTTTTGATCATAAAAACACATTAATGATGGGTAGAACCCATGGTGTTCATGCAGAACCAACAACAATGGGTCTAAAACTTACTATCTGGTATGAAGAGCTAAAACGTAACAAAAAAAGACTTACAGCAGCATTAGAAACCTGTAATGTGGGAAAAATTTCTGGCGCAGTTGGTAATTATGCTCACATGCCACCACAATTAGAAGAACTTGTTTGCAAAAACTTAAACATAAATATTGCACCCGTCTCAACACAAACACTACAACGTGATAGACATGCCGAATTTATGACAGCAATTGCTATAACAGCCGGTACACTAGAAAAAATGGCTGTAGAAATACGTTCCTTACAAAAAACAGAATTTAATGAAGTACAAGAACCTTTTTCTAGTAAACAAAAAGGATCTTCAGCGATGCCTCATAAAAGAAACCCTATTATCTCCGAACGTGTTACAGGTCTTGCTCGTGTGATTCGTGGATACGCAGTAACATCTCTTGAAAATCAAGCGTTATGGCATGAAAGAGATATCTCTCATTCATCAACCGAACGTGTTATTTTTCCTGATGCAACAATTGCCTTAGATTACATGCTCTCATTAATGACAAAAATTATATCTGGACTTGTGGTTAACAAAGATCAAATGAAAGAAAATATTGCTAAATCATATAACGTCTTCTTTTCACAAAAATTACTACTTAAATTAGTTGAAAAAGGAATGAGTAGAGAAAATGCTTACCGATTGGTTCAACGTAATGCTCATGCTGCCTTTGATGAAAAAATTAGTTTTGATATTAAAATTAAAGAAGATAACGATATTACCGAAAAGTTTAGTAATGACGAACTCGATAGTTTATTTAGCTTTGATCAATATACTCAAAATACAGATACCATTTATAATCGTATTTACACCTAAATAAAAAACTGACGTCTGAATCGAAACCACGTTACAAAAAACACTAACAACTGAATAACTTGAAAAAATAACCAACTCAGCCAAGCACCCTCTAAGCCATACCCAAGTACAACCGCTAGGCAATATGCTACTGGCAGCAAAAAAAGCCATTGGCAAACAATAGATACCACCATAACAAAACGAGTACGATCAATTCCATTTAATGCATGCATAAAAATTAAAGCCAAAACCTCAAAAAAAACACCAACGGCATCTAAACGCAATGGTAAAATAGCACGCTGCAAAACACTATCATCTAAAATAAACGGACGTAACACAATTGTTGGAAAAAAAAGTGCCACAAGAACCATTGCTCCTATTCCAAAAACCGCCAGTAAACTAACATAAAACGGCCAATAAAACATATCTACTAATTTCTTTTCACCTAAGGATTGAGAAACCAATGTCATAGTAGCCATAGCCAAACCAACACCTGGTAAAATTCCAACTAGTACAATATTAACCAAAACATTCCCAATTGCCATCTCAACCGTACCTAATTGACCCAATAACCAATAAAAAACAGCAACGCCTAATGCAAAAAAGAACTGTTGAATAGATGTTGGAATTCCTAAATCAAGTAACCATTTTAGAGCTTTCTTAAGTATATCCTTAGATAAGTTTAAAAATGAACTTAAGTTTAAATAAGCTCTGCAATCAAAGCCATAAATCATAGCTCCAATAATCAAAGATAGCGTTGATGCTAATCCTGCTCCAGCTGCCTGCATTGCAGGAAATCCAAATTTACCAAAAATGAAACAGTAATTAAATATGACATTTAAACTATGAATCAGAACAATAACAGCCAAATAACGTTTTGGATCACTAAGCCCATTCCAAAACCCTCTAATAACCAAACAAAATGTCAAAAAAGGTAATCCTAACAATCGGAAACGGTAATAATCCTCAGCAACTATTAAAACCTCTTTTTCTGAAGAAAACAAACCAATCAAATTATCTAACCAAAGCCATTGGCCAATTAAAATAACAATGCTTCCAATATATGATAAAATAATTCCTAACAATAAGGCCATTGAAATAAGATCTTTCTGAGACTGTCCCACATAGCGAGCTACCATCGTTTGAACACCACTTGCAATGCCTGTAAACCCTGAAAAACTTACAAAAAACAAAAAAGCACCTACTCCAGTTCCGGCTAATGCCATGTGCCCCAATTGGCCTATCATAAGCGTATCAACTAAATTTAAAATATTCTGAGACATCATCCCACCAATAATAGGAATACTTAATAATAAAATACGCTTTAATTTAGAAAATACGATCATAACTAAGTTACCAACTATAACATAAATCAATTTTGAAAAAAGCTAAAAAGAAATTTTAAGAACGTAACTATAATGTTATCTTTTTAAAACTATCATTAGCCTAAATTTAAAAAACAAAAAAGGATACTTCCTAATAATAAATTAATATATGTTAAATTACTTAAAATATATTCAGAAATAATTCATTAAAACTAGCTAATAAAACCGTTAAAATTTATACTTACAATTAGCTCCAAAAGTAAGTGTATCAGAAATCAAACCATCAAAAATATAGAGATACCCTAACGAGAATCCAAAATTAAAATGTTCAATTACAGCCAAATCAGCACCTATTCGAGCTTCGATAGTTGATGATCGGTTTTCAATTAAAGAAAAAAATGCTGATTCAGATATTAGTCCATACCCTATTCCAGAATAAAATCTTATAGCCTCATCTGATAAACCAAAATATTTTCGAGCTAAAATTCCATACCGAGATGATTCCATATCAATTATTTTTAGCATTGAAGCAACACCATAATCTGCTATTTGCCAGTATGAAACTTCCAGAGAATACGTATTGGATTTATCAAGAATTTCAATACCTACATTTGGAAGACCTAGAAAAACACCCAGCAAATTAGATCTTAGCTGAATATCAGCATAGGTTGAGTTTATTAAAATACATAAAATTAATAGTAATTTTTTCATAGCGTGAAATATAACACTTAAAAAAAATATTTGTAAATAAAAAACAATTTTTACTATATAACTAGTAATACCAGTTAAATTTACGACCACGCGCAAATCCAACAAGAGATACATTATGGGCTTGAGCAATCTCAAGAGCTTGATTTGTTGGTGCTGTTCTTGTAATTACTAAAGAAAAACCACACCGAATAATAACAGCCATTAACTCTGCCGTAACCCGTGATGATAATAATAAGGACTTTCCTTTCATAGCTGTTTGATGCTTAATCAAATAGGCTCCTATTACCTTAAATAACGCTGTTTTTTGATCCATATCTTCAGCAGAAAAGAGTAAATTATTTTCAGATCCGATTGCAGCACTTTCAGTTATAGCTGTTTTTTTATATAAAATTGCAGCTTCTTGAAAATAAGCCGTTAATTGAAAAATGTTACTAGCAATAGGTTTCATAAACCCAGCTTGTTTTATGGGATTTAAACATAATTCATTAGCCTCAATATGTACCTCATGATTAGCATATGAAACCGAATCAACTTTAAACCCTATTTTATTATTAGCAATCAAACAACCAACAGCCATCTCCTTTTCTAATTGAGATGTATGATTAAGTGATAACATAAAAACATTGTTTAAAAAAATAGCCGTTTCTTTTTCAACAACCAACTGATCAATATGGCGCTTTGATCCTGACTGAGTCACTTTTTTTATTGTTTTTCCTTGGGTTAACATTTTATTTGATATCAACCACAACTAATGTTTGATCATCTCGTTGAATTTCACCTTCACGAAACTTATATAATTGTTCAAAAACAATTTCAACCAAATCATCAGGTTCTCTATCAGAATGCATAATAGCTAAATCAACCAACCGTTTTGTTCCAAATGCCTCATTATAAGCATTTGATGTTTCAATAATGCCATCTGTAAATAATAACAAACGATCACCTGGAGTTAATGAAATTGTTTTTTCTTCATAAACTTCATCTGGATACATTCCTAAAAAAATACCATTAGCTTCTAATAAGTGATATGTTAAATCTTTGCGTAAAAGTACGGCAGCTGGATGACCAGCACCAGCAAATGTTAAGGTCATTTGATCAAGATTAATCGTTGAATAAAAGGCTGTAACATGACTAATTTGTGAATGAGAAATAAACTTTTGGATATCAAGGTTAGCTCGTTGTAAAATAACAGCAGGTGACCGATTATTTAATCCAATTCGTCCTAATAAACCCGAAGCCAAAGCCATAACCAAAGCCGATGATACGCCATGACCCGCAACATCTCCAATAGTAACCCCAATTAAATCTTCTTTATTATCAACTAACTCAACAATTCCCTTTGTCTTCGTTTTTTCATCTAATTTTCTCATAGATTTATTAACAAAGGTGTAAAAGTCACCACCCAACGTTGATGCAGGAACACAGCGCCTGACTATTTTAATTCGCTCTGTTTCAGGCGGATCAATGGATAGCAACGCTTCTTGAACACGTTTAGCTGATTCTAAATATATAGATGGATCATAGAGTTGTTTTTGATGAAAAAGAGACTTAAATGTAGCATATTTTGTTAATGGCATAATCTCAACAAGTAATAACGATAAAAATAAAATCGTACTGACTAAAAACGTCCAAGTTGGTGCCAACAAAATGACAAACACAAATTGGCAAACAATAATTGCACTAAAATAACTTATAAATCGTGTAATCATGGATTATATCTATACCCAAAAATTAAATTTTTTATTCATACTTAAAAACTTTATTATAACACCTTAATAGGTATAACCAATATATTTCCAATATAAGCTTTGACCAACACATGAATATATGAAAAAATTTAGCTGAAAATGAGTATAAATAACAACTTAAACCCACTAGATGAACTTGAAATATCAAGAGAACATATCATTGCAATTAATGAAGCATTTACTCATACAAACAAAAAAAGTTGTGCTAAACGAGCAAAACGATTGCAAGAAGTATTAACTATCTTAAAAAAATATGATAAAAAACGAAATCAATTACAATGGGATGATTATGAGTAAAAACACCCATCTTAATTATTGTCAGTAAACAAAAATTTGAATACACTGTACTTAATTGCTCATGGCGGCATGGCCAAGTGGTAAGGCAGATGTCTGCAACATCTTTATCCCCAGTTCGAATCTGGGTGCCGCCTCCAGAGCCAAATTAAAAAAGGGCACGTATGACAAAAACAATTGCATTTGTAAATCAAAAAGGCGGAGTTGGAAAAAGCACATCTGTCATCAATGTAGCTGCTTGTTTAGCAAATAAAAACAAATCCGTGCTAATTATCGACATGGATCCCCAAGGAAACACAACACAAGTATATTCCAATATAACCGATGATGACGACTCCATATATAACTTACTACTAAAAAAACCAACAGAAAAAATTACTATTAAATCATTAAAAAAAAATACTTACATTAATGATGTCGATCTACTGCCATCAAATGTATTATTAAGTAGTGCCGAATTAGAATTAGTTAATAAAAAACATAGAGAAAGTACGTTAAAAAACATTTTAAAAGAAAATAAAGTTCATTGTGATGACTATGATTATATTTTATTAGATTGCCAACCATCACTAGGTTTACTAACATTAAATTCAATTATTGCCTCTAATTATGTCATAGTACCCTTACATGCTGATATTTTTTCATTAACAGGACTAGAGTTATTAACCAAAACAATTAGTAAAATTCAAATAATTTACGAGGCCAACACAACAATATTAGGTTTCTTTTTTACTCAAGTTAATAACAAAGAACCGCTATTTCAAGAAGCTTATAATCTTTGCTCAGAAATATATCCTGATCATTTATTTAACACCTATATTTCTGCTGGACAAACCATTGATCAAGCTAATGCAACTGGGCAAAGCGTCATTCATCTTTCTCCTAGTTCAAAACCAGCAAAAGATTATCAAAATCTTACAATTGAATTAATGAAAAAAGCATCATGACAACGCGCTCATTTAAACAACATAGCTTATTTAAAAACCCTCAAAAAATTTCAAGCAAAACAGATATTATTAATAATCATCTTAATAACCATGGCGATAAAATTATTGTTGATATTCCGCTAATACAAATTATAACACCTCCCCAAGTTAGAAAACATTTTGATAAAGATAAAATTATACAGCTAGCTGAAGATATCGAGCAAAAGGGACTTATTCATCCGATCACCATTATGAAACACCCAAATGAAAATGAATCCTATATTTTATTAATAGGAGGCAATCGGCTCAATGCTGCACACTATCTAAATTGGGAAACGATACCATCTATAGTAAAAGAATATAATCATGATTCTGCTCAAAATGAAATCTTACAATTAGCTGAAAACATGCACAGAATGAATTTAAACCCCATCGAATTAGCTGAAGCAGTGATGCGAATCAAAAAACAAACAGGTTATACATTATCCAAATTAGCAAAAATTTTAGGTAGAAATGTTGATAGCCTTAAGCAATATAGTAGGATTGACAAACTATCAGATACCGAAAAGCGTTATCATTTAGAACAAAAATCTACCAAAAATGATATTTTAGCGTATCTTGCAAAACGCGAATTATCCTGCGAAAAAGAAATTAAACAGTCTTTATTTGAAACGATAACAACAACCCCTTATGATCATTTAAGCAAGGATGATTTACTACAAAAAATTCATGAAGCAGAATCGTTTCTTAAATTAGCAAAAAAAATTATCAAAGATAAGTAACCTTTTTATTTACGATAAATAAAAAAGTAATACATTATTGGAATCAGCAGTAACATTAACATACCAAAAACCGCATATTCTATGCGAATGTATGTAATAGCAATACTATAAGCAATAAGTGGCCCAATAATTCGACTCATACTTCCAATGCTTTCATAAACCCCCATCACAACCTCTTTACTTTCATCAGGAGTATTTGTACTTACCAAAGCAGGCATAAACGTATTAACAAAAGAAATTCCTACTGAAAAAACAGATAAGGAAATTAATAATACCACCATATTAGTTACATAAGCCATTCCTAAAAAACCAAGTGACAAACATAAAAATCCTATCATTATAAAATGTACAAATTGCGTAGATGCCCTCTTGGTTAAAAATACCTGAACAATTAAACCAACAATACCTGCATACATAAATAACATACTATTTTCTTGTATCGAAAGCGATAATGTAGAACTTGTAAAAATAGCAAACGTTGTTTCAAAACCTGAAAAAGAAACCATGTAAACAAAATATATCAAACATAAAATAAGTATTATTAACTGCTTAATAGAAAGTAACTGACTCAAAAATCGTTTATCAGTCTGAACCTGTTTTTTAGATTCTGGTTCTTTTAAAAACAAGCTTGTTAACAGCACTGCTAGAAAAGATAGTCCACTCGCAACAAAAAAAGCAATAAATTGTCCCTTTGGCAAACTATAAAGAATACCTCCTAATGCTGGGCCAAAAATAAACCCTAAGCCAAATGAAATGCCAATTACAGCCATCCCCTTAGCACGATTCTCTTCTGTTGTTACATCAGCAATATAAGCTCGTGCAACAGCAATATTCCCGCCTGTGAAACCATCTATTAATCTAGCTAATAAAAATAAATAAAAAGAATTTGCATATGCTAAAACAATATAAGCTAAAACGGTTCCACACTTACTAACTATCAAAATTGGCTTACGACCAAACCTATCAGACCAATGTCCTAACAAAGGCGCAGAAAAAAATTGAGCAAACGAAAATGAAGCCATTAGAACACCTAACATAAAATGAGAAACATGATACTCAGACGCTATTTGAGGTAAAACAGGAATAATCAATCCAAATCCAATTAACTCTGTAAATACAACTAAAAATAAAATAAATAAATGTGATTTAAATAATCTCATTGATAGCGTAAACGATTCAAAATCTGAATAGTTGTTGTTTTAAAATTAGCAGCTAGCTCTTCAGACTGATGTCCAAATTGATACAGTTTATAAAGATCCATACTAGTTATTTTAGACCAAGGTTTCTTTAAAATAGATTTAAGATCTTTTTTTGTAATCGTACGTTTATTAACATTAGGGCTACCATAACCTGATTTTGAACCTGATTTTGATTTTTGATTTGATGATCTTGTTTTTATACGTTTTGACATGACTATAGTTTAATTAAAAGATCCCACATTTGCAAAAAATAGTTAAACCGTACTAAAAATCATTTAATAATTGCAATTTAAAAAAGCCACTATACACTAAAAATTTATAAAAAACCGTATTTAAATAAATCAAAAAAATAATCATTATTATACCAAAAAAGCACTAAATAAGTACAATTTTGAAAACAAAAGCATTGACAATATGATGCAATATATAGTATCACATTAATAACTATCTTTAATGTCAAAAAAATAGGAATTTAACATGGTTTTACCAAAAAAAGTTAAATCAAATTCCATGCTGGTATCAAATGAATACAACTTCGTTGTCTCATCACTTGATAATCAAACGATCTTTCCTAAACGCCCGCCATTATTTAAATATCCATTATTTCCTAAATCATTTAATTTTAATAAACTTGAAGAAAAGAAAACCTTAATTGATATTTTAAGTTTTCATGCAAAAACAAAACCAAATAAAACTGCATTTATTTTTCTTAATGAAAAAGGTGAAGAACAGAGCAAACTTACTTACAAAGAACTTCATACTAAAGCCAAAATAATAGGTACATACATTCAAGAAAACAACTTCCATCACGTCCCTATTTTGCTCTTACATCCACCTGGCATTGAATTTATTATTGATTTTTTTGGTTGTATATATGGAGGTGCTATTGCGGTTCCTTTATTTCCTCCAAAACAAAACGCAAAACAAAATCGAATCAAAACAATTATTAAAGATACAAATGCAATTATTGGCTTTACAACAGAGTCAATAAAAAACCAACACTATAAAGATAGTAGTTTATATTCAGAATTAGAAGAAATCAAACTTTTATCCGTCCAAAATTTAGATCCTAAACTTGAAAAAAAATGGAAAAAACCTAATGTAACAGCAGGTGATACTGCATTTATACAATTTACATCTGGATCAACATCAGATCCAAAAGGTGTTATTAATAGTCATCATAATATCATAACGAATCAACATATGATTAAGTGTGCTGGTCAGACATCCGGAAAAACACGTATTTGCGGATGGGCACCTCACTATCATGACATGGGTATTATCGCAAACATCTTACACCCTATTTACATAGGAGGCTTCTCTATTTTAATGAGTCCAACAGCCTTTATTCGAAATCCTTTTATTTGGCTAAAAACAATTAGTGATTACCAAATTGACTACAGCGGTGGCCCTAATTTTTCATATGAACTTTGTACCAACAAAATAGCAAAAGAAAAGCTTGAAACATTAAATTTATCATCATGGAAAATAGCATTTAATGGCGCCGAACCTATAAAAGCTGAAACCCTAACTAACTTTTCAAAAAAATTTAAAGAGTGCAACTTTTCATTTGATGCATTTTGTCCTTTATTTGGATTAGCGGAAACAACATGTTTTGCTACAAGCGCACCTTGCGATCAATCACCCGTATTATTACCTGTTGATAAACATGAGTTAGCAACTAACACCATTAAACCTCCAAAAAACAGTAAAGATGAACTCATTCTTGTTGGATGTGGAAAATCATGGAATCAACAAAAAATAAAAATTGTTAATCCTGATTCATTAACTGAAAATCCAAAAAATATAGTTGGCGAAATTTGGGTACAAGGTCCAAATGTCTGTAAAGGATATTGGAACAAACCTGCCTTAACTGATCTCACATTTAAAGCAACCTTGAAGAACGAAGATGGTCACTTTCTAAGAACAGGAGATTTAGGATTTTTTAATGACAACAATGATTTATTTGTAACAGGCCGAATTAAAGATATGATAATAATTCATGGTAAAAACATCTATCCTCATGACATAGAAAATCAAATAGAAAGCATAGCAAAAGAAATAAAATTAGGGGGTTGTATTATTTTTGAATATCAATCCAATGGTACACAAAAATTAGCCACTGCAATTGAAATAGAAAGGGTTCATGTTAAGTCCTTTAATCAAGAAAAATTAAGTCAAAAAATAATACAAGCTATTTTTCATGAATATGGATTTTCGATTAATGATATTATTTATATCAAACCCATGAGCTTGCCAAAAACATCTAGTAGTAAAAAACAGCGTCAGTTATGCAAACAGCATTTTATAAACAATAGCTTAAACGTTGTAACAAGCAAAATCACAAAAAAAATTCCTAAAAAAAACAACCATATCCCTCTAACTGCAACAGAAGAAATTATCAGTAATATATTAAAAAATTTACTAAATATACCAGCTGTATCTTTGTCATCTAAATTAGAATATTTAGGAGGGAACTCCTTAATCATGATGCAAATAATTGCTGAAATACAAGATCAATTTGGAATTGAATTAAACCCAAGTGAGCTATTTTCAGAAAACGTAACTATGAAAGGACTATGTCAACGAATTGACCAAAAACAAGATGAACTTATCAAACAATTAACCTTACTGAACACGCAAACATCATCTTTAGAACTAACATACTAATCTAGATATGACATATACTACCAACATTACATCTTTAACACCTCAAGAAAAACTTGCTTTAATACAAAAACTGAAACAAGAAAAAAAAAAATCTGAAATAACATCCTTAAATAAACAAACAATCCAATATGAACACCGATCGTTACTTAATCTTATAGCTACAGGACAATTACAAAAAGTAAATGCAGCAACTTTAGCATATTTACCATTACAAAATGAATCTATATCAGAAAAAATAAAAGCAATTTTTAAGCAATTACCAATTTTATTCAATATTTTTGAATTTTCATTTGGATCTACAGCAATCATTGTATTACCCATTGATGAAAATGATTTATTTAATCACAAATCGCTATTAAAAGCTCAATTAGAAAAAGGGCTTCATTTAGCTAATTTTATCGGAGCAAAATCAATATCTCTAGCTGGATTAATTCCATCTGTCACTCAATACGGCTCTGACATCATCTCTTTAATACCAAAAAAATCAACAATGGAAATCACAACAGGACATGCAACAACAACAGCAACGGTAATCATTACTCTAAAAGAATTATTAAAAAATCAAAACAAAACTATCCAAAATGAAGTAATTGGATTTGTAGGAATAGGTTCAATTGGTCAATCCTCACTAAAATTGATGTTAAAAACACTCCCGCATCCAAAAGAATTGATTTTATGTGATATACCAGCTGTAAAAGTATTATTTGATACCTTAAAAACAGAAATTCGACAGTTAGGGTTTAAAAATAAAATAAAATTTATTGAATCATCAAACCAAGCCCCTAAAGAGTTTTATCAAGCAAGCATTATAATTGGAGCTACAAATCAAGCCAACATTCTGGACATCAACCAACTTAAACCTGGAACAATCCTAATTGATGATTCAATACCACATTGTTTTGATGCTAACAAAGCCTATAAAAGAATGGAATCACAAAAAGATATAATTTGTATAGAAGCAGGAATGATAAATTCCCCAGAACCAATAAAAGAAAATCGATACCTACCTAATGAAATAAAGCCTTTTCTATCTTATTTACCAAAAATTATTTTAAATAGATTAGACTGTGAAATGACAAGCTGCGTACTTGCAGGATTATTAACATCAACCCATACAAACATCAAAGCATCAACTGGCATTCCAAAACATGAAATTGCAAAAACACATTACAATACCTTAATAAATATGAACTTCCATGCTCCAAAATTAAGAATTAATGGACAAAATATCCCATCTGATATAAAGCTATAATCACTTGATCACATCATCATTATTTATTATAGTATCGCTAAAATGTTAGCAATCTATTCTTTCTTATTTATACTCAATATTATCATTGGCTTAATTCCTTTAACATTAACTCACATTAATAAAAAGTCCATTAGCTTTTCTATATCTGTATTTTTTCTTACAGGCTGGTCCCTTAGCAATTTTCTTATTTTTAGTTCCGAAAGCTTTTTATTTTGGAATCAAGTAGCCTATTTTTGCGCATCACTATTTATTAGCTCCCAAATATACTTTTCTATTTATTTACCTATAGCTTCAAAAAAAATATCTATCTCCACACACATACGAATCATAGTACCAACATTACTAGCAATTTCATCATCTTTTTCACCTTACCACATACAATATATGAACAACCCACGTGATATTACATTTGGTCCTTTACATAATATTTGGACTGCATACTTAATTATCTTTACAATTTCAATTGTAAAAATATGCCAACAAAACAAAAGAAAGTATCCTGACAAAAGCAAACAAATTAATTTTTATTTATTAGCCTTAATATTGTCACTTTCATTAGCAACGTTATGCAACTTACTTTTACCGTCATTATTTAATGAAACACATTTTTATAAAATAGGCCCCCTAGTCGCTAGTGTTTTCAATTTTTCTGTTGCTTACTTAATGTTAAAATACAATTTTTTTAACATTAACCTTCTTATAAATAAAATAGTTGCATCTGGTATATGTATTTTTATTTATATTTTTGGTTACATGAGTCTATCGTGGGTATACAAATTATATGTTGCACATACAATTTCAGGAGTTTATACAATTTTGATTGGAACGTACCTAATTTTTTGCTCATTAACCTTTCAAACTGTTAGAACCAAGTTACAATCAACTGCAGAGAAATTATTTCTTCGAGGAGAGTACAATTACAGAAAAGTAATGCTTAATTTTTCAGATTATTCAAGTAATTGTACTAATTTAACAAACTTAATTCGTCATTTATATAAATTACTTACTGATACGTTAGAAATTAGCAATGTGCAAATATATATTCCTGAGCATTATGATAAATTTAAACAAACAAGTAAACGTATTTGCTATTTTTCTAGTAACAAAGAGAATAATGTAAAAAAGAAACCTTTAAACCCATTATTAGTTTCAGAAATTGAAAATAAAAAAAAACACATTGTTTTAAGTAGTGAATTATCAAAACCCGCTCAAGAC
Organism: bacterium; assembly: GCA_002719695.1. Lineage (GTDB taxonomy): Bacteria > Margulisbacteria > Marinamargulisbacteria. The sequence goes on along the minus strand of PBEQ01000016.1, from coordinate 19,567 downwards.
AAATTAAATCTTGATTACGAAAAATTATTACTATCCTGCTTTGATGATAAGAATCAACTAATTTGTCTGATTCTATTAGGAAAGAAAATGAATGAAAGTAAATATACACAAGAAGATTATCAACTATATAGAACATTAGGTAATCAAATAAAAGTTACCTTAACAAAAATAAAACAATTACGAGTCCAAACTGAAATGGACATGGCTCAAAAAATTCAATCTGAAATCATTCCTCAAAATCACTCAATCCCAAATTGCACAACGTCAACCTTTTTAAGATCGTCTGATGAAGTAGGTGGAGATTTTTTTGATATTCATAGCAAAAATGATCATAACTGGATTATATTAGGAGATGTAGCTGGTCATGGCATTGGATCTGGAATGGTCATGTTAATGATTCAGAGTATTTTCTCTAGCTTAATTCATTCCAGCAAGCTTACTGATCCCGCTTCAATTAACAAAAAAGCAAATAAAATACTCTGTCAAAATTTTGAACGATTAACAGAACTAAGGCCTATATCCTTAGTAACATTAAATACTCAAGATGGAAAAACATATAAATTCCATGGAAATCATGAAAACTTATTTATTTACAAATATAAAGAAAAAAAAGTGGTTCATCATACAATTAGTCACCTTCCTTTCGGGATTGGCTTAACCGATTCAATTCCAAGTAACTGCTTTGCATCTGCATCGTTCACTTTATCAGAAGGAGATATTCTCTTTTTAGCAACAGATGGTCTTACAGAAGCACATCAAGATGGAAATCCCAAAAAAGAACAATTTAATGATTCAAGAATAACAAAACTCTTAGAAAAATTTGCACATGAATCTCCAGAACTAATTAAAAAATCGTTTATTAACACCTTAAACGACTTTACAAATAAAATATATCTAGATGATTTAACATTTATTATTATCAAACATAACATAGTAACAACAAACCCGTCTTCTATAAATAAATAACATAGTTTACTATCAATAATTAAAAATAAGATACATAAGCTTCTAAAAAACATATTTTAAAAAAAGATATAAAATTTTTTAATAAAAAAGTGTATGATAAATAAAAAAATATATATAAAGGTAATAAAAATCATGATTGTAAAAACAGAAGACTACACTATCAACGCTCAGCAATTAAACCATGTTCTAATTTCAGGAAAAATGAGATTACCATCCCCACTATCTTATGAAAAACCATTCTCTATAATTAAAAATAGCCTAGAAGAAGCAAGCGATATACTAACAATTGATTTAAAAGATTTAGAATATCTTAATAGCTCTGGCTTAACATCATTTGCACGAATTATTATTGAAGCAAGAGCTAACAACAAACCACTAAAAATTATAATTAACAAATCAATTCCATGGCAAGCCAAAACACTACTGTCATTAAATAAATTATGGGATCAATTATCATTTGAATTAGATTAACAAAAAAAATCAATAAACTCACTCTTATTTAACAATAAATAACCTACTAAACAAACCAAATTTGCGTTACTATTAAGTTATCTTCTTAAATATCAAAAAAATAAAATGAAAAATAATAGTTTAAATTTTCAAATGAAATTCTTGCCTACTGATATAATTTCAACATGGAAACGAGCCAGTTTGTCGTCGATATTTTGTTCAAGTTTATTTAGTAACAATCAACAGAAAGAAGTATTTCTGAGTAATGTTATCGCCACGGTAATCAATGAATGTTTAGAGCTAGTTGTTAAATATGGAGCAAAAAAAACTGAAAATTATACATTAACTTGTAATAAAACCAATAATATTACAACAATAACCCTATCCTTTTTTCTTCAATTTCAGCAAATATCTCTATTAAAAAGCTATTTAAAAAAAATTTATTTAATCAAAAAAAATAACAATTTTGAATCTATTATATTTACAAAAACTTTTGCAGAACTAGGATATGCCATCTATAGTTTTATTGAGGACTACAATGGATCTATAAAAATAGATTATGAAAAAAAACCAAGGAATGTAACCACAATTTTAAAAACACAAATAACATTAAATTTAAACAGTAAGGATTTAAAAAATGATTATTAAAACAGATGATTATATTATTGACTCAAGCATTTTAAATGAAGTCTCTATATCTGGATCTATGAGGTTACCATCGCCATTATCTTACGATCAACCATTTTCACTCATAAAAAAAAGTCTCGAAAATTGTACGGATACGCTTACTGTAAACTTAACTTCATTAGAATACTTAAATAGTTCTGGAATAACATCATTAGCAAGAATTATCATTCAAGCAAGGAAAGATAATAAAGATATGAAATTAATTATTAATAATTCAATTCCTTGGCAACAAAAAACTTTATTATCATTAAAACAACTTTGGGAAAAATTAGACATTGAATCTATCTAAAATCACAGTGACAACATTCTTAGGAAATTTAGACGAATCTAAACTTAAAAAACTTAAAGAAAAAGTTTCTTTGTCTTTTAAAATGCCTATTGATCATTCTAAAGATTGGGAAAAATGTAGTTTAATATCCAATTTTTTTGCTGATTATTGCGTCTCATCATTTTATAAGAAAAAAGAAATTAAATCTATTTTATCTACTATAATTAACGAATTAATAGAAAATGCAATGAAGCATAGTTATCAAGATCAAAATGAAATTAATATATTTTTAAAAAATTGCGAAAAGGAAATTATTTTTATCACTGAAAATATTGCAACAAACGATACGGCTAACAACCTAATACACACCCTGAACCAATTACAAACAAAAGATATTGAGTCACTTATTATTAATCGCATGAAAAATAATTTAATGTACAATCAAGAACAATCTGAAATTGGATTATTAAATATTATTCATAATTTTAAAACCTCAATAAGTGCAAAAATTACACCTATTGATAAAACTAATTTAAACATTGTAGAAATTATTACAAGACTAGAACATGGGCAATAGTTTAGAATCCCTCACAAAAAAACAAGCCGCAATCTTAAACTTTATTTATGATTTTTTTCAAGACAAACAATATTACCCATCTTATAAAGAAATCGCTAAAGAATTCAAGTTTAATTCCGATGGTACTGTTAGAACATATCTAGAAATTCTTGAACGAAAAAAGTACATCAAACGCCATTCTAAAGCAAGAGCATTAACGCTCTTAGCACAGCCATTTTCAACACCTATTTTAGGTCATATCCATGCTGGAACACCAACAGAAGCCATTGAACATTTTGATAAAACTGTAGAATCTCTAACTATGTTAAAACATAAAAAAAACAAATTTGCCTTAACTATTAAAGGAGATAGTATGATTAATGCAGGTATCCTAGAGGGAGATATTGCAATAATTGAGAAAGATTTACCAATTCGCTCAGGAGATATTGTAGCAGCTCTTATTGATAATGAAGCAACATTAAAACGATATATTAAAGAAAAAAATCACATTACGTTAAAAGCTGAAAATAATAACTTTAAACCCATTTTTGTTTATAAATCTTCCAATTTAAAAATCTTAGGAAAATGTATAGGAACAATCCGTTCTTATTAAACTAAGATAGTTTAGTCATTAATGAACACATACTAATCGCAGTATTTGCAGCATCATACCCCTCATTAAACGAATCTGGTAATGATCTTTCTTTTGCCTGAAAAACAGTATAGGTCGTTAAAACACCAAATATTACAGGCTTACCTGTTTCAAGCATAACCTGTTGTATTCCTCGAGCACATTCATTAGAAACATGATCAAAATGAGCCGTATCTCCTTTAATAACGGCACCTAAACAAATGACGGCATCACATAATGGAGCACATTTTTTTGCAACCAACGGAAGTTCAAAAGCACCATTAGTTTCAATAATCTTAATAGATGTCGTTCCACACTCATTTAATGCGTTCAAGGCACCATCTAATAGTCCCTGTGCAATATCTCCATTATACGAAGCCACAACAATATAAACTGAAAATGATTTCCCATCTAAATCACCTTTAATTGTATCTTGTTGTTCTAAACCTTTTACATGATTTTGTTTCATAACATATGCCCCATTTTCTTTTGTTTTGTTTTTAAATACGATTGATTAAATTTTCCTGGTTCTATTTTTATAGGAATTCTCTCTTTTACAGACAATCCAAATCCTTTTAAGCCAATTATTTTACGTGGATTATTAGTAATTAAATTCATTTCCTTTACCCCAAGATCTAACAAGATCTGAGCACCCACACCATAGTCTCTTAAATCATCTGAAAAACCTAATTCCTCATTGGCCTCAACAGTATCCAATCCATTTTCTTGTAGTTTATAGGCTTTTAATTTGTTAGCTATTCCAATCCCCCTACCCTCCTGACTCATATACAAAACAATTCCACTTCCATTATCAGCAACCATTTTCATTGCTGTATGTAATTGAGGTGCACAGTCACAACGCAAAGAACCAAATACATCGCCTGTAATACACTCTGAGTGAACACGCACTAATGTGGGTTTAACTTTGTATTTACCATAAGTTAACGCATAATGATATTTATCATTTAATTTATCTAAATAACAATGAAGATCAAAATTGGCTATATCTGTTGGCAATGAAATAGTCTCAACCAATTCAATAAATGATTCATTTTGAATTCTATATTGAATTAGATCCTTAATTGTAATCAACGATAAAGAATGTTTCTTTGCAAACTTAACTAAATCTGGCATTCGTGCCATATCACCATCTTGCTTAATAATTTCACAAATAACACCAGCCGGTTGTAACCCAGCTAACCTTGCAAGATCAACAGCAGCTTCTGTATGCCCAGCTCGCTTTAAAACACCCATTCTTCTAGCTCTTAACGGAAATAAATGACCTGGCGAAATAATATCATCTTTTGTTGAATTAGGGTGAATAAGAATACGAACACTTTTAGCCCTATCATAGGCAGAAATACCCGTCGAAATACCATGTTTTGAATGAGCATCAAAAGAAACTGTAAATGCTGTTTTATGAGGATCAGAATTCTCTTTAACCATTTCCGTTATTTCTAAACGATCTAAAATATCATCGGTAACAGGAACACAAACCAATCCGCGAGCTTGTTTAATCATAAAATTAATTGCATCAGGTGTAGCGAAATCTGCAGCCATAATAAGATCACCTTCATTTTCCCGATCTTCATCATCAACAACAATAACCATCTTTCCATTTGAAATATCTTGAATGGCTTTTTTAATCGTACTAAAGTGTGACATTATTAGCTCCCACAACCCCATGCTTTACAGCTTTTAAAATATACTTACCAAGTATATCACATTCTATATTAACATTATTTCCAATATCATAATATTGCAAAATGGTATGCTCAAATGTATGAGGAATAATATGGCACGTTAACTCTGTTTCCGTAAGTTCAGCAATTGTAAGGCTAATACCATCAATTGCAATAGATCCTTTATATATAAAGTAAGGAGCTATTTTATTATCAAATTTAATTGTTAAAACACCCCATGGATCATTTTTTTTAAGCATCATTACACACCCTACCGCATCAATATGTCCTGAAACATAATGACCACTTAATTTTGTTTGTAATGTTAAACTAGGTTCTAAATTTACATAATCACCAACAGCCATCTTATGAAACGTAGTCACTCGCAATGTTTCCTGAAGATAATGGACAGTAAATTGAGTATCATTAAATGCAACAACCGTAGAACAAACGCCATTAACACTAATACTATCACCAATGCTCATATCAAGATCATCTGTTTTACAGGATATCACAACCTCTAATCCATCAGAGAGCGTAGCTATAGATTTAATGTTACCAATTAATTTAATGATTCCCGTGAACATGATCTGCTACATATTTTCCCAAAATACCATTAATAAACTTTGCTGATTCTACAGTTGAAAACTCCTTCGCTAATTCAACAGCTTCATCTAAAATAACGTTGACTGGAGAATCACTTACAGACAACTCATAAAAAGCTAACCTTAAAATACTTAAATCAATAAAATTAATCCTATCTAATGACCAACCAATAGAATACTTTTCAATTAAAGAATCCGAACTAGCAAGCTGTTTCCAGGCTCCTAAAACCAAATCTTTTCCCCATGATTTAGCTTGTGAATCATTATCAGATGCATCAATAAAACTTATTAATACATCAACACTTAAATCTTTGCGAGTACAGGCCTGATATAAAGCTTGAACTGCTAACCTCCTACCAAGATGCCTAGTACCCATTTAGATTAAATCATCAATATACTGATCAACAAAATGTGTATCAAACTCCCCTTTGATAAACGCATCATGCTTTAATACTTTTTGATGAAACGGTATTACAGTAATAACCCCATCAATAACAAATTCTTCTAATGCTCTATTAGCACGCTGAATGGTTTCCGATCTATCTTTTCCCCAAACAATCAATTTACCTATTAAAGAGTCATAATTAGTAGGTATTTTAAACCCTGGATAAATAAAACTATCCGTACGAACCCCTTTTCCTCCTGGAGGTAAAAATAAATCTACGGTTCCTGGAGATGGCATAAAATTATTTTTATAATCCTCAGCATTAATTCTAAATTCCATAGCATGCCCATTAAAACTAACATCATCCTGAGTTAACGTTAGTTTTTTAGTATAAGCAATCCGAATCTGTTCTTTTACCAAATCAATTCCTGTAATCATTTCCGTAACAGGATGCTCAACTTGAATTCTAGTATTCATTTCCATAAAATAAAAATTAGACTTGTTATCAACCAAAAACTCAACCGTTCCAGCTCCTTCATAGTTAATACCAGATGCGGCCTTAATAGCAGCCTCTCCCATTTTTTTTCTCATTTCTTCCGTTATAATAGGAGATGGAGCTTCCTCAATTAACTTTTGATGTCGACGTTGAATAGAGCACTCTCTTTCACCCAAATATATAGCGTGCCCTGATTTATCAGATAACACCTGTATCTCAATATGCCGAGGATTTTCAATAAACTTTTCAACATAAATATCGCCATTCCCAAAAGCAGAAATGGCTTCATTGTGAGCCATATTATAAGCACTTTCTAATTCCGATTCTTGATGAACAATTCTCATACCTCGGCCACCACCCCCAGCAGATGCTTTTAAAAGCAAAGGATACCCCGTTTCTTTTGCGATCTCTTTTAAAGTAGCTAGATCCGAAACAACCCCCTCTGAACCAGGGACAATAGGAACACTTAAAGACTTCATCGTTTTTTTTGCTTCAGACTTATTTCCCATCATATTAATACAACGAGCAGATGCGCCAATAAAAACAATATTATTAGCTTCGCAAACATCACTAAAATCAGCATTTTCAGATAAAAACCCATACCCGGGATGAATAGCTTCTGCCCCAGTTACCTCACATGCTGCAATTATAGAAGGAATATTTAAATAACTTTTACTCGGGGTAGCAGGTCCAACACAAATAGCTTCATCAGCAAGTTTCACATGTAACGAATTCTGATCAACCTCTGAATAAATAGCAACCGTTGAAATACCTAATTCCTTACAAGCTCTAATGATTCGAACCGCAATTTCGCCTCTATTAGCAATTAAAATTTTATTAAACAATGTTTCTGTCATACAATTCTCTCCCAGAAAATAATTTATTTTAACATAAATCACACGTAAATTAAGAGTATTGTATCATATCTAAAAGATCTTAATTAACTACTAGTTCACTAAAATTCAAATTAATATTTTTATCATCTAACATTTTTTGTTTCCAAAGTAAGAGTCTATCAAGAATTACAGCAAATTCTGCACGGGTTAAATATTGATAAGGATTTAATTTTTGATTTTGATCGCCTCCATAACCCAACTCAATAACATATTCCTTTAAGAATTTTTGCTTTTCTTTTGGTATTAGAGATAAGTCTTTATAATACGTTAAATCAACCTCAATATTGCGATTTTGAGCCCCTTCCTCTAAAAGAAAGCGACCTACAATTTCAATAAAATCTAAACGAGTAACCGCTTGATTACTAAACAAATCAATATCATTCTTATCAAACGATAACCAATTATAATCAATAGCTTGTTTTATGTATGGGACCGTTTCTTTAGCATTAAAATTAGCTTTAATTTCTGGAAAGTCTGTTAATGATGTACCTCCATTAATAATAAAATCTTCTTTATAGCTTGTAATCAAAATAGACTCTAAATTATACCCTACTGATTTAGCTTTTGAAATTTTATTAACAAAAACATCACATACTAACGTGTAAGAACCCTCTTGTAGAGAAGAAAACTGAGGATCAAAAGTAAACGAATGATCACCAATAAAAAATTCTTTTTTATCTACAAGCTGCTTAATCTTATTTCCATTTTTATCAAAAATATAAAATGATAAAAATACAGACTGTTGTATATCCGAAACAATTGAAAATTCAACTTTAATAGGAGCTGGTTTAACCATTTGATCAATATAACGTGCCCAAACCAAAGAATAGGATATATCTTTAAATGTTAGATATCCTTTTGGATTAAATACTGTAGAATTCTTTAGATCAAACAACCCTAATGATGAGGTTCTATTAACAGACGCTTCATACCAAGAGCTTGATACATCATCAAAACGCTGTGATTTTGGAAAAAAACAAAAATAAGGTCTAATCGAATTAAATGAAAGAAAAACATCATTATTTGAATCAAAAGTAGCCTGATTTTCTATTTCAAACTCATCTACAGTTGGTGTATTTTTTTGATTATCAAATGCTATTGATTTTTTAAATGTTGGAATAATATATTTTTCAACACCAAATGAAAAATAAGGCGCTTCAAGAAAATAACCACCAAAAAAAGATGAAAATTTAGCATTATGATGGTACTTAAGATCTAAACCAGCCCCAAAATTTATTTCAGCAGCAGCCATTTTAAGAGGCCTACTTACCAATGATCTGATATAAAACCCTAACTGTTCTTTTGGATTAAGTAAATAAGCTAACGAAATATACCCCATCGACTCATTAACTATATTTTGATGATTAGAATTAGAATTTTTCATATAACTTGCTGTTCCAACGCCCAACGTAACACTGTAACCTTTTTCTAGAAATGCAGAAAAATTTATTCCATACTCATCATATTCAGACTTGGAATCATCACTAATACGAACACCAAAATAAGGCGAGAATGAATAACGATAATCCGGGGCTGTAATAGAGGCTAATCGCTGGCTTAATTGTTTATTTTTAACAATCAATCGCTTATTTCGATACTCCATTTTGTTAGCACGTTTTTCAATAAGTTTTGTAAGATTATTTAAATAACCAACTTTACCAGACATATCCAATTCATAGGATTTTTTAGTTTGCTCTGATTCACTTATTTGTTTATGCAATAAGCTTAACTGTGAATCAATATGCTGACCAAGATTATTAAGAATTTCAACACGTACAGCTATTTTTGATTCCATCAATTTCAAATTACTATATTCCAAATCAAATGCTTTTTTTTCTTTTTCATAATTTAATCGGTCATTATCTAAACGTTCTTTTTCTTTCAGAAATTGAGAAGACCGATCTAAATAATCTTTTTCTAAACGCGATAATTCAGAAACAGTACCAAGCAATTTCTTTTCAAACTCATTAACATTTTTTTGTGCTTGTTTAAGATTTTTTTCCTTTTCTGACTTTTCTTGATAAAACTTATTTTTTTCTAAATCAAGTTGTTTCTTTTTTACATCTAACTTTTCTGAAACCCGCATCAAATTTTGACGTTCACTATTAATTTTAATTGAAAGCCCTTTTAATTGTTTTTCTTTTGAATTCAAATTTGATTTATTTGTTTCAATACTAGCAATAACCGTATCTAAATCTTTTTCTTTCTTACGAATTTGTTTGTTTCTTTTCTCAAGCTCTTTTTTCTGAACATAAATTTCATTTTTCATTTTATCAACCATATTACGATCCTTAACCACTTCTAGCTGAGAGGTTTTTACTAAACTTCTTTGCTGATTAATAGCCGTTTCTTTTTGCTGAATTAGTAATTTTTCTTGTGCTATTTTTTGTTCTTTATTTAACAATTCTTCTGACTGTTTCGATAAATTCACACTTAAACTTGTTAACTCTTGCTCCCTTTTATTAAACTCATCTTGGCGAAGATTAAAAAGTTCCATCTGTTTTTTTAGTTCCATAATCGAATTTTGCTTCGAAATCATTTCTTGTTTTAGCAAATCCGTAAGTTGATCTAATTTTTTTTGTTCTTGAGCAATTTCTTTTTTTGTAAGATCCAATTGATTCTGATTTTTTAAGCGTTGATTTAAATTGGCAATTTCGTTATTTAAGCGTTTATTTTTTTGGTCCAACAAGTCTAATTTATCTTCAAGATACTCTATTTCCAATTTTGTATTATCAATACTAACAGAATTAAAATTATCTGAATCTATAGATACATTGATACCTGGTTGATATACATTTCCTTGCGAAACATTAATTTGAACAGGCAACATTTGAACTTTTGAAGATGTAAAAACAACATTCACAAACACATTATTTGAATCCAGATCATTAAATGCTTTCAATTTTATTTTAAATAATTGATCTGACACTTTTTTAAGTGGAAACATATCATCTCCAACTAATAAGATTGCTTCCTTGATAGGCTTTTCAGAAACAACAGAAATTCGAAAATAAGATTCAAGCTGTACAGGATTAGGATCAATGTTTACGACAATATCAGACGCATGTAGCGACATAGAAAATAATAACAATGTTAAAATCAAACTAAAATATCTCATATATCTCCATGTTAATAATTCTTAAAGATACCCTTAACTATTACAGTTATCGTCTTTTTAACACAATATATTTCATTTTTTTTGATTATATAGTACCAAACTTCTTTGAGCTTTGTTATAGTTAAATTATGAAGCACATATTATGCCTTAACTTAATCCCTACAAGGCTACTTATCTAAATACCTTTAGCAACTATCATGTCATTTAAATTATCTAGCGATTTTGAACCTAGTGGGGATCAACCACAAGCCATTAAAACCTTAGTAAATGGTATTAAAACCAATAAAAAAGATCAAATTTTACTAGGTGTTACAGGATCTGGAAAAACATTTACGATGGCAAATATCATTCAACAGATGAATCGCCCAACCTTAATCATTGCCCATAACAAAACGCTTGCTGCACAATTATGCAATGAATTTAAAGAATTTTTTCCAGATAATGCTGTTGAATTTTTTATTTCCTACTACGACTATTATCAACCTGAAGCGTATATCCCCAGTAGAGATGCCTATATTGAAAAAGAAGCTGATATTAATGAAGAAATTGAACGATTACGGCATAGCGCTACTCGCTCATTATTAACTCGAAGAGATGTTATTATCATCGCATCTGTATCCTGTATTTATGGTCTTGGTATACCAGAAGATTATTTAAAAGCGGTAATCGATATAGAATTAGGAAAATCTTATAATCGCCGCCAGCTACTCAATCAACTTGAAGCTTCTCAGTATGAACGCAATGACATTGAATTAACAGCAGGTCGTTATCGAATCAAAGGAGATACTATTGATATTTATGCCTCATGGGATGAGCTTATTTATCGTTGTGAATTTTTTGGAGATGAATGCGAAAAATTAAGTATCCTGGAACCTATCTCTTTAAGAACGCTATCTGAAGAAACCAGTGTTAAAATTTTCCCAGCTACCCATTACGTTGTTCATGATTATAAAGAATCTGCTATCCAAAACATCAAAACGGAGCTTATTGAACAAATCAACTATTTTGAAAAAGAAGAAAAACTAGTAGAAGCACAACGTATTAAACAACGAACCAATTATGATTTAGATATGATTCAAGAAATGGGATACTGTAAAGGAATCGAAAATTATTCTCGCCATCTTTCACAACGCCGAGCAGGGGATCCTCCTGGTGTTTTACTAGACTTTTTTCCAGCTGATTTTATTACCTTTATTGATGAATCTCATGTAACAGTTCCTCAAGTTAGAGGAATGTATAACGGAGACCAAAGTCGAAAACAAAATTTAGTAGACTACGGTTTTCGACTACCATCCGCAAAAGATAACCGCCCCTTAACGTTTTCTGAATTCGAAACCAAAATTCCGACGTGTATTTATGTTTCTGCAACACCAGGAGACTATGAACTTGAAAAAACCTATTTAAAAAATGTAAAAGCAGAACCTAATACAACCAAATGGGATCATTATGATTGTGCTCAACAAATTATTAGACCAACAGGATTATTAGATCCTATCATTGATGTTCGACCATCCAAAGGTCAAATTGATGATATTTTAGCTGAAATAAAAAAACGTATTAAAAAAGAAGAGCGAGTACTTGTTACAACCTTAACAAAACAAATGTCCGAAGATTTAAGTGACTTTTTAAGCCAACAATCTATTAAAGTACAATATTTACACTCCGAAATTAGCACCTTAGATCGAGTTGATATTCTACACGATTTAAGAACGGGAAAGATAGATGTTCTAGTAGGTGTTAATTTACTACGAGAAGGTCTTGATTTACCCGAGGTATCCCTTGTCATTATTTTAGATGCAGATAAAGAAGGCTTTTTAAGAACGGAACGCTCTCTTATTCAAACCATCGGAAGAGCTGCTCGCCATGAACAAGGAACCGTTTTATTATACGCAGATAGACTCTCTGATTCCATGACAGTCGCCATTAAAGAAACCAAAAGAAGACGAACCATTCAAGAAGCTTACAATAAAAAACATAATATAAAACCCCAGTCTATCCGAAAGAAAATCACAGATATTCGATCAAATGCCCGTAAAGATGTTACTCAAACACTAACTAATTTAGAAACAAACTCTCCTAAAGAACAACTAACTATTATTAAAACTCTTGAAAAACAAATGAACGATGCTGCAGCCAATTTAGAATTTGAATTAGCCGCTGTCTTACGAGATCAGATTAATGAATTAAAAAATAATTCATAAGAAACCCAGTTCATTACGCTGCAGCAAACGATCGTATATGAGACAAAGCTTCCTAACAAACAACTAATTAAACTTTTTGGTCTCTAAAACCTGATAAATCTAAAAATATTTACATAAATATCATTCAGGGCAACCTGAGGTCTCTCCCCATTTTTTACGAGCTAGATATATTTTGAGTGCTGTATTATCACCATACTCATAACTTGCTTTGATATCTACTTGTAATAAATTTGGCGATGGTGACGCGGATTCATATAAATCAATATGTGCTTGGGTTAACGGGTTATCCCCCGTTCCGTTACTATAATATACATCTTCACCAAGGTCATATACATGAGCTACACCCTCATGCACAACAGATTCTGGACTTGCATTTTCTAAGTAAAATAACTCTATCGCATAATCAAGTCCTAAAAGGGATCCGCCACTACTATCACGAGGTGCATCCCAATTAAACACTCGACCACCCGTATCTAAAATACAATAGGGATCCGTTGTTGTACCACTTCCTCCATGAATCCATGATGCAAAATCAACAGGTAATTGGCTATCTTCAAATTTAAAGTGAATCGTAACCCAATAATATTCCTCACGTCCATCCGTTAATGTCGCTTTTAATCGAATTAAATCTCCCGCTACAAAATCATTATTATTCGGCTTTAAAAAAACAGTCCAAATATCCTCCCCTTCCATATTTTGAGCATGGTATAAAGCATTACCGGTATCTGACCATAGAGTTCCTTGCGACGGAAATGGATCAATAGCAGTAAACCCTATAGGCAACAACGTTGTTGTTGATGAAGCATAATGAGCATGAACAGAATCCGCTACAATACTCGTAATTCTAGAAGCATCATTAGCTTTAACCTCTATCGTAATATTAGCATTGTTCGTCATTGTGGTATCGGTTGCACCAACATCAATTTTATAATTCATAAACATAGTCGCTTGTGAAACAACAGCCGACCCAGCTATAGCAGCTACACTCGTAGTAATATTTGTATTATCTAAATCCTCTCCATTATCCATAGCATCAAAAAGATTAGGAACTCCATCTTGATCCTTGTCTAGCTTATTGCCTAACTCAAGCGTAGTTGTTTTGGATAAGGCCCCCTTACCAACAGAGCCCATTCCAACGGGTTTTTCAGAACTTAAACGTGTTTTAAATGTTGAATTAAACGTAATGGTATTATCATTATCAGATAAAATCCCAACCCCTTTATTAGCATCAAAACCTATCGACAAATCTGTTTCAGAGCTAGCAATAGAAATGCCGGTTGAAACCTCTGTATCCGCTGTTTCATAAGTATCAACAACAGCACCAACATAACGATTATTACTAATAATACTTACAAAAAACACATTTCCAGCATCATTTTCAGCATGAGTACCAACATCTACAGAAAAACTCCCGTTCTCATCAACCGTCGCCAAATAAACAGCTTCTGTATCTTGATTTTGCAGCAACAATTGCAAACCTGAAACAGCGCCTGAAATAGATCCTGAAACATTAAAATTAGTTAGCTCCCCGCTACTATCTATGTCAGAATTACCACAACCAACCAACAGCACAATTACAAACAATACCAAACAGTTAACAACACGACTAAAAAGATATCGATTTAACATCCAAAAATCACCCTTTTTTTCATTAGTATATCATAAAAAATAGTTAATCAAGCAATGCTAATTAGGTGTAACCACTCAAACTAATTTGTTATTTAAACGATTTTTTAAATCTTAAGTTAAGGTTTATAAACAGCATTATTAGTATACAATAATTGATTAAGATAAATAGTATTTAATTCTTTCTGAAAAACCGCTAGTAACGCATCATCAATACGAGACACAATATTTTTAGTTTCATTTGGATCATTTTGTAAATCATACACCGAAGCAGTTCCAGACCGAGAGTGCCAAATAAACTTATATGGCCAATCAACTATAGCCAAATGTTTACCATACGGTTGAATTAAATAGACCGGTTCTATACGATCCGAAAAAATACTTCGACCCATAAACGAATGTTTGGAAACATCAGCATCAATCATATCCAAAATAGTAGGTGCAATATCAAGCTGAGAAAAAGGTTTTGTAATAACCTGAGGCTTAATTTGATTCGGCCAATGAACATAAAATGGAATTCGAAACGATTCTTCATAATAACCTACTTCTTGATGATAAATACCATGCTCACCCATAGGAATCGTATGATCCGATGTAATAATAACAATACTAGAATCATATAAATCACGCTTTTTTAACTCGTCAAAAAAAACAGCAATCCCTTTATCAACTAAATGCATACTATTAGCATACTCTTCATGAATAGATTTCGGTTTTTTATACAACAATCGACGATCTTCTGGAACAATACTAAACGGAACATGTGAAGCAACCGTAATAAGTGAATAAAACATAGGCTGATCTTTAAAGTTTTGCTGATCATAATAATCAAAAAAACGCTTAAAAAAAACATTATCTTCGGGACCCCATGATCTCCAAATATAAGGAGAATCATCATCTTTCAGATATGATTTAACTGTCTCCATAATAAATCCTCGATCACGAAAAAAAGCTTGTGAATTATCAAAATCATTCAAATCACAAGCATGAAATAAAACACTCCCATACCCATTTTCCTCCATAACATCAGCCATAGATAAAACATTCAAATCAGTAAATTGAGTTGTCATTTTATTAGAAATACTAGGCATTAAAGACAAAAACATACTGACTCTACCCTTTGCTGACTGAATAGAATTTGCATAAAAATTTTTCACAACTAAACTACTTTTTTCTAATTTATTAAGAAATGGCGTAATAGGCTCACCATAACTCGTTTTTTTATGAATAACACTTTGATTTAAAGATTCAGCAACAATTAAAAAAATAGTTGGTTTTTGTGTTTGATTTGATGTGAAAAAATTAAAATCTTTATTTCCATATTTAATCAATGGATAAGTACCTTCCTCATAAGCAACATTAAATGACGATTTAAAATAATAAACATAAATAGACTTAAAAAAACCACTAATAGGATCATAACAAGGAACATTAGAAATCAAACAAAAGCTATATAACGCAACAACAACTAATATAGGTCGCTTAGACTGGATACGATTAGCATACCTTGAAAGGGAACGATACCGCCATTGCATAAACAACATAATCAAAAGAAAAGCACAAAAATAAAGCAAAACATCTTTATTTAATGAATTCCACATAAAAATAACTGATTCTAGATAAAAAGCATTAGCAACATTATCCTTAAACATATCCCAAATAAACTGTGTTTTAGCATGAAAATGATATCCCGCAAACAAACCATAAAAAAGTAATAATCCAACATTACCAAGAACCAATAATTTAGGGTATCGATTCAAACCAATATTAACAAAATAAAACAAACAAATAATAGGTAAAAAACTAATAAGAATTAAAAAAACTCCTTTAACATTAAAATAAAACCCCCCCATACTTTCTGTAGAATGTATTTGAAACAAATATAAAAAGTGTAAAAATATAACCCAATACAAATAAGGACTCGTTATATTTTTTAAGTAATAAAAAAAACGATTTAATAATTTCATATTTAATATAAAGTGTAATAGGCTAACAAAAAACAATCAAGCAATCTAACAGTACCACAAACATAGTAAAAAATATATTTCTATTTAAAACCCATTTAAACTATTGTAAAATACATCAAAAATTTTAGAACATTTAAACAGGAGAATAAATATATATGCCTAAAGAACAAACTACAAAAAAAACAAACGATATTAAAAAAGGCGAAATTAGTATACATACTGAAAACATTTTTCCAATAATTAAAAAATGGTTATACTCTGATCATGAAATATTTTTAAGAGAATTAGCCTCAAACGCCTTTGATGCAACAACCAAACTACAAAAATTAGCAGCACTTGAAGATATCAAAGATTTAAAAGAACCTAACATTAACATCATTATTGATGAAAAAAAGAAAACCATAACATTTGCTGATACAGGACTTGGAATGGATGCAGAGGAAGTTGAAAAGTATATTACTCAAATTGCATTTTCAGGAGCAGAAGAATTTGTTCAAAAAATAAAAGAAAATGATTCAAAAGATAAAAGTGAGATTATTGGTCATTTTGGGTTAGGATTTTATTCATCTTTCATGGTAGCTGACTTAGTAGAAATAAATTCTAAATCTTACAAAAAAGATGCTGAAGCTATTTTTTGGTCATGTACAGGAAGTACCGACTACACCATCAAAAAGTCTGATAAAAAAGAGATTGGTACCGACATTATTTTACATATCAACGATGAAAACAAAGAATACTTAAATGAAACAAAAATAAAAGATCTAGTAAAAAAATATACAAACTTTTTACCCATTAATATCCAAGTAAATGGAGTAACAGCAAACGAAAAAAATCCATTATGGATTAAAACTCCAAAAGATGTAAAAGAAGAAGACTACAAAGAGTTTTACCAAAAACTATTTCCTTATAACGGAGACCCATTATTTTGGATTCACTTAAATGTTGATTATCCATTTAACTTACAAGGAATATTATATTTTCCAAAAGTAATGCATGAACTTGATTCAAATAAAGGTCAGGTAAAATTATTTTGTAAACAAGTCTTTGTATCAGATAATGCCAATGCCATTATCCCTGAATTTTTAACCTTGTTACAAGGAGCCATTGATTGTCCTGATATTCCTCTAAACGTTTCACGAAGTTATTTACAAAATGATCCTTATGTTCAAAAAATATCAAAACATATAATCAAAAAAGTAGCTGATAAATTAAATGATTTAGCTAAAAAAGATAAAAATCATTTTGAATCTATCTGGAATGACATTAGTCCTTTTATCAAATATGGAATGATGCAAAACGATGATTTTTATACAAAGGTAAAAGATATTATTATTTTCGAATCCTCCTTAGGCTATAAAACTAGTATCCCAGAATATTTAGAACGTAATAAAGAAAAAATAAAAGATAAAGTTATTTATTGCAGTGATAAAGATGGTCAGGCTACCTATGTTAATATGTGTAAAGATCAAGATGTTGAAGTCTTATTTACCCACGCCTTAATTGATACTCATTTTCTACAATTCTTAGAATCAAAAGATAGCACAACAAAATATTGTTCTGTTGATTCAGAATTATCAGATTTATTAGTTGATGAAAACAAAAAAACAGAGGTCGTTGACCAAGATAATAAAACCAACAATGACAAATTAGCAGATATTTTCAAAAAAGCACTTAATAATGATAAAATAAAAGTAGATATTAAAGCCTTAAAATCTACTACAATTTCTGGAATGATTTTAGAATCTGAACATGTAAAACGAATGAAAAACATGAGTCATTTCATGCAAGATAAAGGAACAGGTATTTTTGATGATTTTACATTAGTAGTCAACAATAATAATGAGTTAGTAAAAGATTTAATGGCACTAAATACAAGCTCTGAAAAAGAACCTTTAGTTACCAAATTATGTCATCATATTTATGATTTAGCTAAAATGTCAAAACAACCGTTAACAGGAGAAGAAACACAATCCTTTATTAATCGATCCAATGAATTAATGAAAGAATTAACAACTGCTAAAACAAAATAAAATATGATTGATGTAAAGGGGTTAACAAAACAATACGATAGTATAACAGCTATAAATAATCTCTCTTTTAACATTAACAAAGGAGAGATTATTGGGTTTTTAGGGCCTAATGGTGCTGGCAAAACCACTACCATGAAACTTTTAACATGTTTTATGCCACCTACTTCCGGTAAGGCAACCATCAATGGGTTATCAATCACAGAAGATGCATTTGAAATTAAACGTATGATTGGTTATCTGCCAGAAAATAATCCTCTGTACCCAGATATGACCGTCCTTGATTATTTAAAATTTATCTCTCATATTAGAAAAATTGAACCCTCACACCAACAATCCCAAATAAAACGTGTTATAGATCTATGCGAACTTGGTCAAGTATTAACCAAACCTATCGAAGAATGCTCAAAAGGTTTCAAACAACGGGTGGGCTTAGCACAAGCCTTAATGCATAAACCTGAAATTCTAATCTTAGATGAACCAACCGTAGGACTTGATCCGAATCAAATCATTGAGATTCGTCACCTAATCAAAGAACTTGGAAAAGAAACAACCATTGTATTATGTTCTCACATATTATCAGAAGTATCCGCAACGTGTTCTCGCGTTTTTATCTTAAAACAAGGTAATATTATTGCCAATGGATCCCCCAAAGAACTTCAAGCAACAGGAAGTAAAGAAAAAAATATCTTTCTATCTATATCAGCACCTAAAGACATATTAGAAAAAGCTCTCAATAACCATAACATAACCATCACCTCAATCAAAGAAATCGGAACCAACGAAGCATTAACAAGCTATAAAATAACCAGTAGTGATGATTGTAGAACCCAATTATTTAATATAGCCGTCAAAGAAAAATGGATTTTAAATGAATTAAGAATAGAAGAAACCTCCTTAGAAGATATTTTTATCGAACTCACAAAGGAAAAATCATGAAAATTATCATAACCTTATTTAAAAAAGAATTTAAAAGTTATATTACGTCCCCTATCGCTTATATTTA
>PBEQ01000015.1 GCA_002719695.1 bacterium | reverse complement strand
TTTTAATACCACCTCCAGTAGATACTGGAGATGCTCCAATAATCATTAAAATAAGGCAAATCATAATTGTGCTAGGATGAAACATCGTAATATCCGTTGTCATAAAACCAGCCGTTCGAGTCGTAACAGATTGAAAATAAGATAATTGTAATTTTTCAAAAACATTAAGTGCATTCATGCTGTGTGAATATTCTGTTAGAAAAATAAGCATTGTTCCAAATAAGATTAAAAATAAAGTAGTTATTAAGGCCATTAAGGTTTGTAAACGTAACTTTGTAGATTGATTCTTCCAAAAACGTTGATATAGGTTAAATAAAACAGGAAATCCAAGTCCCCCAATAATGATCAAAAAAGAGATGATTAAAACTGTTGGGATATGAAATTGAAACTGTATTAAACTATCTGAGAATAAAGAAAAACCCGCATTGCAAAATGCTGATATAGAATGGAAAATAGCTGTAAAGATAGTATCAGCTAGACTTTTATGAGGCGAATACCAAGCTGCAAATAATAAAATCGCTCCAATAAATTCAAAGAAAAAGGTGAACTTAAAAATAAAACCAATAGCCGAAAATGTTTCTTTTAAATTCATAGTTGCATAGTTTTCTTGTAATCTTAACGTATCAGATTGTGACACTTTTCTTCGAAGAATTAACATTAATAAAACAGAAAAAGACATAATACCAAGTCCCCCAATTTGGATTAAAAACAAAATAATAAGCTGACCAAAAAAAGAAAAATCAGAGCCAATATTATTTACGGTTAACCCCGTAACACAAACTGCTGAAAATGAGGTGAATAATGCATCAATAAATGATATTGGTATCAAATTTGGTGTTGATAATGGCAAACTTAACAGTAGGCTTCCTATAAAAATAACAAATAAAAAAGCAAGAATAATAATTTTTGCAGGACGAACTTTTAGCCACGTTAATAATAATTGCAAATGAGTAAGCCGACTAACCAAAATTAAAAACAATAAGATTTGCGAAATAAAAAAGTTAATTTCAAAAGAAGGAACAAGAATACTAACGGATACTATAAATAAAATAAAACTGCTAATAGGATTTTGATACATATAAGACCATTTTGTTTTTTTAAAGAATAAGACCCTCAAAAGGCTATCAACGACAAAAAAGCTAATTAAGATATAATGGATGAAGTAATACCTCGTAAGATTTGTTTGTTCTAAATGAAAAGCAAACTCCAAGAATAGTAAAATAATAATTACCAAACAAAGCAGTGATGAAATGCCCTTTAAGAGTTGATCAAAACGGTTATAGATAGCATGAATCAATAATCGGATTGAAAAATAAAAAGATCTAAATTTTAATAAAGTTGTTTGATCCATTGTTTACACCGTTTTAAAAAAGGATTTTTAACCGGATGATACGCAATTGCATGGGTCTTTAATCCATATAATACCATACCGATTGCTGTATGATAGGATGTATTACCCATTATAGACTTGAGATCAAGAGTACTTTCACGAGTATTTCTATTCAAGTAATGTTTAAAGAAAAGTAAAAGCCCTTTTTGTAATGAACCACCCCCTCCAATCACAATGTTGTATGATGTATCTGAAATAAGCGGCATTTTTTTAATAAGGAAGTTCGATAACTCCCGAACTCTAGACTCAATAATTTGACATAACAACAAAAGTTTAATTTTTTTTCGACCATTTTTATTACATAAAATATCAATGGTTTCTTGGGGGTTAATACAATTTAAAGCTAACGACCCATATAAAATTTTAATGCGCTCAGCTTCAGAAAATGAGATGTTAAGACATGTTGCGATATCTTTAGTAATAATATTACCACCCATTGGAGTAACTACAGAAAATTGAATTCTATTATTTTTAATAAAAGAGATTTTTGAAGAGGAACCTCCAATATCAACTAAAAAGCATCCTTGAGATCGTTCATACTCATGTAATAAAACTTGAGTTAATGCTTGTGAGCAAAACATCATACCTTTAATTGAAAAATTTATATCTTTTAAGATTTTATGAATACCACTTAATACAGTTTCTTTAGAAAGTACAAGATGAGATTGTACTTCAAGACGGCGGCCAAATACCCCAATAGGACTTTGAACAGCCACATCTTCAACTTTATAAAGAAGAGGAATAGCATGCAAAAGTCGTTTATTAGAAGGGTAAGAAATATTTTTTGAGCGCTTGATACATTCGATTTGATCTGATTTTGTAATTTGGCCAGTTTCACTTTTAGATACAAGTAAGCCAGTATTATGAATAAATTCAAGACCAAGCGCAGGAATATTAACTAAAATTTTGTTACATGTGCAACCCGAATCATGTTCTGCGCGTGCTATAGCTTGTTTGATGCTAGCTTGTAGTTTTTTTAGATGCGTAATGTCTCCTTGATTAAGCCCTGAAGATGAACTAGTACCAACTCCTTTTATTTCAATTGAGTTATCTTGCTTAACATCGCACATAACAGCACAGATCTTGGAAGAACCGATATCAAGCCCAATATAAAGATTGTCATTTATGTTCATATTTCACCAGAAGCTTATTATCAATCCGAGAATCAATATAATCAAGATTGTTATAATCTTGAGGAGAAAGTTGAGTTAAAAAATAATTGACTCTTTCAAACTTATTTTCTAGATTGGCTAAATCTCCTAGTAAAACAACAATAGAGTCGTCTAAAATTAATTGCCATAATTCGTCATGAACATGTTCTAAGAATAAATTATGATTAGGTAAATAGCATTCAAAAACAGCAACATAGTCCTGAAGTTGTTTGAGCATTAAGCTACTAAGTGTAGTTTGAGATAAATCATTTTTTAAAAACCCTTTTATAATAAAGATATCATGATCAAGGACTTTATTAGAAGTTTGATTATACGTTAAAAGATACCCTTCTTCATCAATAAAAACAGTTTTCCCATCTATAATACTTGAAATCCAAGGATGCCTTTCTGTAAGAGAAACTTGCAGCGCATTTATTGAGTCAAATACGATAGAGAACGATTTAATTTCAGGGAAGTAGTGTAGTTGTTTATTAATTAAATTTAAAAAATAGATTGCTAGCAAATGTTTACCAACTAATGTATCAAGAGATCTCTGGCAATCGTTTAATTCAACAAAGAGAGGCTTGGACGTTATATCGATTGATTTTAAATAAAATATAGGAGAGAACCATAAAACTAATATTAAAAAAAAGGTTAACAAAAGCGAATATAAAGTTATTTTTCCCATAAAGTATAACGGTTCAAAGCACTTAACAATACTATAGAAATAAATGTTTCAAAAGACCAACCAAATTCTTTTGCTTGAGCTGGGATATCTGAGGTATCTGTTAAACCAGGAATTGTATTAATTTCTAAAATAAAAGGACCTCGTTTTGGGCACAGTCGAAAATCAACACGTGCAAATCCAGACCCAGATACAAGATTAAACAGCTGTTTCGAATAACTAGAAAGTAGACGACTTTCCAAATCATTAATTGATGCTGGTAGAACAAAGGAAGTTAAACCAGGCGTATATTTTGCTTCATAATCATAAAATTTGTTTTTTGGGACTAATTCTAAAATAGGAAGCGAAATTAAATCAGGAGCCTCAACAAGACCAACCGTAAGTTCTCTTCCCTGGATAAACTCTTCAATTAAATAAGCTTGATAGTGTGATGTTAAATAATCGGATTTTGTTTGTAATTCATCCAAATTTTCTATAATAAAAACATCGATACTAGACCCTTCAGAAACAGGTTTTAAAATAACGGGAAATTCAAATGATTCAGGTAAAGATGATAAGGGCGAATGAAGTAATATGTAATTAGGAATAGGAAGGTTGTTTTGAGAACAAATTAATTTAGTTTTTGATTTATCCATTCCTATTTGAGAAGCAATTACACCGCATCCAGTATAAGGAATGTTATGTAACTCAAGCTGAGACTGAATTGTTCCATCTTCATAACCTGGACCATGTAATGCTAAGAAAACAACATCTAGGGTATCTGATTCAAAATTAAGATCAAGAGGATCTTTTATAGTTGCTTGATAACCAAGTTTTATGAGTGTGTCATAAACATTTTTTCCCGATCTAATTGATACCTCACGTTCTTGAGAATTTCCGCCACATAATACTGTAATTACTTTATCTTTAAACTCATCAATCATTGAAAAATATGCACCTCAGGTATTAATGTTACATTATAACGATTATAAATATCTTGTTGAATATGTTGAATTAAGTCTAAAGCCTCTTTTGAGGAGGCTTTACCTTTATTTTCCATAAAGTTTGCATGAGCCGTAGAAATTCTAACGCGAGGATATTGATAACCTTTTAAACCAGCACGATCAATGAGTAAGGCAGCTGATGATGAAGGCGGATTCTTAAAGATTGATCCAAATGTAGCCAAGCGCATAGGTTGTTTTTGTAATCGTTCTGATACGTAGCGATTAATAGTTTCTTTAACAGCTTTGGAGTTGCTATGGGAAATAGCTAATTTAGCACCGATGATTAACCCATTTAAAGATTGAAATAAGCTTGAACGATAATCAAAGTTACATTCTTCATTTGTGAAGGTTACAAATCCTTTTTTGGGTATAAATACATCAACAGATTCAACAATATCCTTCATGCAACGATCCCAGCAACCAAAGTTCATGGCAATCATGCCTCCTAGTGATGCTGGAACGCCAGACATGAACTCTAAGCCTGAAAGACCTTCTTTTTGAGAAAAGGCCATGAGTTGTGGAACAGACGTTCCAGCTTTGGCATATACATAACCATTTTGATAAGCAATAGACTGAAATGCTTTTCCTAGTTTAATAAAAGGTATAGTTAAAGCAGAATCTAAAATTAGACTATTAGATCCTTTTCCCAAGATAAACCAAGCGTCATGATTATCAAAGAAATTTAAAATATCAAGCTTACTATTTAAAATATATAAATGCTTTATAATGCCAGTTTGCGCAAATGATGTTAATTCTTCAATAGAAATATTACTTAAATATTGAATAAGTCACCTTCATAAATGTTGATAATGAGTAGTTAAATTATGAGCAACTTGATGAATATCACCGGCACCCATTGTAATTACAACATCACCGTGTTTTAATGTTTTTATTAAATTCTTAACAACATCATCAAATGAATTAAAAAAACTAACATCACAATCAGAATAGTTTTTAATGCCTGTAATCATCGTATCAATTAATGTCTCATCATCATTAGACTCATTAGCTGAAAATATCGGTGTGATAAGAACCCGATCAGCATCACTAAAAGATGTATGAAAATCATTCATAAGCTCTTTAACCCGAGAATAACGATGAGGTTGGAAAACACAAACAATAGGCGATTTTTTTGATTTTTTTAAGCCATCAAGTGTTGCTTGAATTTCTGTAGGGTGATGACCATAGTCATCATAAACCTGAATATTATTATAATTCCCTAGATATTGAATACGTCTTTTCACACCTAAAAAATTAGATAAACCTTTTTGAATATTATGAACTGAAATACCAAATGTAATAGCCAAAGAACATGCAGCAAGAGCATTATAAATATTATGAAGCCCTATAAGATTGATTGAAATGGCTCCTATGCAAGTATCTCCTTGGTATAAATCAAAAATAGATTCATTATCATTAAATATAATATTGCATGCCGAAAAATCAGCTTGAGTACTCTCTAAAGAAAAAGAAACATAATTATCAGATTCAATATGAGGAGCAACCGATCTAAGATTTGGATCATCTATGTTAATAGCAATCTTTGCATTATTTTTAATAGATTGATCTATAAATGTTTTAAATGCATTAAATAAGTTTTCAGGTGTTTGATAGTAATTAAGATGTTCAAGTTCTAAATTATTTAAAATCATATGAGAAGGATTTAATAATAAAAAAGAACCATCTGATTCATCAGATTCAGCAATAAATGTAGAACTTTCAGAAAAGCGACCATTAATGTGATAAGGAGGGAGCTCACCCCCAATCATAAAAGAGGGCGTTACTCCTGCTGCATCTAATATATGAATTAGCATACCTGTTGTTGTCGTTTTCCCATGGGTGCCTGCAACAACAACTTGTTTTTTATAAGAAGACATTAAGTATGCTAAAAACTCGCCTCGAGAAAAACATGGTATTTTATGTTTTTTTGCATGCTTTATTTCTACATTTTTTTCTGAAATAGCACTAGAATAAACAACAATGTGTGCTTCCTTGACATTATCTTGATGATGAGAAAAAGTTATTTTAATACCTTGAAGTAAAAGATCTTTTGATGCAGCTGTTTCTCTAATTTCAGATCCCGTAATTTTGCATCTTCCAAAAGCCCTTAAATATTGAGCTAACGCAATCATTCCTGATCCAGCAATTCCAATAAAATGAATGTTTTTATTAATAAAATTTAATGATTTCATAGCAACGTATAGACTAACATATTAGCAGCTTAGAAGCCATTAAACTAAATAAGAAACAAACTAGATAAAGGTGCCCATCCTTTAAATCCATTGCTAAGCTCAAGTTCAACCCAATTTCCAGCCGACTTATTAATTTTAAATTCATAACCTTCATGAATATAAAAGAGAACGGATAGATTTTCAGAAGGCCCTGAATAAACGGCTTGTTTCTTAGTAACAACAACCCCTTTTTCTTGAGAATAATCAATATATCGGTGAATAAAAATACTAAAAGATAACACTAGACTAATCCCACAAATTATTAACATATTAGTTAAAAGCTCACGATTAAATTTTTTTAAGTAAATTAAGCGTAGCGTAACTAAACCTATAAGTAGTAAGATCATCATAATATTAAATGCTGTATTTATCGAAAGAAAACGAAGCCAGCCAAGTAAGGAATAAAGAATCGAATCGGATGGTTCAATGGTTTGTTTAATAAGATTACGTGTTAATGAGAGATTATATCTAAGTTCAGAATTTGAAGGCTCCCATTTAATTGCCTTAAGATAATATCCAATAGCAAATCCTAAATTATTTAATTTGAAATGAGTATTACCTAAATTAAATATAAGATCAATATTGTTTGGAAATTTATCATGAAGCGTTTCGTATAGAGATAATGCTTCTTCAAATTGACTATTTTTATAATGATAAGAAGCTTGTTCTAATAATTTCTGATTATCAGAAATAATATAAGACGTTAACATGTATAATATTAAAAAAACTGTTACAAAATATTTCATGATTTAATCCTTTTTATAATATCAATTGCTTTATCACAAATATCATTTTTGGATGCTTCGCTAGATGAATCTGGTGAGTATGCTAAAAAAGAACATTGGTCTAACAAACTTTCAAGATCATTTATGGTAGAAGAATCATATTTTTTTTCAGAAAGTTCTTCAATAATCTCAGATAATGGCAAGCCTTGAGTAGGACGATCAAGTAAATATGATAAAAAGATAAAAATATTCTGCTGGATATCATTGACTGAGCAACTAGGGTTCTTTTTTAATTGTTCTAACGAATTAATAACACGTTTATTAGGTTTTTGAGAAAATGGTTTAATTAAAAGTTCATATGTCGGACTTTTATGAAAAAAAGAATAACCAACCATTAATGATAATATAGAATTTAAAAGGATTAATGCAAGGCTAAAGATATGCTTATAAAAAGGTTTAGCTTGATCATCAAAAGAAATAGATTCTTTAATATAGCGCAAATCTTTTCTTAATTCTGTTACAGAACTGATCGTGTCAGGGCCCGAAATCGGAGCAGTAGAGTCTCCAGAGTCAATTACAGAAACGCTACTTTGAGGAGTTACTAATGTTTTATATTGATTAAGCTTTGGATCAAAATAAGAAAAAGAAAATCGAGGAAGCGATAAGGTGCCATCTACTTTTGGAACCATAATATATTCAAAGTGCCTAACACCTTTTACTGAGTTACTATAGGTAATGAGATCATTAACGGAAGATTGATAGACTTTAAAAATGTCACTATCAGTAGAAAAAGAAATGTTAGAAAGTTGTTTCAAATTACCAGAGCCTCCAACGCTAAGCCTAATAGCAATCGGTTTATTTTCAACAAGTCCCATGGTATTAACATCAAAGTCAAAACCAAAATCTCCTACTAAACCAGAAAAGTCATCCGGTTTTCCATCTTCAGGAAGTGGCGTTATTGTAAGAGAAAGTGTGTTAGAGCGTAGCGTTTGATTACCATAAAAGAAGTTGATTTGAACATCTGCGCTAGCTTCAGGAATTTCTATTAAACCAGGTTCATATGAGAACAAAGATCGTCTATCAATTTCTTGAACGTAATAACGAACTCCATTGTAACTTTGAGTGTAGGTTTGTTGGTCTCTCTCAAGCTGCTCTGTAAGCATACCAAACTTTGGTTCCTGATATAAAAGCTGATCTATTGTAGAGAAGCGTCGGTATAATCTAACGGAATAAATTATTTCTTCCCCAACATAAGCTTGATCTTTATCTAAAACAGCAAGAATAAATAAATCCTTAGAGCTTCCTTGCGGGATATTTTGAGAAGCCCGCCCATTGGCTGTATTTGACGATTGTTGTATAGATGAGCTATTGGCTTTAGGTGACGAAGTACCTGCTAGAACTGTAATAGTAATAGGGTCGGTTTCATAACTGGTTCCCTCAATATCAATTTTGGAGCTTGGAATAATAATAGTACCTTCAATATTGGGTCGTAGTCGAAAACTTTTAATCTGAGAAGAAAAAAAATTATTATTTATTAATTGGTAACTCTGTTGTGTAGACCGATTTATGATGGAAAAATCTTTTAGAAAAGACTCATCTATTTTAGGCGGATTTTTAGCACCTGAGATTGTAATTTTATATTCTAAAATATCATTAATAGTCAGGGTTGTTTTCGTTACAGATGATTTTACAGATATAGATGCTTCATTAGCCACTAACTGAGTTGGAAGAAATAATAATAAAATTAGCAATATAGAAAATAAGTTACCAATCATAGTCTATACTTCCTTGTTGAGGCTGTTGTTTTGTTAAATGTTTTTTTCGAGCATCTCTTTCACGCTGTGAAAGCGCGTCTAGTATATCATAAGCAGCTTCCTTTTGCTCTTCTTCTTTTTGCTGTTGCTCTTTTCTTGCATCCGCTAATTCTTGCTTATAATCATTAGCATTATCTTGATCTTGCTGTTGATCTTGCTGTTGCTGTTGGTCTTGCTGTTGGTCTTGCTGTTGGTCTTGTTGTTGGTCTTGCTGTTGATCTTGTTGTTGGTCTTGCTTCTGTTGCTGTTGTTGTTGTTTCATTTCAAGAGCTAACTCTAGATTGTGTTTAGCAATTGGATTTGATGGATCATCTTTAAGAATGGCTTTATAAATATCAATAGCTGGATCAATTTTTTGTTGTAGTAGATTTGCTGCTGCTAGATTAAGTTTTGTATTCAAAGTTTGATTATTAGGTATTAAAGAAAGTGCTTGCTCAAACGATTTACTAGCTTCTTCATAATTTTTTGATAAAAGCTGTGTTTGCCCAAGATTATGTAGGTAGTAACCATCGTTAGATTTTTTTTCTAATAATTTAGAAATAACTTTCTCAGCATCAGCATATTGCTTAGACTCAAAATTATCTTTAAATTCTTTATTTAACAAATATTCTGGGACATTAACAGCGCCTATATTCATACTAGAGAATAAAAATAAGAAAAAAATAATATACCTTTTTAATATCATTTAGGATTATCTCCAGAATAGTTACGAAATCTATACTTAGTGAGTGATTTGCGGTCAGTTAATACAATTTCGGCAAATAAAAGTAAAAAAGCAACGGCTAAAAACCATTGATATCTATCTTGGTGAAATTTTAATAACGAATCTTCTAAACGCTTTTTCTCATGAAATGAAATCTCTTGATAAACTTGATTCATAACAAAAGCACCTAAGGTAGAATTAAAATAACGTCCATTACCAGTAGCCGCAATATTTTTTAGAGATTGTTCATCAAGCTGAGATAAAACAATATCTCCCTTTTTGTCTTTTTTATAGCCATTAAGTTTTCCTTGCGTATCAAATAATGGAATGGGTTCTCCTTTAGGAGTCCCAATTCCTATAGTATAAATTGAAATACCTTTTTTAGCGGCAACTTTAGCAGATTTAATAGGGTCATTTTCAAATGATTCTCCATCAGATATTAGTATTAGAATAGGTTTGTTAGATTGAGATAAACGTTCAAAAGAAAGTCTAGCTGTTTTAATAGCTGATGCAATATCTGTTCCAGGAGTAGCCATTAAACCAGGCTCAATAAAATCAAGATACATTTTTATGGCGCTATAATCAGATGTAAGTGGACACTGAACAATCGCATCTCCTGCAAACGCAATCAACCCAATTCTATCGCCTTGTAAATCATCAATCAAACCAAGGACTTCACGTTTTGCATGTTCTAAACGAGAAGGTTTTACATCTTGAGCAAGCATGGATTTTGATAAATCAATAGCAATAAAAATATCATGGCCTTTTCGTTCAACTTGTTGAAAAATAACCCCATACTGAGGGCGTAAAAGACTAATAATGATAAATATAAAGGCAATAATTAGCATTACTCGTTTCCAAAATCTACGCGAATAACTTAAGTAAGGTATTATGGTTGCCCATAATGATGAATTAATGGTTTGTTCAAGCTGACGATGACGTTTTTTGAAACCCAGAAACATCAAAATAATGACAGGGATCAAAATAAAAAACCAATAAATATTTGAACTATCTTGAAAAATCATGGGATCACCACAAAAAGCACATTAAAAATAAGCAATTCTATTAAAATTAGTAGCGATATAAGTTTTAAAAGTGTAGGAAAAAAGTCATAATATGTTATATAGTTTTTAGATTTAATGTCAGTTTTTTCAAGCAAATCAATTCTCTCGTAAATTTCTTGTAAGCTTGATGAATTAGTTGCTCTGAAATAGCTTCCTTTCGTATTTTTAGCGATGAGTTTAAGCGTTTCTTCATCAAGATAGGTTAAGGTATCAGAATAAACTTTTCCATATAATGGATGATAGTAAGGAATTTTTGCACCACCTTCCTTTCCAATCCCAATCGTATAAATTTTGACGCCGATATCATTTGCTAACTCGGATGCTCTAATTGGATCAATTTCTCCTGTATTATTTTCGCCATCCGTAAGCAAAACCATAATTTTAGATTTTGATTTGCTATTCTTTAATCGATTTAAACCTGTTGCAATAGCCATACCAATAGCGGTTCCATCTCCAGCCATAGATAATTCAATAGCATTAAATAAATTTCCAATTATTTTATAATCCATAGATAAGGGGGCTTGCGTATAGGCATCGGAGCCAAATACAACAAGGCCAATACGATCCGTTTTTCTTTTTGAGATAAATGTTTTCATAGTATCTTTTGCTACTTGCAATCGGTTTTTAGGTTGAAAATCTTCAGCTGCCATACTACCTGATGTATCAAGTAGCATCATAATATCAATTCCTTTGTTTATGAGTTCTTTTTCAATATTCATTGATTGAGGTCTGGCAAGCGTAATAATAATTAAAAATAAAATGAGGTATCTTAAAAAACGAGATGACTGAGATAAATATTTTGTGGATTTATTTTCAATTTTTCTAAAAATTGATACGTCAGAAAATTTTAAAGTGGAAATAGTATTTTTTTTAGATTGAAATAGAATTAGTAAGAATAAAGGTATAAGACAAAGTAACCAGTATGGATTTGCAAAAATCATGTTGTTAAGAGCTCCTCTTCAACAACATGGGGTAATGGGGTGTCTGTACTTTTTTTGGAAAATGATTGGTGAAGTGATTCAATGCATTCGAGCGCTTTTTGATAGTATAAGGTGTTATCCTCATCACTTGCTAAAAATTGTGCAAATTTAACACTATCGCTAAAATTTAATATTTTTTTAAGCCGTCGATAATCTTGTTCATTAAATCGATCATAACATAAATTTAAGACTTCAAAAGAGGTCATTTCTATATCTTTGATATTCAATAAAGCTGCAATATACGTTTTGAGTATATCACTATAATTAACATAATAGTCTTTTATCAAAACGGATTTGATTTGCTTAAAATTTTCCTCTAGATCATGAGTCGCAATTTCATAAGGGCTCCTAGAATCAATTTCAGCAGTATTATCAGCTGAGATATTTTTTGTTTGTTGAAGATATCGAAACAACTTAAAAAGCCCAAAAATCAATATTATAATAAGAACTCCTATAAATATAATAGGAACCCAGTTTAGCTGAGAATTTATAAAGATAAAGTTTGATAATTGAATATTCTCTGAGTCAGATGATTTAACAGATGTGACAGTAATTGGGAACGAAGGAATCTGTAATTCTTTAGTAGTTGGCGTTTGGATAATAATCGTTTGGGTTGGAATAATTTGTTGTTCTATATCAAAAATTTGTAAATCATAGTTAAGATCTATGTATCGATAGACATCATCACTGGATTTTAATACAGATTGGTTAATGAGAGAAAGGTTAGTATCCTTTATAATATCATAATCTTCTGGAACGTTAACCAAACTAGTATTTTTGCGAAGTTTTAATTTAATAGAGTAGGTAAATGTATCGCCAATAAAAAGGGTGTTAGGAGATACGGTTTGTTCAAATGAAGGCGCAACTGCATGAATGACTGAGTTCGGAATTAACACCGCAATTAGAATAATCATTTTAAATAGATAAATCATTATGCCAACCGTTTATTAAAAAAATGAATAAGAGGACTGATGTAATCTTGGTTAATATTCAAACGTAAAAAATCACAACTTGATACTTTAAAAATACGATCTTGCTCTAATTGACGAGCATACTGAATGTTTTTATAGGCTTGTTGAACCATTGGAGATGATGTGTTTACATACATAATTTCGTCAGTTTCTTGATCTTGAAATGCAATGGTGCCAACTTTAGGAAGTTCACTTTCAAGAGAGTCTTGAATGACTATTGGAACTAAATCATGCTTTTTTGCAACAATTTTGAATTGATGTTGATAATGATGATCAAGAAAATCAGATACCAAAAATAAAACAGACTTTTTTTTGATCATCTGTGTGATGTAACGTAGTGCTTCTGCTAAATTAGTTTTTTTATTGACAGGTTTATGCGAAAAAATATCACGTAAGATACGCAACATATGATTTTTACCTTTTTTGGGAGGAATAAATGCTTCAACATGATCAGAAAACAGTAAAAGACCAACTTTATCAGAATTCTGGATTGCAGAAAATCCAAGTATAGCAGCTATTTCAGCTGAAAAATTAAGTTTGGTTCGCTGCTCAGATCCAAAAATACCAGAGCCACTAATATCAACCATCAATATAACCGTTAATTCTCTCTCTTCTTCAAATAAATTAATATAAGGTGTTTGAGATCGAGCTGATGCTTTCCAGTTTATATTTCGAACATCATCACCAACTTGATACGTTCTCATATCTGAAAAGTTGATTCCCTGCCCTTTAAAAGCCGATTGAAAGTTTCCTGAAAATGTCGATTGAACAATACGTCTCGTATTTATTTCAAGCTTTTGAACATTCTTAAGTAATTCTTCGGAAATCATAATTGGTTTAAACTACGTAGAAAAGACTCTAAACGTTATGGAACTTCAATTTGTGAAAATATTTTATCTACAAGATTGTCTGATGTAATATTTTCAGCTTCAGCTTCAAAGGATGGAATAATTCTATGCCTCAAGACATCTTTACCGATGGCTTTAATGTCTTCTGGCGTTACAAATCCTCTTCCTTGAATAAAAGCATGCGCTTTAGCCGCTTTAATCAGAGCGATAGATGCTCTAGGGGATGCGCCATACTGGATTAAGGGCGATAATTCTTGAAGATTATAATCATTAGGAGTTCTAGTTGCATGTACAATATCTAAAACATATTCTTTAACTTTTTCATCAAAGTAAATTTCTTTTACAACCTCTCTGGCTTTAAGAATATCATTAGATGTGACAAGTTTATTAACCGTTGGCTCAGATGCTCCTGACATTCTTTCGATAATTAATTTTTCATCCTCTTTTTTTGGGTAAGAAACAGTAATTTTTAACATAAATCGATCTATTTGTGCTTCTGGTAATGAATAGGTGCCTTCTTGATCAATAGGATTTTGAGTAGCAAGAACAAGAAAGGGCTCATGTAAGGGATATGTTTTATCACCAAGCGTTACCTGTCTTTCTTGCATAGCCTCTAATAGGGCACTTTGTACTTTTGCAGGTGCTCGGTTTATTTCATCAGCTAATATAAAATTAGCAAAAATAGGGCCTAACTTTGGAATAAAGTCATTTTTTGATTGGTTAAACATTAAGGTTCCAATAATATCAGATGGTAGTAAATCAGGTGTAAATTGAATACGACTAAAACTAGAGTCAGTAATATTGGATAATGTTTTAATTGTTAATGTTTTTGCTAAACCAGGTACCCCTTCAAGTAACACATGTCCCTCTGCTAAAACTCCAACAAGAAGTTTTTCAATTACATTTGTTTGACCAGCTATAACCTTTTTAGCCTCAGATAATATAGACGTTACAAAAGCTGATTCTTTTTCAACGCGACTATTAATCTCAGCAAGTGTTTCAGTTGCCATGCAAGCCTCCTTAATAAAAGTCAACAAATTTTAACATTAATTGAGTTAAATCAGAAGAATATCATTGTAAAATTATAAATTCACAGTAACATAATCGTATTATGGCTTTAAAAATTGGTATAGGAATTGATTCTCATCGATTAGAAACAAATAGAAAATTAATTTTAGGTGGGATTACAATCGAATTTCACTTAGGGTTAGTAGGACATAGTGATGCTGATGTACTAACTCATGCCATTATGGACGCCTTGCTGGGGGCTCTATCATTGGGATCAATAGGCGATCATTTTCCCGATACAGATCCCATTTATAAAGATGCTGACAGTATGGAGCTGCTCAAGAAAGTAGTTGATTTGGTTTATAAAAATGGATTTCAAGTTAGTAATATTGACTCAGTTATTATTGCAGAGGAACCAAAATTAAAACCGTACATTAATCAAATTAAAGAAAATTTAGCAAAAACATTAGGGGTTGATTCCCAGTCAGTTGGCGTAAAGGCGACAACAGCAGAAAAAATGGGTCCTGAGGGAAATTTGGAAGGAATATCATCCCATGCAGTCGTTTTATTAGAAAAGATGACTAATGGGTAAATGATTGAAAGTACAGATAATAAAAAAATTAAACATGTTAAAAAGTTAAATTCATCAACAAAATATAGAAAAAAAACAAAGCAATTTGTTTTAGAGAACAAGTATGCAATAACCGATATTCTTATAAATCATCCCCAGTCAGTTGACTATCTCATAGTAACTAAACAGCAAATTGCAATTAAAGAATTAGCAGCTAAAAATAATATCACAACGTTTTTGTGTAGTGATAACTGTTGTAAGTTTATGGCATCAGTAAAAGAATCCGGCGGATGTTTTGCTGTTATGCATCAGCCAAAGAATCAATATAGCATTGCCAAACGTTCTTTAGCAGTTGCGTTATATAATATAAAGTCACCTGTGAATTGTGGTGCTATTATAAGAAATGCTCATGCTTTTGGGTGCGATTGTATCTACTTGATAGGGCGCTGTTGTGATCCATATCATCCAGAGAGCGTTAGAGCAGCTGCAGGAAATATTATGAGTATTCCACTTATAGAAAAAGAAACACTTTCCACCTTATCTGAATATAAAGTTTGGAAATTAGATATCCATGGGAGTACCCCTCTAAATGCGATTAATACAGAAGATAAAATTTGTTTTTTACTAGGATCAGAAGCTGGGTTTGATGAGCATAATGATTATAAAAACATGACTCCTTGCTATATTCCAATGAGCAATAGCATAGATTCTCTAAATGTAGCAGCAACTTCTGCAATTGTTTTATATCACTATACCAATCTTTAACATTTTTTCTTATAATACACAAAACCAATTTAAATTAGATTGTGTTTTGTTAACCTGTAATGATGGGTATAAAAATAGTAAGGATAAGTAAAAATGGCTAGCCAAATACAAGGACCAAGTCCTGGTGCAATTCAGAATCAAGCAAGCGGAGATAAAGTTGCACTAAGTG
>PBEQ01000014.1 GCA_002719695.1 bacterium | reverse complement strand
GAGTCGCAGTCAAATAAAGGAGTTTTGCGAGGCTTACATTATCAATGTGCGCCATATGCTCAAAGTAAGCTTGTTCGTGTAATTAAGGGAAAGGCTTTGGATGTTGTTGTCGATATTAGACGAGGGTCCCCTACGTTTGGTAAGCATATTGCTGTTGAATTATCTGCAGAAAATAAAATCCAGTTATTTGTACCACGTGGATTTGCTCATGGTTTTCTTGTATTAGAAGATGAAACTATCTTTTCATATAAGGTTGATAGCTATTACTCTCCACAACATGATCGAGGTATTTTATTTTCTGATCCTGTGTTAAGTATAGATTGGGGTTACCAGAAAGCGACTTGATTTTATCTGATAAAGATAATAAAAATCCTTTGCTAAAAGATGCGATTGATTTGTTTGATTATTCAATTAATTATTACTTTCAATAGTGTAGTTGATATTTCTTTTTAAATACTATTTTTTTAATGTGATTTGAATATTTATTTACTATGAGAATAAACTTTTTTTATGTTTTTAGTAGGATGTTAAACTAGTTAAGACTATGATAGTATTTTAAATAGTATGATTTTAAATGAAAAATCAATTTTGCTAACAGGTTGTGCAGGTTTTATTGGATCTAATTTTATTCCATATTTTTTAAATAAATATCCTCATTATCAGCTTATCCATCTAGATGCATTAACATATGCAGGTAATTTATCTAATCTTTCTGAAGTTGAATCAGAGTCTCGCTACACATTTATTGAGGGCAATATTTGTGATAGACCTCTTGTTGAAAAGCTCTTTCAAGAGCATGCTATATCGGGGGTTATTCATTTTGCTGCAGAATCGCATGTTGATAATTCAATCAAAAACCCAGGCGTGTTTATTGAAACAAATGTCATGGGAACGTTTACGTTAATTGATGTGGCTTATAAAGCATGGATGGAAAAACCATTTAATTATAAACAAGAGTTTGATGGTGCTCGTTTTCATCATATTTCTACGGATGAGGTATATGGCACATTGGGTGAAACAGGTCTTTTTACAGAAAAGACACCGTATGCCCCTAATTCTCCATACAGTGCTTCTAAAGCATCTAGTGATATGATTGTGCGATCTTATCAAGAAACCTATGGGCTTAATACGGTGATGACCAATTGTTCTAATAATTATGGGCCGAAGCAATATCAAGAAAAGTTAATACCAACCATTATTCGCAAAGCGTTAGCACATGAGCCTATCCCCATTTATGGGGATGGGAAAAATGTAAGAGATTGGTTATATGTCTTAGATCATTGTAAGGGAATTGATTTGGTGTATCATCAGGGAAAAGCAGGGGAAGTGTATAATATTGGTGGTAGAAATGAGCGAACAAATTTGCAGATTGTTGCTATAATTTGCTCTATTTTAGATGAAAAAGTGCCACATGAAAAATCGTATAAAGAGTATATTACGTTTGTTGAAGATAGGGCCGGTCATGATCGTCGTTATGCCATTGATGCAACAAAGATTGAATTAGAGTTAGGTTGGCAGGCTGATGAGAATTTTGATTCAGGGATTATTAAGAC
The DNA here is from genome assembly GCA_002719695.1 of bacterium. Classification (GTDB taxonomy): domain Bacteria; phylum Margulisbacteria; class Marinamargulisbacteria. The sequence continues at coordinate 30,903 of PBEQ01000014.1, read as the reverse complement.
GGTGGAGTGGTATTTAAAAAAATTTACATCTATTGAGGATCAGGTCGTATGTTGAAATTTGCTCTTGTTGGGTGCGGTCGAATTGCAAAACGTCATAGTGAATTATTGGGCCAAAATCAAATTAAGGATGCTTGTTTAGTAGCCGTTTGTGATATTGATAAAGAAAAAGCTGATGCTATTGCAAGTCAATTTAACATTTCTTCTTATACGGATATGCATCGTATGATGCAATCAGAGGATATTGATGTTGTTACTGTGTTAACAGAAAGTGGGTATCATGCAACACATGTAATTGAATTAGCTCAATATGGGAAGCATATTGTTGTAGAAAAACCAATGGCGTTAACGCTTGAGGGTGCAGATAACATGATTCGTGCTTGTGATAAGAATGGGTGTAAATTGTTTGTTGTGAAACAGAATCGTTTTAATGTTCCCGTTGTGAAGTTGAAAAATGCCTTGGATCAAGGACGTTTTGGTAAACTTGTAATGGGTACAATTCGTGTTCGCTGGTCAAGAGATCAGGCCTATTATGATCAAGCGTGGTGGCGAGGTCGTTGGGATATGGATGGTGGCGTTTTAACAAATCAGGCAAGTCATCATATTGATTTATTGGAGTATATGATGGGGGATGTTGAAAGTGTATTTGCCAAAAGTACGACAGCGTTAGTTGATATTGAAGCTGAAGATACGGGTATTGTGTTACTTAAATTTAAAAATGGAGCCTTAGGCATTATAGAGGCAACAACAGCTATTAGGCCAAAAGATTTAGAAGGTTCGATTTCTATTTTAGGTGAGAAAGGTACTGTTGAAATTGGTGGTTTTGCTGTCAATAAAATGATTCATTGGAATTTTGTTGATAAACAAGATGGTGATGCTGATATTATGGAAAAGTATTCTGTAAATCCTCCTAATGTTTATGGATTTGGGCATCAGGCTTATTATGAACATGTTGTTGATAGTATTCAAAATAATTCAAAACAACTTGTTGCTGGTTTAGAAGGGCGTAAAAGCTTAGAATTAATTTCAGCCATTTATGAATCAATTGAAACTGGTAAGGAAGTATTTTTACGTTTTAAACCAGAAAAATGTAAGCTTGGTTTAAACACAAATGAATAAGACTTATACTTTAAATTCCATTGGAATTAAAGACGTTACATTTGGTTCTCATGTTCAAGTTGTTGAGCCGGTAAATTTATATGGTTGTTCCATTGGAGATAATACATTTATAGGACCTTTTGTTGAAATCCAAAACGATGTAAAAATTGGTAATAACTGTAAAATACAGTCACATAGTTTTATTTGTGAGTTAGTGACTATTGGGGATGATACCGTCGTTGCTCACGGCGTTATGTTTATCAATGATTTATTTTCTACGGGGGGGCCAGCAAAAGGAAATAAGGATTTATGGCGGGCTACTAAAATAGGTAATAACGTTAGTATTGGCTCAAATGCTACAATTTTGCCAATTACTATATGTGATAATGTTGTCATTGGTGCTGGGAGTGTTGTTACAAAAGATATTACAGAGTCGGGTATTTATGCGGGTAATCCTGCAAAAAAAATGAGAAACATATGACAATAAAGTTTTTAGATTTAAATTATCAATATAACCTGATTAAGGATGAAATCGATTTAGCTATTAAAGAGGTGATTTCAAATACTGCATTTATTGGTGGTAAATATGTTAAGCAGTTTGAAGATGATTTTTCAGATTATGTTCAGGCTACTCATTGTGTTGGGGTTGCAAATGGAACAGATGCCCTTGAAATTGCTATAGAGGCGCTTAACTTACCTAAAGAAAGTGAGATTATTGTTCCTGCAAACAGTTTTATTTCGTCAGCTGAGGCTGTAACACGATCAGGGCATAAGGTTGTTTTTTGTGATTGTGATCCGAAGAACTATACTATTTCAATACCGAGTTTGCGTTCCAAAATAACGCGTAAGACAAAAGCTGTTATGGCAGTGCATTTGTATGGGCACCCTTGTGATATGGATATGTTAAAACAAATTGCAAAAGAACACGATTTAAAGATTATCGAAGACTGCGCACAGGCGCATGGTGCTGAGTATAAAGGTGCTAGGGTAGGTGCTATTGGTGATATAGGGGCGTTTAGTTTTTATCCAGGTAAAAATTTAGGAGCTTATGGAGATGGTGGAGCTATTGTAACCAATAGTGGTGAGTTAGCAAAAAAATGTCGAATGATCGCAAACCATGGTCGTATTGAAAAATATAATCATGAGTTTGAAGGGCGTAATTCTCGGTTAGATGGTTTGCAGGCGGCGATATTAAGTGTGAAGTTAAGACATCTGGATGCATGGACAGATGCTAGAATTAAGGTGTCTGATTATTATCTAGAAAATCTTAAAAATGTTACAGACCTTGTTTTACCACAAAGAGAGGAGTGGGCAAAACAAGTTTATCATTTATTTGTTGTACGGTGTAAAACACGCGATGAGTTAAAAGATTATTTGCAAAGTAAAGATATTCAAACAGGGATTCACTATCCTATTGCATTACCAAAATTGCAAGCGTATCATTATTTAGCTCAACAAGACGAAGATTTTTTTGCGAATCATAATGATGGGGAGTTGTTGAGTTTACCAATAGGTGAGCATATGGATGAACATAGTGTGAAATTTTTTGTTGATACTATAAAGCCTTTTTTCTTATGAATAACTTTAAAATAGAAAATAGAGAAATAAGTTTCAATCATCCTCCTTTAGTCATTGTTGAAATTGGCATTAATCATGAAGGAAGTTTGGATTTAGCTTTTGAAATGGTAGATGCGGCATATAGGGCAGGAGCTGAGGTGATAAAGCACCAAACCCATGTGGTGGAAGATGAAATGAGTCACGAAGCTAAAAAAGTTATTCCAGGAAATGCTTCTGTTTCAATTTATGAGATTATGAAGAGATGTGCTTTAAATGAAGAAGATGAAATCAGGCTTAAAAATTATGTAGAATCAAAGGGAATGATCTATATGAGCACCCCTTTTTCGAGGGCAGCTGCAAATAGATTAGAAAGAATGGGTGTTAGCTCTTATAAAATAGGATCAGGGGAATGTAATAATTATCCTTTAATTGAGCATATAGCTACATTTGGCAAGCCTATGATAGTTAGTACAGGCATGAATACCATTGAATCAGTTAGGAAAACAGTTGATATTTTAGAGAGTTACAACATCACATATGCGTTGCTACATACAACAAATCTTTATCCAACCCCAGTACATTTAGTTCGATTGGGTGCAATGCAAGAGCTTCAAAAAGAGTTTCCAAACGCTATAATTGGCTTGTCTGATCATACAACATCTAATAGAGCTTGTTTTGCAGCTACAGCATTAGGTGCTTGTATTTTAGAGCGTCATTTTACTGATAAAATGGAAAGACCTGGTCCTGATATTGTTAATTCAATGGATCCTATAGCTTTAAAAGAATTAATTGTGGGAAGTAGTGAAATTGCATTGATGAGAGGTGGGAAAAAAGAGCCTGCACAAGAAGAGCAGGTAACAATAGATTTTGCATTTGCAACAGTTGTCACGATTAAACCGATAAAGGCTGGGGAAACGTTAACAAAAGACAATATTTGGGTAAAAAGACCTGGTACTGGAGGTATTCAAGCGAAGCATTATCAAGAACTTATTGGAAAAACTGTTAATAAGAATATTGAATCGGATGTTCATATTACTTGGAGTGATATTGATGACTAAGAAAAAAATTCTTTTTTTAACTGGAACACGTGCTGATTTTGGTAAATTAAAGTCTCTAATTCAAATTTCCCAGTCATCTTCAAAATATGATGTTCATATTTTTGCAACGGGCATGCATATGAACTCAAAATATGGATGTACCGTTGATGAAATTGAAAAATCTGGTTTTAAAAATATTTTTAAATATATCAATCATGACACAATAGAGCATATGGATAGAACGCTTGCAAAAACGATAGAGGGTCTTTCACATTATATTTATCAACTTCAACCCGATATGATTGTTGTTCATGGCGATAGAGTAGAAGCTATGGCTGGTGCAATTGTTGGTAGCTTAAATAATATATTAGTGACACATATTGAGGGGGGCGAAGTATCTGGTACTATTGATGAATTAATTCGACATGCTGTGACTAAAATGTCTCATATTCATTTAGTTTCTAATGAAAAAGCACAAAGAAGGCTTATTCAATTGGGAGAAAAGGAAGAATCGATATTTATTGTTGGATCACCTGATTTAGATATTATGAACTCAAATAGATTACCTTCTTTGGAAGAAGTGAAACATCATTATAATATTAAATTTGATAACTATTCTCTTGCAATGTTTCATCCTATCACAACAGAATATGATCATATAGCAGTCTATGCAAATAACTTTGTGCAGGCCTTAATAGATAGTGGTAAAAATTATGTGTTGATCTATCCCAATAATGATCTTGGGAGCAATGAGATATTAAAAGCGTATGAAAAAATTGATGATAACTCTCGATTTAAGGTTTTTCCATCATTAAGATTTGAATATTTTTTAACTTTATTAAAGTTTTCAGAATTTATGATAGGTAATTCTAGTGCAGGTATTAGAGAAGCTCCTTATTATAATGTGCCTACTGTTGATATAGGATCTAGACAATTGAATAGGGTCAATTTGAAATCTGTACGAAACTGTGGTTACGAGCTTGCAAGTATTAGCGAAGCAATAAAGCATGTTTCTAATTCTGTATTTAACAATTCTTGGAAAGAACGACATAGTTTTGGTAAGGGCAGAAGCGATCATTTGTTTTTTAAATTGTTAGAGTCCGAAGAATTCTGGCAAATTAAATGTCAAAAACAATTTAAAGATTTAGCAATTACGTAGAGTGATAAGACAATGAATAAAAAGAGATTAATTGGAAGAATTGATGTAAAAAATGAGCATGTTATTAAAGGTATTCATTTAGAAGGGTTAAGAAAAGTAGGTAATCCTAATGATTTTGCAAAAAAATATTATGATGATGGTATTGATGAAATTATTTTTATGGATGCAGTTGCTGCCTATTATGATAGGAATAGTTTGAGTCATATTATTGAAAAAGCCTGTGAATGTATTTTTGTTCCTATTACGGTAGGAGGTGGAATTAGAACCATTGCTGATATTAAAAATGCTTTAAATTCAGGTGCAGATAAAGTTGCGATTAATACACAGGCAATACATAATCCAAGCTTTATTACTGAAGCTTCTAGAATTTTTGGGTCTCAATGTATTGTAGCTTCGATTGTAGCAAAAAAAGTAATGGATAACTCATGGGAAGCCTATATTGAAAATGGTAGGGAGCCAACGGGAAAAAATGTAGTCGAATGGGCACAAGAACTTCAAAAATTAGGTGCTGGTGAAATTATGTTGACATCTTTGGATCATGAAGGAACAAAAAGGGGATTTGAGGTTAACTTGTATCAAGCTGTTATCAATAAAATTAATATACCTATTATTGCAAGTGGGGGGATGGGAACTACTAATGATGCTATAAATTTATTGAACAATGCAAATGTGGATGCGGTAGCAGTTGCTTCCGTACTTCATTATAATTTAGAGTCTATAAGTACTATAAAAAAAGAGATTAAGGTTAATAATATAAAAATAAGAATATGAAAATTGCAGTAATAGATTATGATATAGGGAACGTTAAAAGTATTCTAAATGCTTTAAGTAATGTTGGTGTTGAGTCTATATTAACTAGAGATGAAGAGATTTTATTAAATTCAGATGGTGTTGTTTTGCCAGGAGTTGGTGCATTCTCTCACGGAATGGATAACTTAAAAAAGTATAATTTAATAGATATTATTAATAACTATATAGCAACAAATAAACCGTTTTTAGGAATTTGTTTAGGTATGCAATTGCTTTTAGAAAAAAGTGAAGAATTTGGGTTGTCAAAAGGCTTAGGTATTATTAATGGGACAGTTAAGAAGTTGATTGTAAAACATCCTGATTATCAAAATCTTCCGCATGTAAGTTGGAATGAATTACATCCTCATTCTATACCTTGGGAAGAGACTATTTTAGATGGTGTAAAAACTGCTTCGGATGTGTATTTTGTTCATAGTTATGTTGCCCAAGTTGAAAATAATAATAATATTTTGAGTTGTACTACTTATTCAGATAATACGTTTTGTTCAGCTGTAAAAAAAGATAATGTTTATGGAGTTCAGTTCCATCCTGAAAAGAGTGGTGATATTGGCTTGCATATTATTAAGAAATTTGTGAACATATGTGACTCAATAAGAAATAAAGGTATATAGGAAATTTTTAATATGACAAATAATAATAATGTAACAAAAAAAGGACAGTACGAAGCTTACTATGGGTTGCCCAGTACAGTTTCTTTTTGTGAAAAATGTGTAATATCAAATCAACGTCCAAGTTCTACAGTTGAGTTTAAAAGTAGTGCAAATGACAAAAAGAAGGTTATTGGATTTAACGAAGATAATGTGTGCTCTGCTTGTTTATATCATGATCAAAAAGAGGTTGATATCAACTGGGCAGAAAGAGATGAAAAGTTAAGAGAGATGTTGTCTAAGTTTAAAAGCAAGGATGGATCATATGATGTTATTGTTCCAGGTAGTGGTGGAAAAGATAGTGCTTACACTTCACATATTTTAAAATACAAATATGGTATGAATCCATTAACTGTTACCTGGGCCCCTCATTTGTATACAGATATTGGTTGGAAAAATTTTCAAGAGTGGATGCATACAGGTGGTTTAGATAATATTTTATATACTCCAAATGGGAAATTACATAGAGAAATGACAAAAAATGCATTTCATAATTTATTGCATCCTTTTCAACCATTTATAGTTGGCCAACGTATTATTGGACCTGCAATGGCAAAAAAATTTGGTGTTAAACTAGTGATGTATGGTGAAAATCAAGCAGAGTATGGAAATGCGATAGAAGAAAATACTAATCCAATAATGAATATGGATTTTTTTTCTAATGAAAATCCATTAAATATGAAGTTTGGTGGTGTTTCAATGCAAGAGTATATTGATACCGGGAAATATTCTATAGATGATTTTACTCCATATATTGCACCCGATAAACAATCCTTAATAGATGCTGGTGTTGAAGTTCATTATTTAGGGTACTACTTAAAGTGGGATCCCCAAGAATGTTACTATTATGCAGTTGATAACACAGGCTTTCAGGCAAATACTGAACGTACGGAAGGTAGTTATTCTAAATATAGTAGTATTGATGATAAAATTGATCCGTTTCATTACTTTACAACATTAATAAAATTTGGAATTGGCCGTGCAACATATGATGCTGCACAAGAAGTTAGAAATGGTAAGATTACTCGTGAGGAAGCGGTATATCTAGTTAAAAAATATGATTCAGAGTTTCCCAAAAAGTTTTACAAAGAATTTTTAGAGTATATTGAAACAACAGATGAAGATTTTTGGTCAACAGTAGATAAATTTAGAAGCCCACATCTTTGGACTCAAGTTGATGGTGAGTGGAAGCTAAGACATACTGTCATGGCTAATGGTGTGGATGACAAATAAAGTTTTAGCTATAATTCCAGCTCGTGGGGATTCAAAGGGGTTTCCTAAAAAAAATATAGCACTTCTTAATGGTTTACCACTAATTGCATGGACGATTCAGGCAAGTTTAAAGTCTAAATATATTTGTAAAACGCTTGTAACTAGTGATTCTGAGGAAATTTTAGATATTTCAAATCACTATGGAGCTGAGGTATTAAAACGTCCTGACGAATATGCAACAGATTCATCTTCTAGTGAAGATGTTGTGCGTCATACCTTAAGTTCGTTGAAACAAGAGTTTGATTATATTATTTTACTACAACCTACTTCACCATTAAGAAATGCAGAAGATATTGATGCTGCATTTGAACTTTTTTTTGGATCTAAAGCTACGTCTTTAATTAGTGTTTGTGAAGTTGATAATAAGTTATACAAAGCATTTAAAGAAGATGCCAATGGTTATTTGTCAGGTATTTCCAATAATCAGTATCCGTTTATGAGACGTCAAGATTTACCTAAAGCATTTATGAGTAATGGAGCTATTTATATCGTAGAAGTTGACAGTTTTCTTAAAAATAATAGTTTTTATTCTAATAAAACAGTTTCTTATCAAATGCCTGAGGAAAGAAGTGTAGATATAGACTCTAAAGAAGATTTAGATAGAATTGAGAGTCAAAAAATATGAGATACATAAAAACATTACACCTTGCGAGTTTTGATGGAAATATTGGTGATAATGCTAATCATGATGGTTTATATAAAAATTTAAAAATGTTGAAAGAGTTTAAGTTTAATATTGATAAGTTAGAAATTAGGGAGTTTTATTGGAAAAAAAAGTTTTTTGATGAAGGTTTTGTGAATCTTGTTAATGAATATGATCTCTTGATTATAGGAGGAGGGAACTATTTTGAACTTTGGGTGGAACGCTCACCAACGGGAACTTCTATTTCTATTCAGCTAGATTTATTGAAAAAAATCAAAACTCCAATTTTTTTTAATGCATTAGGTGTTGATCCAGGGCAAGGAGTAACTAATAAAAATCTTGAGAAATTTAGGTGCTTTTTAGATGCTTTAATTGAGCGAAAAGATTTTATTTCAATCAGAAACGATGGTTCAAAAAAGGCAATTAATGAACATGTAGGTGAGTATTATATGGAATATATTCATCAAACGGTTGATGCTGGTTTTTTTGCAACTCCCGCTGGCTTACCTAGCTATTATAAATCAAAGAAATACATAGCTATTAATGTAGCGAGTGATATGCCTGAAGTTAGATTTAGTCAAATTTCTTATGATAATTTTTTAAATATATTTAAAGAGTTCATCCAAACTTTTTTAGCTCAAAAAAAAGATTATGAAATAGTGTTAGTTCCACATATTTTTAGAGATGTATTATTTATAAATGATTTTTTAAGTATTTTAGATGATGAAACACGAAGACGAAAAATAACAGTAGCGCCTTTGATGCATGGAGATCGTTCATTTAAAGATATTTTAGCTATATACAAAGGAGCAAACTTAGTTTTAGCCAATAGGTTTCATGCTAATGTTTGTAGTATTGGTATGAGGTGTCCCACAATAGGTCTTGTAAATTATAGACAAATAAAAGAGCTATATGAGGAATTGAATTCATCTAACTATACTTATATTACTCAAAAGGGTTTTGATATAAACTTATTCGAAAAACTATCAAATATAGAAAAAATAGATATTAAGCCTCTTCAAGAAACCTATGGTTCTTTTTTTAAGAAATTTGAACTTTGGATGAAAAAAAATGATTTTTAAAAAATTTCTTTACTTTATATTTCACTTAATATATAAGACGTTAGTAGATGGAGCTAACTCCTACAGATATATTAATTATAGGAAATTATATGACATAGATCCCACTTTTAGATTTAATGGAAACGTTTTACTTTATGGGAATGGTGAAATTTGCTTAGGAGCTAACAGCTATATTGGTGATTTTTCAACTATTCAATCCGTTAAAGGTCAAAAAGTCATAATCGGTGATAATTGTGCTATCAGTCATAATGTTAGGATTTATACAAGTAACTATAACGCAGAACAGTTTGTGAAAAAAAATACAGGAATTTCTGAAAAAGGAAATGTTGTAATAAAAAATGGGTGTTGGATTGGTGTAAATGTATTTATTCGCGAGAATGTTGTAATTGGTGAAAATGTTGTAGTTGGCGCTAATTCTGTTGTTATTAATGATATACCTGATAATAGTATTGTAGGAGGCGTGCCTGCAAAGATAATTAAAAACTATCCAAATACTAATGATAAATTTTAAACTCTCTAAATATGCAACTGTGTTTTTTAAAAATATATTCATTTATTTTTTCTCAGATGTTTTTAATAAGGCACTTCCTTTTTTATTACTACCTATATTAACTAGGTATTTATCTTCAGAAGACTATGGAATAATAGCAAATTATAGTATTTTATTAAGTTTATCAATAGTCTTTATAAGTATGAATACACAGGGTTCTGTAGAAGTTGTGTTTTTTCATATAACAAAAAATAAGTTAAAAAAATATATTGGGAATATTTTTCTTATTATATCAATTTTATCACTTGTTTTTTTAATATTTTATTTAATATTTGGTTCTATGTTTAGTAAACTTACTATGATTTCCATTGAATGGCTGATTGCTTCTGTTTTTATTTGTTTAGCTCAAATTATAAACTTGATTAATTTGATTTTATGGCGAGTAGAAAAGAATGCAAAAAATTATTCATTGTTTGAAATACTTCAAAATATATTTAATTTTTCTTTAACTCTATTATTTATAATCGCTTTGAAAATGAATTGGGAAGGAAGATTGCTAGCAATTGCTATTTCTAATATATTCTTTGGTTTAATAAGCTTTTATTTGATTTTTAAAGTTAGAGAGTATTTAACCTTTAACTACAATAAAGATACTATAAATGATGCATTAAGTTATGGGATTCCGCTTGTTCCTCATTCATTAGCAACTTGGATAAAAACGGGCTTAGATAGATTATTTATAACATATCTAGTAGGAGTTGGAGCAACTGGAATATATTCTGTAGGGTATCAATTAGGTATGGTTATTATGATCATTGCTACCGCACTTTATAAAGCCTGGTTACCTGAACTTTATGGCATGCTAAAAGATATGACTAATGATAAAAAAAAGCAAGTTATATTTATTACATATGCGTACTTTATTGGGATAATAATATTGACCATATTTTTATATTTTATATTAAATCTATTTATAGATCTTTTTATTGGAAAAGATTTTTCAGAATCAAAAATAGTTATTTTGTTTATTCTAATTGCATATGCTTTTGATAGTATGTATTTTGCTGTAGTTCCGTATCTTTTTTATTTTAAAAAGACTAAAGTTATTTCATCAATAACTATTACTACGTCATTCATACATGCTCCTGTTAGTTATTTATTAATTATGAAATATGGCATTCAAGGTGCTACATATGCTAGTGCTATTACATTTGGGCTAACTTTTTTTATGATTTTTTATTCCTCAAATAAAATATATCCAATGCCTTGGTTTTCATTTTGGAAAAATAATGCTTAACATCGAAAAAATTGAAAAAAAATATGATTTGTCCGGTTTGAAATATAAAGAGTTTTATTTATGGCCTTTTTTGAGAGGGGTTTATGGGCCTTATACATTAAATCAAAATAGAGGTATTAAAGTACCTAAGAAAAAAAACTTATTTAGTAAAATAATAAATGTAAAAGCATATAAGATTTATTTCTTTGGAGTATTCAATATATTTAGACAATATAACTATATTATTTTTAGTGATACAGATAGTTTAAAGCCTGTTGGTAATAAAATATATGATCGAATGGCTCATGGAGTAATGGAGTTTTTAGATGTTAATAGTTTTCTATATGTTAAAGACTTTAACAGTAATATGAGTTTTAACTATAAAAAATGTATTTATAAAAGTATATCAAATCATTTTTTTATACTATTAAGTCGTTTAACTTTCTTATTTGTTAAAAAAATTCCCTCTAAAATTGATATTTTGGACTCTATTAATTTGGAATATGATATATCGATCGATTATGAATATGAAATAAATAAATTTCTTTCTTTATATTATACTTATAAAACTTTATTCAAAATAAAAAAGCCTAAAGTGGTTTTTGTTACATGCTTTACAAAAAGAAGTGTTGTAAAGGCTGCAAATGATCTTAATATACCGACTATTGAGTTTCAACATGGTGTTATTAGTAAAAATTATGCATATAATCTGCCTATGGGATGTGATTATAGTTGCCACCCAAAATACTTATTAGTATATGGAGAGAGTGAAAAGAAAATATTTGAAAAATATAATTACTTAAAAAATAATAATAATATTTATGTTATTCCTAATTTTTATGTTAATAAGATTTCTAATTTAAAAATTGATTTGGGTATTCCAAGTAGTTACAAATATAAAGTAGTTGTATCACTTCAAAATCCTGTACAAAAGGAAATGGTTGATTTTATTAATAATGTTTCTAAAAGATTACCTAATTTCTTTTTTATACTTGTTCCACGATTAACAAAGACTTTATCTGATTTTAAACTATCTCATAATGTTAATAAATATGAGGAACACAACTTTTATGAAATAGCAAATCAATGTGATTTGCATGTAACCGCATATTCTACGTGTGCGTTAGAGGCCCCTGTATTTGGTTTGCCAAATATATTTGTTAATATTAAAGGCTTAAGTAAATACTATTATAGTGATTTTATTTTTGATAAAAGCTATAATTTTTTGGTTAATAATGAGTTGGAGTTTGTTAATTTGATGAATGATTTTAAATTTGAAGAGAAAGATTTTATTAAACTAGCTCACAAAGATTACTATAGTCAAGATCAATATTTACTGAATAGATTTATAAAGATATTAAGGAAAGAAATTAAATGAATATAGAAGTTAAATTTAATAATAAATTTATGTTTTATGAAAAAACATTTTTAAATAAAAGGATTCTTGTGAAGGGCTATTGTATTTTTGAAGACCAAATATATACTGAATTATCTTTTATTAACTTAATAAATAAGTACTCAGATACTATAGAAAATGTTGAATATTTTTTAAACAAAATAGATGGGCTTTTTATATTTTATATAGAAACTGAAGATAATGTTGTTTTTTCTGTCGACTTAATCAGAAGTTTGCCTATATTTTATAGTTTAAGGAATAGCGATTTAGTTATTTCTGATGATGCTAATTATATTAAAAGCAAATTAAAACTTGATACTCTTAATAATGATAATGTTGAGGAATTTATTGCTACCTCTTTTGTTTCAGGTAATCAAACATTGATAGATAACCTTTATCAAGTGGAATCAGGTCAATTTGTAGTTTTTAGAAAATCATTAAAAACCATTCTTACAAAAAATTATTTTTATTATCATGCATCAATAGTGCAAAATAAAAATATAGATGAACTCTATGATAAAATTCAAACTATTGAAAGTAATACTTTTAGTAAACTTATCAAATCATTAAACAATAAAACTTGTGTTATTCCTCTTAGTGGAGGTTATGATTCTAGATATATTGTATCTATGTTAAAAAAATTAAATTATAAAAAAGTTATTTGCTACACATATGGTAAGGAAGATTCATTTGAAGTAAATATTTCTAAAAAAGTAGCTGATCAACTTGGATTTGAATGGATTTATATTAACTATACGGAATCGCTAGTTAAAGAAACTGTAGATTCTTTAAAATTTAAAGATTTCAATATTTATGCTTCAGGTTTATCATCAGTTCCTCATTTTCAGGATTTTATTGCTGTTAATTATCTTCATACTAAAAAACTTATTCCAGAAGATAGTGTTTTTATTCCGGGCCACAGTGGAGATTTATTAGGAGGTAGTCATTTACGAGGAATTATATCTACAATGAAATCCAAATATATTCATAATTTAAATGACTTATCAACTATTATAAAAAAACACTTTTACAAAAAAAATTATGCAAATAGTACTAATTTGGATAGTAGTATTTATAAAGAAAAAATAGATAATTATTTTTTAAATCTTAAGGATTATAAAACAAAAAATTATATCTTTTTATCAGACACCTGGGATATATCTAATAGACAAGCAAAATTTATAGTTAACTCATGTCGAGTTTATGATTTTTTTAATTATGAATTTAGGTTGCCTTTATTTGATAAGGAGCTTTCATTATTTTGGCTTTCAATCCCAATAAAATATAAGCTTAATCAAATACTTTATGAAAATTATTTAGATAGAGTTGTGTTTTCTAAAGAAAAGATAGCATTTTCTAAAAGAAAAATAGTCTTGAATAATAGCTTTAAAATAATTTTGAAAGGTATGTTAGGGGAAAAAATATTTGGATTTATAAAAAAAATATTATTAAATAAAAAACAGGATGAAATGGTTTTTAACTGTTTTAATTTATTTAATAAACATATGTCAAAGACTATAACTACAAAAGAATATCAGTTTTCTCATTTTCATATTGACCATATGTCAGCGGTTTGGTATCTGCAATTGTTAAAGGAATGTAATGATAATAATAATTGACTATGGCATGGGAAACGTAGGATCTATTTCTAATATGCTAAAAAAACTTGGCTGTCAAAGTGTTATTAGTAGCGATCTTGAGATGATTAAACTTGCAACAAAGATTATTTTGCCAGGGGTAGGTTCTTTTGATAATGGCATTAAAAACATAATTAATTATGGTTTATTAGATGTGCTTAATCAAAAAGTAATGATTGAAAAAATACCGATACTAGGTATTTGCTTAGGTATGCAATTAATGTTAAAAAATAGTGAAGAAGGTACTCAAAATGGATTAGATTGGATTGATGGCGTTTCAAAAAGGTTTACAGAAAAATCATTACGAGTGCCACATATGGGTTGGAATCAAATATATCACTCAAAAGAGTCAAGAATGTTTTCTGAATATGAATCTGAAAAAAGATATTATTTTGTTCATAGTTATTATGTTGATTTAAAGGATTCAAATGATATATTAACTACAACTAACTATGGTCATGAATTTACGTCGTCATTTGAAAAAGGTAATATTATTGGATGTCAATTTCATCCAGAAAAAAGTCATAATTATGGAATGAGTTTTTTGAGAAACTTTCTTGAGAATTATTAAATGGTACGTTACAGAATTATTCCTACCTTGCTATTGCATAACAAAGGGTTGTATAAAACAGTTCAGTACAACTTGAAAAAAGGTAAATATGTTGGAGATCCTATCAATGCTATTAAGATTTTTAATGATAAATATGTTGATGAACTTATATTTTTAGATATTGATGCTTCTAAAGAAAAAAGAGAGCCAGATTTTGAAATTCTCAAAAATATAGCATCTGAATGTTTCATGCCAGTTGCATATGGTGGAGGCATTACAACACTTGATCAAATAAAAAAAGTTTTTCAAATTGGTATTGAGAAGGTTATTTTAAATACAGTTCTTTTAACAGATATTACGTTTTTAAATAAAGCTTCTTCGTTATATGGAGCCCAAAGTATTGTTGCTTCAGTTGATGTAAAAAGAAATTTTTTTGGAATAGCCAAAGTTTATAACAGTGCTACTAAACAGTATTCCTCATATGATTTAAAAACATATTTAAAATTGTTAGAAAAAAATGGTGCTGGAGAAATTTATTTAAGTTTTGTTGACCGAGATGGAATGCTAAATGGGTATGATATTAAGTTGATTCAGACTATATGCGAAGACATATCTGTTCCTATAATTGTTAATGGGGGAGCAAAATCAGTTGAAGATTTTGCAAATGTTATTCGTAATACTAATATAACAGCTCTAAGTGCAGGGAGTATGTTTGTTTTTCATGGACCTCATAAAGCTGTTCTAATAACATACCCTAAATATGATACGCTATTGAAAGTGCTTGGAGGTGGTTAATGAATAAAGAATATAAAATGTGTTCAGTTTGTGTGATGGATACAACAGATAAATTTATAACCTTTGATGATAATGGAGTTTGTAATCATTGTAAGCAGTACAAGCAAATTAAAGACACTCTTATCAATGACAGTTGTGAAAAAGAAAAAGAGTTACAGAAAATAATTGATAAGATTAAAAAGTCTGGTGAAAATAGGCGGTATGATTGTATTGTTGGTATTAGTGGTGGTGTTGACAGTAGCTATGTAGCTTATTTGGCAAAGCAATGGGGATTACGAGCTCTTTTAGTACACTTGGATAATGGGTGGAATAGCGAACTTGCTGTTAAAAATGTAGAAAATATCGTTAAATATACTGGGTTTGACTTGTATACTCTAGTTATAGACTGGGAAGAATTTAAAGATTTACAGCGCTCTTTTTTTAAAGCAGATGTTATTGATTTGGAATTATTATCAGATCATGCAATTTTTACTACTGTTCGTAAGCTTACTAGAAAATATAATATAAGATATTTACTAAGTGGTGAAAACTTTGAGACAGAAGCAATTTTACCAAAAAGTTGGAATTGGAGAAAATCGGATGCAGCAAATATTAAATCAATTCATAAAAAATTTGGAAGTAAAAAATTAAAAACATTTCCGTTTATGGGGACAATTAAAAAAAGATTTTATCAATATACTGGAGTTTCGCAGTCGATTTCCATATTAAATTATATTGATTATAACAAACAAACAGTCATGGCTATTCTTAAAGATAAAATGGACTGGAAATATTACGGTGGAAAACATTACGAATCAATTTTTACTCGATTTTATCAGGGGGTTATTTTACCAAAAAAATTCAAAATTGATAAAAGATGTGCTCATTTAAGTACTCTTATAAATAGTGATCAAATCAAGCGTGATGAGGCATTGTTGTTACTTAAAGAAGAGCCTTATCCAAAAGAACTTCAAGAAGAAGATTTTAACCTGGTTTGTAAAAAACTTGATTTTTCTGAAGATGAATTAAATAACTATTTAAATAGGCCTGGAAAAAGTCATTTAGAGTATAAAAGTGATGAATTTATTTTTAATCTACTACGTCGAGTTTATCATTTTTTTAATCTTAAAAAAATAATAAATTAGGTTAACTTTACTTAATTTATACTTTATTATTATGTTACAATTGGTCTAACATTGCATTGTTATTAAGTATGATATTAATTGTATGAATTATGAAATTTTGGGTAATGGTTGTAATTTAATAGTGTTTTTTTGAATACCTAATGAAAAGAATATTGTAATTCAAGAGTTATTATGAAAAAAAATATTTTAATTATTGCATATTATTTTCCGCCACATTCTGGGGCTGGTGTTCAAAGGCCCTTGAGGTTAGTTAATGAACTTGTTAAAGATGGTTGGAATGTTACCGTCATATCATCAAACTATTCTTATTTAACAATAGACAAATCTTTATCAAAAAAAATTCCCGAAAATATAAATATTATGTATTTAAGAGATATTGTAAGTGAAAAAATACAACAACTTGGGAATGTTTTTTTGTCTAAGTTGTATAGCTTTTTGGTATTTCCAGATAGGATGGTTTTTTGGTATCTATTTAATATTAAAAAAATAAAGAATATTGTAAAAGAAAATGATTTTGATGTGTGCTTGACGACTTCATCCCCATTTAGTGCTCATTTTATTGGTAAAAAAATTAAATCTATTAAACCTAATATTAAATGGATTATTGATTACAGAGATGCATGGTCTAAAAATCCTTCTATAATATATAGTAAAAGGAAACCCTTATTATATTTTTTGTCACATATATTTGAGCGATATTTTAATAAATTATCAGATTTAATAATGACTGTTTCAGATAATTTAAAAAATGATATTTTACATAATGATAAAAATAAGATTAAAGTTATTTATAATGGATATGATTGTGATGATTTTAAAGGTTTGTCAAAAAAAGCAGAAATTGGAAAAAATATGGTTTTTAATGGAATTCGAAAGGTGTTTTTTTATGTGCTATTTGATATACTCCACTTAGTATTTGGTGTTTTTTTTATTAATGAAAATAAGTTTATTATCAGAATGAGAGTGCAAGTATCTTGAAAATATGAATATTGTTTATTTTGTTCCGTCTTTAAGTATTAATAACGACCCGGGCGTTTTTAAGAAAATCTTAAATCAAATCGAGAGTTGGAATAAACTTGACTCAGTTTCAGCTAGAGCAATTGTTATAACAAGAGATTGTATAGAAGATGTTACTTATAAAAATATTTTTTTTATTAAACCCACTTTATCACAAACACATATTTTTAAATTATTTAGATTGCTTAATAAATATAAACCTGATTTAGTTTATATGAGATATTTTTTATTTAAGCCTTATTATTATATTTTACAAAAGAAGTATAAAACTTTTTTTGAGATTAATACAGATGATGTTGAAGAATGGAAAATGTTAAGTAAGGTTAAAATAAAATTTTTATTTTACTCTTTATATAATTTTTTTTCACGGGGAATAATGTATAAAAATGCTTGTGCTTTTTTATTTGTTACACATGAATTATCAAAGAAAGTTAGTTTTACGAAATATGCCAAACCATTTATAATATCTCCAAATAGTATTAACTTAAGTGCTTTTAAACATAAAAAATGTAAGAATATTGATAAAAAGCTGAAATTTTTCTTTATTGGATCTAGTGGTATTCCTTGGCATGGACTTGATAAAATTGAGTATTTAGCGCAATTACTAGGGAATATTATTGAAATCCATATTGTTGGAACAGAAAAAAAGAGTTCTGAAAATTTATTTTATTATGGACATAAAACATATGAAGAGTATCATCAAATCGCGTGCAGTTGTGACATTGGTATAGGTAGTCTTGCATTGCATAGATATAATTTAAATGAAGCTTGCACATTAAAATCTAGAGAGTACTTGGCTTTTGGCTTACCCATAATAATAGCTTATGAGGATACCGCTTTTTTCAAAAAAGATGTTGATTTTATTTATAAATTACCAAATTGTGAAGATAATATTAACGCAAAGTCAGCACTTCAGATACTGGAGTTTGCAAAAACTAATAAAAATAAAGTTGTTCAGTTTTTTGAACTAAACAGCTATATTGATGTAGCTGTAATCGAAGAAAAAAAAATAGATTATTTAAAGGGCCATTTATTAAATGACTAATGTAAAAGCATTAAAATATGTAAATTCAGATAAATATCGTTTTTTTATTATGAAAAGGTTATTTTTAACTGTTTTAAGAGGCTACTTTTATAAATTATTTTTTTTAAGGTCGTGTGGACCCATATCCGTATCATCTGGGTGTACTATCATTGGACCAAAAAACAATTTGATTTTTGGACAAAAATGTAAGTTAGAAGAGAATGTTTTGTTACAGGCTATTTCAGAAGAACCTTTAAAGTTTGGAGATAATGTAACAATTTGTTTTGGGGCATTAATTAGGCCTTCAGGATTTTGGGGCCGTAATTTAGGCAAGGGGCTTTCTATGGGAAATAATTCATCTATAGGCGCATATTCTTATATTGGTTGTTCAGGAAAAGTTCAAATTGGTAATCAAGTGCTTATTGGGCCAAATGTTTCTATTATTGCTGAAAATCATATCTTTGACTCATTAGATATCCCTATTCAAAATCAAGGAGTTTCAAATAAAGGAATTGTTATTGAAGATAACGTATGGATTGGAACAAAGTCTGTAATTTTAGATGGTGTTAAGATTGGTTATGGTTCGATTGTAGCTGCAGGTAGTGTTGTGACTAAAAATATCCCTTCTAATGTTATTGTTGCTGGAACCCCAGCTAAAATAATTAGGCAGAGGGATACAAATGATTTCAGATAGTTATATATATCACTATTTGGTTATATTTTTTATTTTTTTATCTGTTAATTTTTTATTTTTTATGAACTTTATCAAGAACGATAAGTATAGGTTTATATTGGTATTTGCTTTTATTTCTTTGATGTCTATTTTTTTTGGCATAAGGGGATTTAATATAGGTACAGATACTTTGTCATATGTAAATGTCTTTTTAGGCAAAAGTAGTCTGGTAATTGAGCCTTGTTTTGTTATTTTAGCTTTGATTATTAATTTTTTTACAGACGAACCTCAATATTTTCTTCTTATTATTAATTTACTTATTAATAGTATCATGTTGGTGGCGTTAAGAAACTTCACTAAAAACTATTCACTTGTGTTATCTATTTTTTATTCAACAATGTTGTTTATAAATATGAATATTAATATTTTAAGGCAGGCGCTGGCTATTTCTTTAGCTTTTTTAGCTATATCATATTTAATTAAAGGAAGACAAAAAAAGTTTTTTTATATTATTTTAATTGCAATTATGACTCATTATACGGCAATTATTTTTGTAGCAGCATACTTTATTATTAATATCAAATTTAGTAAAAGAAATGTTGTTTTTTTTGTTTTATCTTGTTTTGGTTTTTATTTTATAACAGTTTCAGATTTGTTATATTTTCTTAAGGATTATAGTGATACTATAAATAGATTATATTGGTATTTTAATTGGGGTATTTCAAGTCCTTGGCAAATAAAACATGTTTATTATTTGTTTTTTTTAATGATATTTATGTACGCTTTAAAAGGTTATAAATACTTAGGAGAAAATAATCTTAAAGTGTTAAAGATTATTTTTTTTGGCTTAATTTTAATTTTGTTATTTAGGGAGGAAGAAATGGTGGCAGATAGAATCTTTTACTATTTCTTTGCATTAGGTACACTGTTGATAGTGCAAATAAAGAATATAGTAAAACAAAAAAATCTATATTATTTGATTTTGTATATATCAGTTAACCTTTGGGTTGTTAAAACAACGGTTTTACAGTATCCAAATTGGTTTTTAGAGTAGTTAAGGAGAATTTTATTGAGTAGAATACTTGCAATTCATCCAAACAGTGAATTATACGGAGCAGATAGAATATTTCTTGAGTCTGTGAGTTTTTTAATTTCAGATGGGTATAAAGTTGATATAATTTTAAAAGAGGAAGGGCCTCTTGTAGATTTGATTAAAGAAAAGCTTAAGAAGGATGTTTGTATTGTTCCATTTTTACCAGTTGCAGTAAGAAGTGGATTAAGTTTTTGTAGTTTTATTCAATTTATTGTTGATAATTTAAAGTTTTTTATTTATTTGCTTAAACTTAAAAATAAATATACTATTATTTATAGTAATACGTTAGCCTTGTTTACTATTTCTGCAATATCTAAGATATTAAATGTTCAATCTAACATTATTCATTCACATGAAATGATAAGTTGCCATGGTGCTTTATCGAAAATTATTATAAGTTTTTCAGAGGTGTTTTCTAGTAAAGTTATTTGTGTTTCTAATGCTGTAAAGCAAGATATGTTAAATGGGTCTCTAATTGGAAATAAATTAAAATACAAGGTAGTACATAATGGGATAAAAGATGTTAAAAATTTTAAAGATTTGAAAAAGAAAAATTTCTTGCAAGGCCGTAAAATTAATTTCTTATTGCTTGGAAGAATCATGCCAGAAA
This sequence comes from bacterium, assembly GCA_002719695.1. GTDB lineage: Bacteria > Margulisbacteria > Marinamargulisbacteria. Next base: position 9,916 of record PBEQ01000014.1, on the reverse strand, counting down.
AAGGACAGTGGTTTTTAGTAGAGACATTAAAATTGTTTTCTAAAGAAGAGTTAGATAAAATGTCCATTAAATTAGTTGGAAGTCCGCCTCCATTGAGGAAAGGCTTACTAGATGATTTGAAAAATATAGTAACTAAGCTTGAATTAAATAAATATATAGATATTGTAGATTTTGTTAATGACCCATTTGAAATAATATCAAATTGTGATGTGTGTTTAGTACCATCTATCATGCCAGATCCATTTCCAACAACTGTAATTGAAGGAATGAGTTGTGCAAAACCTATTATTGTGACTAATTCTGGGGGTGCTAAGGAAATAGTAGTTGATGGGCGTAATGGAATATTGATAGAACCAAATAATATTAATGAATTTAAAAGTGCGATACAATTTTTTATTTCTAATCCAGAATTAATATTTTCTTTTGGAAAAGCTTCAAGAAAAATATATGAAGATTATTTAAACGTAGATAAGTTTAAAGAAAGATTTTTAATGGAGTTTAAATGAATAATTTGATTTGTTATTAGCTTAAAATCATCAATATTTTTGAATCTTAATTAGAGTTTGTAATTCAACTAATAATTCTTTATGTGTTATGAAGGTACAAAAAAATGCATTTAATAGATCAAAATTTTTCAAGTTAGATACGTTTAATACTAATATTTTAAAGATATTGGAGACTTAATAAAGGAATGTTTTGTAAAACAATGAGTATAAAGTGATTGAATCTTTATATATGTAGCGCATATGTATATTGTTAAAAAACCGTTTCCTCATATTGTAATTGATGATTTTTTAATTGATGGTATCGCTGAAGAGCTTTATTCTTCTATCCCAATTCCAAAAGAAAATAATAAAAGTAGAGATTATATTTTTGCTAAAAATAAATTTGAAATATCAAACATAGTTGACATTTCAGATAAATTTCAAACGTTATATGATGGTTTAATTTCAGAACGGTTTTCAAAACTTATTTCTTACATTACAAACGAAGAATTATTTGTTGATCCAAAGTTTCATGGTGGAGGGCTGCATCTTGGAGGAAAAGATAGCTTTTTGGATATGCATGTTGATTTTAATTATCATCCAAGTGAACCTAAATGGTATCGAAATGTAAATTTGTTATTGTATTTAAACAAAGATTGGAAGCCAGAGTATGGTGGCCAATTAAAGCTGGTTGATAAGAGAACAAAAGAAAGTATATTGGTTGATATTCCAATGAATAGGTTGACTATTATGTCGTGTCGAAACTATACATTGCATGGTTATGATAAAATTAACTTTCCAGAAGATACCTACCGGACCTCAATAATAACTTACGCTTACACTATTCATGACAAGCCTATTGAGCGACCTCGCTCTACCTATTGGCAAACAGACAATAGTCCAATTAAGAATTTAGTAGGTAAATTATTTTTGCCACTAGTATCATTAAAAAGTAAGTTATTTGGTAGTGGTACCTCTAATAATTATAAAGATAGCTAGTTTAGAGATTCGTATTTGAGCAGATAACTGATATACTACGATAATGAAAATAGCTGTCGTTGGATCTAGAGGAATTCCTAATTATTATGGAGGGTTTGAGCAGTTTGCTGAGTATTTATCATTAGGGCTTGTAAAAAAAGGTCATGATGTAACTGTCTATAATCCTCATTTTCATCCTTATCAAAAAAGTGAGTTTAAAAAGGTAACTATTGTTCATAAGTGGTGCCCTGAGAATTTGATTGGAGCTGCAGCACATTTTATTTATGACTATTTATCTCTTCGTGATGCTTTACAAAAAAAGTTTGATGTTATTTTAATGCTTGGTTATGCAACGTCTGTTATAGCGTATCTATGTTTGCCAATAAATAATTCGGTGATCATAACGAATATGGATGGTTTAGAATGGAAGAGAGATAAATGGTCTCCAGCTGTCAAAAAGCTTACAAAGTGGTTTGAAAAAGTAGGTGTTAAAAAATCTCATTTTTTAGTTTCTGATAATAAGGGGATTCAAGATCATATTGATGAGACTTATAACCAAGCGTCAACAATGATTCCATATGGAGCTGAAGTTTGTGCCATTCCAGAAGATAATACCCTTATTAATGAGTATCAATTAGAGTCATTTGACTATTATGTTTTAGTGGCTAGATTAGAGCCTGAAAATAATATTGAGTTAATTCTAGATGGGTATGTTCAGTCTAAATCAAACGTTAAGTTTATTGTAATTGGTAATCATAAAACAGCATATGGTAAAACTTTACAAGAAAAATATGTGGGAACAAATGTTGAGTTTTTGGGAGGTGTCTATGATATGAATGTGTTGAATCATATTCGTTATTTTTCAAGGGTTTACTTTCATGGACATTCGGTTGGTGGGACAAACCCGTCACTACTAGAAGCTATGGCTTCTCACTCATATATAGCAGCTCATGATAATCCCTTTAATAGAAGTGTTTTGGAAGAAGGCGCTTTCTACTTTAAAACTTCGTTGGATGTTGAGAAAATTATTAATTCTTATCAAGATTTAGCTAAAAATAGAGATCGAAAAGTAGCATTAAACCTTAATAAAATACGCTCTGATTATTCTTGGGATACAATTATTGGTCAATATGAGGATCTTTTTATCAAAGCGATAAGGTAGTTATATATTAATTATAATCTGTTTTTATAATCTTAAGTTATACTATATTTTTTTTCTTAAAGAATAAATAAAAATTGTTATAGTGGACCTAATAGTTTTGGTATGTAGGTTAAATGCAGTTTAAATAAAATTCGTGATAACAATGGCTATTTTAAATGCCAAATTTTGATCGGTATTAAATTGTTAATAACGTGATATGGCGTGGTTTAAAGTATGTTTTATTAGATAGTGATGATAAGTATTGTTATATTAAAATTGACATTATTAACGTTTTTGAAACAATTATTTTTTAGTTAATATTTTTCAGAAGTTTATTATTTTTAAATAGAAACGGTTTAATAAATACAAATATTACTGATAATAATCCACCTAAAATACCACCAATTACAATATTTAATTTGATATTGGGTTTAAACTTATATAATGGTATTTGTGGAGGATCAACAATAGTAATAATATTTTTTTCTGCACTTAATTCTAAACGTTCATTATATTCTATTATTTTATTTAAATAGTGTTCCAAAATTGTTTTACTTTGGACTTTATCTTCAGAGATATAATTTAGTTTAAATAAATTATTTTTGTTGACTGAAAAAGAAAAGTTTTTATCTAACTTTAATTGGCTTTTAATTATAAAATTATTTATATGAGCATGTGTAATAGGGTGTTTTGCAGATGCTTTATACTCTTTAATAGCATCATCAAAATCTTGATGATATTTTTTTGCGATATTAACTTTGATTGAGTAACTATCTAAGACATTTTTAATTAGGCTTTCAATATTACCAGGAGTGCTAACCCCTAGCATTGCAGCATAGCCCATCAATGAACTGGAAGGTTTATCACTTTCGGTAATAAAAAACGACGCTGTAGACTTGTATTGTTTTGGAAGCATAAATGAAATAATCCCCGCTGTAATAGCAAAAAGTAGCGCTGTAGCAATAATAGTTTTTTTATTTTCCCAAAGTGTTTTAAATAATTCTACTAAATCAATTTCGTCATCATCATTAAAAGAAGCGTCATTATTTTTTAAGTTAGATGTTTCTGTTCTCATGCTTACTGTTAAGTATAAATGCTTGATGGATGTTAGTAAATAATTGCTTAGTGACTTAATTAATTATTTGGTTACTAATTTAAGATCAAATACTATTTATGATATAGTTATAATCAATGAGCATTAAAACTATTTTTGTAACGGGGGGAGCTGGTTATATTGGGTCTCATACATGTATCGAATTATTACAAGCAAATTATCATGTTATTGTTTATGATAATTTAGCTAATTCAAACCTAGAATCGTTACGTCGGGTAGAAAAAATTACGGGTAAATCAATCACCTTTATTAAAGGCGATATACGAGACAAAGACGCCTTAAAAAATGCCATGACAGGCTGTGATGCCGTCATTCACTTTGCTGGATTAAAGGCTGTGGGGGAGTCGGTTGAAAAACCGTTGCTGTATTATGATAATAATGTTTTGGGTGGCTTATGTTTATTTCACGTTATGCAAGAGCTCTCAATAAAAAATATAGTGTTTAGTTCGTCTGCTACAGTGTATGGGGACCCAGCGTTTTTGCCGTTAACAGAAGAACATCGTTGTGAGGCTACGAATCCTTATGGTGAAACAAAATTGGCTATTGAGAGGATGCTAAGAGCCCTTTATAACTCTGATAAAGACTGGCAAATTGCCTTGTTACGCTATTTTAATCCGGTAGGTGCTCATGAAAGTGGTTTGATTGGAGAAGATCCTTCAGGGATTCCTAATAATTTAATGCCATTTATTACTCATGTGGCAGTTGGTAAACGAAAACAATTAGCGGTTTTTGGAAATGATTACCAGACGCCTGATGGAACAGGGGTTCGAGATTATATTCATGTTGTTGATTTGGCAAAAGGTCACTTAAAGGCATTGGAAGCATTAGGTCGGTTTGAATGTGATGCTATTAATTTAGGGACGGGTAAAGGGTATAGTGTTTTGGAACTTGTGGGGGCATTTGAACAAGCTTCTGGGCAATCAATACCATATACAATTCAAGATCGACGTCCAGGGGATATTTCGGAATGTTATGCAGATCCACGTAAAGCTAAAGATCTTTTGGGGTGGGAGGCTGAGCTTAATTTAAATAAAATGTGTGAGGATAGTTGGCGATGGCAAAAGCAAAATCCTGATGGGTATTACGTTTAGGATTGTTATATTTAAGTTGTGGATAATTGGCATAAAGATGATTGAATGTAGTTATATCAATCGATGCAAGACATATGATTATTAAATTATAATAATAGGTATGTTTTTTTTGTAGCTGGTATTAAAACTTGTGATGTTAATTTTAATATGTTGAGATATAGTTTATTGATTTTTATTCATCTAATTTTTTAATTAAATCTGCTATGATTAATCCATTCAAATTTCTGTAACCTTTAGTATAATACTTCCTTTGTAAATATAGAGGAAACAATTTATTAAAACATAACCTTTTTTTTTGTAATATATTAAATTTTAAAATATGAAAAGGCCTTGATTTATTACAAATTATATTTAATATTTTTATAAAAAATGAGCTTATCTGGCTTTTTTTTGCTTTGTTTTTTTGAGCTAGGTTAGCGTCTAACCCATTTACATAATGATTATACAGCCACTTTTCTTTTCTATATTTTAGTGGTAATTTTTGAAAATATTCCATGATTTCTGTATCCCACAAGGGGCAATGCCATTGATAGCCAAAAAACTCATACACTCTGCAGGCGTTTACAATAAATTTAGCTTGGCGCTCACGCCAATTCCAATGATCTAATTGTGAAGATGTATCACCAGATTTGGCTTGTGATGGGAGTGTTACAATTATTTTTTGCGAATAGATATCCTTTTGTTTTTTAGTTAACTTAAATAAAACATAGTGGTTATTTAATATTCTTTTTGTTATTTGTGCTTGTGTTAAAGATGAATTATGTAATTCTAAATTACTTAAATGGCTACCTGCTAAAAAATCTGCACTATGTCCTGGAATAAATATAGCATTATTTTCTATTAAAGTTTTTTCTTTTAATTGATGGACTGCAAAATAATCTTGAATATTGATTAGTGATACAGCACGATGACAAAAGTTACTACAGTTCATCATTTCTTTGTTTTGATACAGAGAATTTATAATGGGGTCATAATCTATAAATATCCATTTAAATCCCAAATAGGTAGCAATTTCTTTAGATACTTGAGATTCCCAGTTATTTTTTTTGCCATATGAGAAGCATAAAACATTTGAATGGCCCAATTCCTTTAGTTTTAACGCAATAAGACGTGAATCAAAGCCACCACTTAATGGTAGAACTAATTGTCGTTCATTTGCATAAGTTATGAGTCGCTTGATTGCATTTGTTATACTTTTGTCTAATGCATCTAAGGCTTTCTCCTGATTATAGTGAATAAAATCTGTATGAAGATACTGGTAATAAGATTTTGTTTTTATGCTAGAGTCTTTAAACACTAGATACTCTCCAGCTTGTATTTGTTTAATATCTTTATATGTGGTGTCTGAACCTGTTACATAGCCTGTGGCAGATAGCTCTAGAATTGAGATGGGGTCTTTTTCAATATGTTTTGTTGTGGTTAATGATTTTGGATCATCCCCAATCCATTGATGCGTTTCAGAATAAAATAATGGGTGTGATCGCGTGTAATCAACTGCAATAAAAATATCACTTTTATTCTTAATAACAGCACAAAAAAAACCATTGGCTTCTTTAAGTTTTTTCTCAAAACTTTCTTTGGTTTTAATATCTAAAAAATAATCTATAATCTTTTCTTCTTTATAAAGAGTATTGTTTGAATCAAATAGAAATCCCTTTGCCCAAACATTCTTTTTTTGATGCCATTTAAATGCTTTATTAATTGATAAATTAATTTTCATATTTTTTTAATACTTCATTATATACAGATTCTATCTGTGCAAAGATAGCGTCATAACTAAAATTTTCAATTGCAAATTTACGAATTTTTTTAGAATCAAATTTTTTAATTAATTTAATGCTATTTAATAATTCATTTTCAACATTAGACATTGAATCTATGTTTAGAATAATTCCTGTATCATCCGTTATCAAGTTGCTACATATGTAGTTTGATGCAATAATAGGTTTTCCCATACTCATAGCTTCGATAAATACAACACCAAAAGCTTCAAAACGGCTTAACAAAACAAAGTAATCACATTTATCAAGTTTCTTTTTAATTTGATCGCGATTATATTTTCCAAGTAGTTTTACATTCTTTTCTAAATGAAGGGATTTAATTAATAACTCTAAATTTAATTTTGAAGATCCTTCACCAATTATCTCTAATAATGTATTTGGATATTTAAGAATGACATTTTTGAAACCTTTAATTAAAATATCAATACCTTTGTAATCTTCAAGGCTACCAATACATAAGAATTTTAAGTTATTTAAATCTGCTGGCTTTTTATTGGTTGGTTTGAAAAATTCTGTTTGAACAATATTTCCGATAGTTATTATTTTTTTGTAATCATCTTTTTTGAGATAGTTATTAATATTTTTAGTAAAATGAGATCCTACTGTTATTATTTTTGAAGCATTTCTAAATGTACTTTTTAATATGTTATTATGCCAATTTTTATACATTTTTTTATTAAGCCGCTCAGACTCATTTAAAACGAATCTACTTCTATGTTCTGTGATGATATATGGTATTTTATAGAATTGCTTTATTTTTTCAGCAACGTCACCCGCCCAAATTGCACTATGTGCATGAATTAAATCTGGCTTTCCATACTTTTCTATATACTTTTTTGTTAATTTAATCATTAAATATACCCAAAGCTTGTGGTTAAGCCTTTGATTCTTGGGTATTGCCCAACCATAAACTCTTAATACAATTAATCCATTTTCATGGCAAACTTTTGTTTGAAAATATTTTTTAGTTAAATTTTTTATTGAAACTTCTCTTAATGAGTTCTGCTCTACATAAACTAAGCCAACGTTATAACCTCTTTTTTTAAGCTCTTCGGATTGCTCCTTAAAAAAATATCCTCCGTTAGGTGGATACCATGATGGGATCACTAAAATATGTTTTTTATTTTTCATTAAATCTATTTATAAAATTCTAAAAATCATACATGGTCTTTTAAATGTTAAATTATTTTAATAAATCACAAAATATATGTTTATATATGCTTCATTTTGTAATTATTATTTATAATAATACTATAGCTTATTTTTTTGAAATTATATCATAACTATAATAAGCTATAGATGTGTTTAATCAAAATTTTAAAGTTGAAAAAGCAAAATGTATAGATGCTGGTATGGGGTTGGTTTTAGCCCTTCTTTTAATTGCCAATGTTTTTATGTATATACCGTTATTAAATTACATTTTGATTTTTATTTTAATTCTTACTATGAATTCATCAACATTGTTTAGGCCTTCTGATTTTTTTATTAATTTTAATAATATCGTTTAAATTTATTAATCATACTGTTTTTTCTTTTTTTGAGTTAGTATATAAAACTCAGTTTAATTTTTTTGATTTTAAGGAATAACATAACGATGTTAAGCCAAGTATTAAGTGCCAATATTTTTAAGATATTATCAAAAAAAGAAAAGAAAATATTTTTTTGGTTATTATTTTTAATGATATTTTTTGGACTTGTTGAAGCATTTACTTATTCGTTAGTTATACCTTATTTAAATGTTGTTATAGATCCCAATAGAATTTTATCAATACAACAATTGCAACCAATCATCGCTTATTTTAATTTACAGGATCCTTTAAGTTTGGTTGCTTTAATTTCGGTTATATTTTTAAGCCTTTATACCTTTAAAACAATAATTCAGATAATGTTACAGTATTGGATTAATAAATTTCCATATGATGTTGCACGACATAATATGAAGTTGTTGTATCGGCATTATTTAGGGTTATCTTATGAATTATTTTTAAAGAAAAATCATAAACATATGATGAAGGTTTTAACTCAAAGTATTCCTCGTTTATCTTTGTTGTTAGTTGCACAGCTATCGTTTTATTCTTCCTTAATTACATCCTGCTGTTTAATTGCTATATTGCTTTTTAAACAATTTTTATTTTCTCTTATTATGTTAAGTTCTATTGGAGGCGTTGGTGTTTTTTTATATTATTTTTTTAAATCAAGACAAAAACAGGCTGGAAATGATTATGAAAATGGAACTGCTGATTTTTATAAAACAGGCTTAGAATCGTTTCAATTAATTAAAGAGATTAAATTATTTAATAAGATTACTTATTTTCAAAATGTAATGGGAGCTGTTAGCGATAAGATAACAGGTTCCTTAAAAGTGGCATCTTTTTTATCAGCGGTTCCAGGAATTGTAATGGAATATGTTGTGATTTTATTTTTAGTTGGGGTTGTTTATGTTTTGATGTTGTTTGTTAATCAGCCTCAAGTATATGGTACTTTATTTATTTTTTATGCAATTGTCGGACGACGCTTATTGAGTTGTTTGGGCATTATGATTGCTAACAAAAGTACTATTGAAAATTTAAAACCGTCTTTAAATGCACTTTATAAAGAATTAGTTAATCAGGTTACTGATACAGCATGTAATAATGACTTAAAAATACAGCCTATTAATTCATTTGATGTTATTTCATTTGATAATATTTCTTTTAGTTATAATAAGAAAAATGACGTGTTAAAATCTATTTCTTTAGATATTAAATGTAATAATAGTATTGCTTTTGTTGGGCCATCAGGCTCTGGAAAAAGTACGTTGTTAGATTTGTTTCTTTCTTTTTTATCACCTGATTCGGGGCAGTTTTTAGTAGATGGTAATCCAATAAAATCTTTGGAAGGGCTATGGCCAAAAATAGGGTATGTTCCTCAGATGATGACGGTTTTAGATGATACGTTGGCTCGTAATATTGCTTTTGGTATGGATATTATCGATGAAGATAAATTGAATCGAGTTATAAAAATGGCTCATTTAGATGATGTTGTAGCAACGTTAACGTTAGGTGTTAATACAGTTTTAGGTGATCGGGGGATACAATTATCGGGAGGTCAACAACAACGTGTTGCAATTGCTAGAGCTCTTTATCTGGAGCCAGATATATTGGTTTTGGATGAAGCTACATCATCATTAGACTCCGTGACGGAGAAATATATTGCCAATAGTATTGCTAGGATGAAAGGTCAATTAACGATTATTGTTATTGCTCATCGTTTGAGTACGGTAAGAGACTTTGATTGTATTTATGTTTTAGATAAAGGAAAACTTGTTGGACAGGGTAATCATGATT
>PBEQ01000013.1 GCA_002719695.1 bacterium | reverse complement strand
TGTTTTGATTTTGAAGTCAAAGTTTATGCATCTATCATTTCAAATTCCATGTTCATTAGCATAGCAAAGAATAACCGCCTTTCCGATCGGCGCGGGGGCGGGCGCGCCGATCTCCGACACCATGTTTCAGTTCTCGACGTTGTGTAATTGGAAGAACCTTTGTTTTAGCTAAAGCCATCTTGTGTCCCCCGCAGGGGGACTAAGAGTAAATCGTAGCAGTAGAACAGATATCGTTTCGCTAGTGCGGGTGGGTGGGGTCTAAAAATAAGAAATCCTTTTAAATCTGGAATTGATTATATGATGTGGGATTTTTTTCTAGCAGTTCGACACCAAAACCAGTCTCTCCGCCAGATATACTCAGTATTGCAAACCGCAATTTCGTAATGAATAGATGGTAAATTTATTTCAAAATTATTATTTTCTTTCAGAAAAATTGGTAATTCTAATTTTGAGATTAACTTTGCTAAAATTGGGAGTTATGAACACTTTGAATATAATTATTTAAAATAATGACTTAACAATAAAATTAATTTTTTTTATTTTCTATCAAATTCATTTTAAAGTTTAAAAATTTGAAAATTTTGTTTACAATAATTATATGGATCTTCTCCCCTCAATTTTAGCTGTTATTATTTTTTCTGGAATCATTAATGTTTGGTTTTTTCGCAAATCACAATCAACACTATATCGTGGAAAAGAAGCTAAAACACTTAAAGAAGAATTTGATGCTTATGGGTATCCGCCTTACTTTTTTTATTTGATTGGCACGCTAAAAATATTATTTTCAGGAATGTTAGTCATTGGGATTAAGTTTACTATACTTACAATATACGGGGCATTAGGTATGGTTGTTTTAATGATTGGTGCTATTGCATCACATATCAAAGTATCTGATCCTATCAAAAAATCTATTCCTGCTCTTTTGATGTTATTAATGTCAGGCTTTTTACTAGGATCTGAGTTAACTTATTTATTATTCTAAAAAGTTTTTAAAATTTACTAAGGTTTATCTATGACTACCCAATCGTTATCGCAGTTTAATAATGTTGCAATTTTTGGTTCTCATGGGGCTATTGGAAATGCCTTTGTTGAGCATTTTCTTACATTACCTATTCAATCGCTCTATACGTTTTCTAGACATCCATGTTCTATTTTAGATCCTCGATTAAATCATTTTATCTTAGATATTACAGATGAAGGCAGCATTCATTCACTTGCTACTTCCTTTGATTCAGCACTTAAGTTTGATCTAATCTTAATCACGACGGGTTTACTACATAATTCCGCTATTTCCCCAGAAAAAACGATTCGTTCTTTATCTCAAAACACACTTAGAACCTACTTTGATGTTAATACCATTGCCCCAATGTTAATAGCAAAATCGTTTATCCCTTTTTTATCACAATCTACCCCATCGATTATGGCGATGTTATCTGCTCGGGTTGGTAGTATTACCGATAATTCATTAGGTGGTTGGTATGGTTACCGAGCATCTAAGGCGGCCTTAAACATGATGATCAAAACAGTTAGTATTGAATTGCGTTATACCAATAAACAGGCGATTGTTGTAGGTCTACATCCTGGTACGGTTGCTAGTAACCTATCCGAACCATTTACTAAAAATTATTCTAAAAACCCAATTTTTACACCCAATGAAAGCGTTTCACATCTTACAAAGGTTTTAAGTGAGTTATCGGTAGACTCTTCTGGCAACTGCTTTGCTTGGGATGGAAGCCAAATCGATGCCTAATCCAGCTGCTACTCAGCGTATTTTAATTACTGGAGCAAGTGGCTATATTGGAAATCGATTACTTTATTTACTTTTAGATACGGATCATGACGTGGTGTCCATGGTGAGACGACCTGATCAATTTAAAGCAGCTTATGAAAAAGAACATACTGTTTGTTATGGCGATACCACGGATTATGATAGCTTGGTTACAGCTCTAAAGGATATTGATACAGCATTTTATTTTGTTCATTCACTGGCAGAAGGTGATGATTTTATTGAATCAGAAAAACAGTCGGCACTTAATTTTGTTAAGGCTGCTGAACATAATAATGTTAAACGCATTGTTTACTTAGGTGGTTTATTTGATGATAGCACTCCCCTATCTCTACATTTACAAAGTCGAAAAGAAGTTGGTGATATTATTCGCCAATCTAGCATTGATAGTATTACGTTTCGTGCATCCATTATAATTGGATCAGGAAGTTTATCATACGAGTTAATCCGTAATCTTACTGAACGCTTACCCATTATGATAACCCCTAAATGGGTGCGAGAACTGGCTCAGCCAATTGGTATTAAAGATGTGTTACGTTATCTAGAGGATAGTATTACCTTACCAATTGATGATCATATGATTTTTGAAATTGGTGGCAGTGATCGGGTTTCATATTCAGATATTATGAAAGAATATGCTAAACAACGAGGATTAAAACGGTTTATTATTCCGGTTCCTATTTTATCGCCAAAACTATCAAGTTTATGGTTATCATTAATTACACCAATTTATGCTCAAATTGGCAAAAAACTGATTCATAGTATTACATCAGCAACCGTTGTCAAAACAGTTGAGCATACCTATCAATACTTTCCATTTAAACCACTTAGTATTTCTGAGGCAATATCACGCACTCTTGAGCAAGAAGATCAGGATTTTTTAAAGTCCCATTGGGCTTCATCCTATTCATCATCTAATTATCATGATAACTGGGTTGAAGATAGCAAAGGAAATAAACTTATTTATACCAAAAAAATACATATTAATCTTTCAAAAGAGCATACATTTTATCCGATTCAATCGATTGGTGGTAAAAATGGTTGGTATTTTGCAAGTTGGATCTGGAGACTGAGAGGTGTTATTGATGTGGTTTTAGGTGGTCCTGGCTCAAAAAGAGGGCGTAAGCATTCACTTCATTTAAATCAAGGTGATTTTTTAGATTGGTGGCGAGTACTTATAATTAACCCCAATCAACAATTAAGGTTATTTGCTGAAATGAAATTACCTGGTAGAGCATGGTTAGATTTTTCCTTACATGAAATCTCATCATCACAAACGGAACTTGTTATCTCAGCAATATTTGAGCCTAAAGGGCTTATTGGTAGATTATATTGGTATGCACTATACCCCATTCATTTTTATATTTTTTCTGGATTACTGACTAAAATAAAGTATTTAGCGTTACAGCATGCATCAAAAACAGCACCTTAACGCCAGTATTATTTAGTTAGCAATCAATTAAATTATGGTAGACTGGCATACTTTACAGGTTGAATAAAAAATGGAAAGCATTGATATTTATTTTTATTTATTTTCTTACCTGAATCTTTCTGTCTAACGATATGTTTAACACATAATTTGTAGTGTAGAAAATAATTTTCGGATTGCTTTTTAACATTTGGTTCTAACATGGGTAATTCGATGTCCATTGTATCTGCATCAATCTTACCTTCAGCGATTACACGACTTGCATTAAGTAATGTTGCGTTATTATATCGATGTGTTGACCATTCTTTTGTATCATTAGCATCATAATAAGATTTAATTGAATCCATGCCTACAACGGGATTATTAGTGTTAATTGGTTTAACAACTTCTATTATTTTATATTTAAATTCAAGCTTAAGTCGATCAAGATAATCATTTTTTATTTGTGGTTTTACTAACACATCATCTAAGAATAAATGGATACTTTCACCTTCTTCAAATACCCATGAACTAGGAATTTGTGAGGCAAGATCTGTTCCGACAATTGATAAATCAGTAATAGGAGTTACTGAGTAATTATTACCATAATCTTCAAAATGATTTTTAACAATAATCGTTTCAATGTAATTTGTGTTTACAATATCGTGCTCTATCTGATCGTCATGGTTATCTTCAAATCCATCATAATAGTCATCGTAGTCATGTGTTTTATGAAAAATATCTGTAAAATTAAACAGTTCTTGAGTATGTTCTAACATAATACTTTGATTATTTCATATTAAAGACACCGTAAGATCACCTGATTTAATAATAAAATTATTTTTTTCTATTGTATCTAGATTAACTTTAAATTCTTTATCAAAACCGTATATACTTGGATTACTTAATTCAATCTCTTGTGTTTTTGAGCTAGTACTATTTGTTAGTGTTATGGTTGTTTTTAACTTATTAACGACATTTTTAGTATCTACAATGACTATAATAAGCTCTTTGGTATTGTTTTCTTTATCAATAAACATATCCACTACAAATGGTTTATCCATATCGACTATCTTTAATTCATAAAAGAATTTAGACATATCAAAATAATCTTCATGAATATACTCTTTTTCCATTGCCATCATTAATAGCGTCCATAATTCAAGAACATTCATTGTTTCATTACTTTTAATCGTTGTTTTATTTCTCCATGGATGATCTTCATTAAAAATAGCTTTCATTCCTTTTGTTGATAGCAAGCCATTATTTTTATCACCCGCAATAATATGCTCATTTCTAAATTTTTCTCGATATGTTTTACTAGTATCCTCATAATCTTTAAAAATTGAATTAATACTTCCTGAGTCGTTTGTAATTTCATTTTGAATAAGAGTTACAACATCGTCCAAACTAGCTGGCTTAACCTCTATTTCTATAGCGCCCTCTGCTAAGGCTGTTGTATAATCCATTGCAAGCATAATAGCCTTTGCAATAGCTTCAAAACTTACGCGATTATCTTTTAAATAGGCTTCTCTTATTAATTCGACAGCTGCTGGATTTCTCAGTATCATTTCTTCTCCAAGCACATCTGCAATAATATCCTGAATGTATTCTTTATCATTTCCATGGTGTTTAATCGTATACTTAAGATCAATCATATCCATATAATTATTTCCAGCCTTATCGTTATCACAGGCTTTTTTTATGTTTTCAAAGTCATTTTTTGTAAATCTACTATTTTTATATTTTTCTAAGTTAACACGTTCATTATCTAAATCAAAAAATTCTTCGGAAATGGGCTTTAAATCAAGCACATCATAGTTATTAAAAGCATAATTGTTTTTTAAGGTTTTAATCGTTTCTTTAATTGTATCTTTAACAATATCAACATAAATTTTTAGTTGGGCATCATCAAACTTATCTAGCGTGTCTTTTTCAGTTTGATTAACGTATTTTTCTAAAATAATGGGCACAAGTCTATCTGCAATCTCTGTTGTTTCCTTTGTGATTGTACTGATTATATTTGTTTTATTGTCTTCAAGTGAATCTGAAATTCTTTGAATAATTTTTTTATCTTTACTTTGATTTGTCATGATGGTTTCAATTGTTGTTAAGCCACTATCTAATTGATCGATATCAAATTTATAATTACATACATCATTTGTATCTGAGCCTGTAAGAATATCGGCAACTACATCTCGTAAAAACATCTCACCCTCGTTTGAGGTTTGATAGACATTAATATCAATATTATCGACAAAATCGGCACAAGACACACTAGAATTCGTAGCACTACCTGTTAGTTCATTTATATTGCTTTTTAAAAAAGAGATATCACCCGATACCAAGGCTGTTAAGTTACTTAAATCATCTTTTGTAGAATTAAATAAATCAGAAACAACACCACAACCTGTTAAACAAAATACTAAAGCAAGTATTACAAAGCGCTTCATATTAGATCCCCCTTTTTTGCCCAAACTAAATTGTACCACCAAAAGAAAAGTCTTAAACTTTTAAATCATAAACTCAAACAAATTGCACCAATTAAGACAAACGTAATGCCTAATCCTTTTACTAAATCAATTGAACTATTTAAGTATATTAATGATAAAATAGTTAATATTATTCCGGAAGTGCTTAAAATCACGCCTACATAGCCCGGATTTGCAGCTTTCTCTAATGACTCTAAAATCGCAATGATTGCGACAAAAATACTTATAGTACCAATGGCTAGCCATAGGATCTCTTTTTCTTTAAACTGAGGGATTTCTCCTTGTTTAAACGCATAATAATAAACACCAAGTAGAATTGCTACACCAACATAAATAATTACATTTATTAAATTAATAGGGATTCCAAAACGGGCAAGTTTTGCTAGAGAAAATTGATGAATCGCTATTCCAAATGCACCTATAGAAGCTATCCAAAACCAATTCATACTAAAAATTATCTCATAGATAGTCTTAAATTAGTAATAATTTGATTATTTTATGCAATTTTTGGGTATAAATACTCGTATATAGACATAAAAATAATAATAGGGAGGGACTATGAGTTTAGATAATTACTTTAGGTTATTACGATCGAATCAACATAAGCGGCTCATTAACCCTATCAAGCGTATTGATGCAAATTCTGATTCTGAGAAAGATAATCAGAATAATTCTCAACAAACGTTTAGTGATGTAATGAATGAATTTTTAGAAGAAGATCAAGAAGAGGATATGTCATAGGTTTTAGGAATGTTTTTTTATAATGGCTTGGATATTATCAAGACCTGTTTTAATAGATTCTAAGCTAGGGCCAAAACTAATTCGGATATA
Organism: bacterium; assembly: GCA_002719695.1. Lineage (GTDB taxonomy): Bacteria > Margulisbacteria > Marinamargulisbacteria. The sequence goes on along the minus strand of PBEQ01000013.1, from coordinate 14,274 downwards.
ATTATTATAACGCGAATGCTTTTTCAATCGTCTTTTTCCTGGATTTACATCAAAAAATAAGCCAGGTACAGTAATTACTTTTTCCTTTAAGCCTTCCTCAAAAAAGCGTTGGCTATCTTGTAATAACTTTGGCATATTCGATAAATTACACCATATATAAAATGTTGCTTCAGGCTCAGCATCAATAACAAACCCCATTTCTTTTAATCTACTTACAGTATAATCTCGTTTTTGTTTAAAAACAGCTTGAATTTTACTCGCTTCATGTAAGGTTTGTTTTGGATCTAATAGCTTACTTGCTTCCTCCTGCAAAACATGACCAGCTCCCCCATCAAGAAAAGATCCCGTACTTGATACTCGCTCAATTATCTCTTCAGAGGCAAGTAACCACCCAACTCTCCAACCAGGAGATCGCCAGTTTTTGGATAAGCCATTAATTATAACGATGGGATCGTCATTAATATCCTTGACGTATTCAGCTGCTGACATGACGATTGGTTTTTTTTCATTATGATAAATGTAATGAGAATAAAACTCATCATAAATTGATAAACATCTTAACTTTCTAGCAACATCAACCCATTGTTCTAAATCATGTTTAAGTATTACTTGGCCAGTAGGATTACAGGGATTACTAATTAACATAGCGGAAAGTCCTTTGTTAATAATTTCATTTTTTAGTGAATCAATTGACATTTTATAACGCTGTTCTTTTTCAAGCGTTATTGGAATGGGAACAAAATTTTTAAAGATACTTAGTAACTCTTCATAAGCGGTATAATCAGGTATAAAATGTCCCATATTAATATTTCCTAAGGTTGCTACTAATCGAGATAATGCAACCCGGCCACCACCTGCAATACAAACATTTTTATAAGTATATTTAGATTCTTTTCCTATTCTAAACAAACTATTGTAATACGCTGCTACGTTTTTTCTTAATTCAATCTGACCTGCAACAGGTGCGTATTCGCTATTGTGGCTAGTAACATTAATAGATTGATTGCGCGTTTTATTTCCAAACGACTCTGTGTCTGGAGCACCTTGACCCAAATTTGACCAGCGCTTATCTCTTGGATCATAGCCCATCTCATAGGCTTTATCTAAAACATAAATCACACCAGTTTTTGGTGTATCCTTTAAATAATTTAAGTAATCTTTTGTTGGCATAAAAAAAGTTTACACAACTTTAACTAATTTTAAAACCAATAGATTTTATATTAAAAAAAAGTAACTATAAATAAATTAGAAACTACTTCTTTTCTTTGTAAATAGCGTGGCGTCTTAACTTTGGATCAAATTTGCTTATTTCTAAGCGCTCAGACGTGTTATTTTTGTTTTTTGTTGTATGGTATGAATGTCCACTTTCAGTGCTTTCAAGAATTATATGTTGCCTGTGACCTTTTTTTGCCATGATGAACTCCTAGCTATTTTTGCTTAATTTTTTTAAGTAAACTCTTAATTCCTTTCTTACGAATTGTTTTAAGTGTTTTTGCAGTAATTCTGAATTTAACATTTTTTCCATCAATTTTGATACGTTTATACTGTAAGTTAATTTCTTTTTTAGTTTTTGTTCGTCGTTTTGAATGACTCACATTGTTTGCTACAACTGCTTTTCGTTTGGTTAATTGATCTTCTTTAGGCATTTTTTTATCTCCAAAAATGGTTACAAATAATTGTTTAAGTTATAATAATAGCTATTTTTTTATTAATATTCAATGCTCAACTTCAATTTAAAATTAATGATTTTATTTCGTCAAAATTGATTTGTTTTTCTGTTGTTCCATCAATATCTACGATTTCTGCTAATAACTTCTTTTTATCTTGTTGTAATTGATTAATCTTTTCTTCAATGGTTCCTGCACAAATAAGACGATAGACTATTACTTTATTGGTTTGCCCCATCCGATGAACTCTATCTGTAGCTTGAGCTTCAATGGCAGGATTCCACCATGGATCAATATGAATTACATAATCAGCAGCTGTTAAGTTTAACCCTACCCCTCCGGCTTTTAGGGATACCAAGAAAATCATGGGGTCATCACTTTCTTGAAAGGTATCAACTAAATCCATTCTTTTTTTAGCTGACACACTCCCATCAATTCGTAAATGCTTTATCTTAACATCATCAAACCAATCAGCGATTAAATCTAACATGGATGTAAATTGGCTGAATACTACAACTTTATGGCCTTCATCAATTAATTCTAATGTTTTTTCTTTTAGCATATTAAACTTAGCAGATTCAATTCCTAAACCTTTAAACTCTTCAACAATACCGGGATGAGTACAAACCTGTCTTAATTTTAATAATGCAGTCAACATATTTAATCGATCCCGTTTATTTCCAGTTGTTGTCACACCTTTTTTAGCAACATCTAAGACGGTTTGATATAGCTCCATTTGCTCTTTTGATAATGGACATTCAAGTGTAATTTCTGTTTTTTCTGGAAGGCTATCTAAAACTTCTCTTTTTTCTCTTCTTAATACAAATGGTTTTATTTTTGATCTTAAAAAATCTTTATTTTCTTGCTTAATAAGTTGTTCAAACTGTGATTTTGATCCTAAATAACTTGGCATAACAAAATCAAATAAATTCCAAATATCTTGCAAATGATTTTCAATTGGAGTTCCTGTCATTACCAATTTAAAGTTAGCTGATAATAATTTAATGGCCTTAGACACTTGTGCTTGAGGGTTTTTAATGGCTTTTGCTTCATCTACTAAAATAGTTTCAAACATAATATTCTTTAGTACTTCGATATCATTTTTTAAAATACCAAATGAAATAATTATATAATCATGTTTTTTTACTTTACTTAATAGTTGCTGTCTCTGTGCTCCACTATAAACCATCGAGGTTTTATTTGGTAAAAATCGCTTAATTTCTTTTTGCCAGTTGTAAAGAACGTTGGTAGGGCAAATAACCAATACAGGGCCTTTTTTATTATTTAAAGATGTAAATGCTAATGTTTGAACTGTTTTACCAAGCCCCATATCATCGGCGAGAACGCCTCCAAGCTGCACATTTGATAACAAATTCATCCAATGCACACCATAATGTTGATACGGTCTTAAAACGCCATTAAAATCCTTAGAGATTTCTGTTTCAGCAACATTAAATGAATTTACTTTATTAATTAAGCTTTTGATATCTTCTTTTTCACTGGTTGTTTTTGACATCATCATAATTGGTAAAATTTCTTTTTTAGAAAATGATTTACCAATATTAAAAGCTCCATATTGCTTTAATAATGTGATTTCTTCTTGTGTTGATTTACTTAACTTTACAAAGCAACTTTTTGTTTTGATATAACCCTGGTTTTCTACTAATAAACGACTAATTTCTAACAAAGACCGCTTTTCTCCATCAATATTACAATTTGGATCAAATTCAAACCAATCATTTTGTGTTGAATTAATTTCAAAAGATAGTGTTACAGGGTCTTCAGATACATTAAAGTCATCAACATTTGAATTAACTTTCCATTCTCTATTTTTTAATTCTGGTACAAGCGTATCAAAAAACTTAGCAATGTCTCCTGGATTTGATAATAAAAATGGCAATTTATTTTCATCAAACAACCCCATTAAATCTTGTAAAAAGATATCTTCCATATTAGGTTGTCGAATCATTTTTTTACCAGTTTGTCTATCAATAACTTCTGTTTCTTTATTATTAGAATCAACAATTTCATTTCCATATTCAAATGAAAGTACAGGATGCAAGCATTGACCATCATAGTTCAATGTTAATAATGGCGTAGGAGAAATTTCTTCTGGTAATAGCCCTTTAACATTTCCAATAATTTCCCAATGAAAAGACCCTTTATAGGGTTCATATAAGCGTTTCATAAATGTTGAAATATCTTCTGATTTTTCAATAACAACACTTTGCCGATCAAGTAATCGTTTTAAAAAGCCTTCCATTCTTTTATCAATTTTTCTTAGAATACCTGTTGAGTAAAGAAATGTTTGTGAGTTGTTTTTTAATACTAAAAAATGTGATATATGTTTTTTAATGTATTTTTTATTAAGTAACTTAGCAACAAGTTTATATCCAACCTGCTCTATAATTAATGATATTGGTAACGCTTCTTTAGTAGAAAAAGAAAACTGCTGTTTATTTTCAAAAACGACTAATTCTATTTTGCATTTTGTACCAGTTAAAAAGAAATTAAGAATTTCTTCTTGATTCACAATACCGTAAATTAAGCGTGACTGGTAACTAAATTTTTTAGTTGCGCGCGATATAAAGTATAAAAATGTTGATTCATTCTCTGTTAAAGATTGATCCTTTTCATAAAGAAATTGCATTAACTCAGTCAGGTTTAATGATATTTTTTTATTTTTAAAAAAAACCTCGTAAGTTAGAATCAATCTTTTTTGAGAGTCATGTACAAATCGCACATGCGCTTTCAAATATTTCATAAGTATTACCATTATAAAAAAGATTTTGATTTTTTTAAATATAAAAAATTAGAGTTATTTATAAGCCTGAATTGTAATCATATTTTCTTTTAAACTATCTTTAAACGGTGTGTCACTATCTAATGTCTTTGATACAGATTGAATCATATTTTTTAAAATGGGTAAGGTTTCTATGATTATAGCCTGGTGAACACCTGCTTTTAATGTTTGTCTTAAGGCTTTATCTATTCGATACTTTTTTTTGATAGCCCCCATTGCTAAATCATCAGAAAAAACAAGTCCTTTAAACGTTAGATTCTTTTTTAATAAATCTGTTACTATTGTTTTAGATAAGCTAGCTGGATGCGTATTATCTAAATCAGGATATAAGATATGGGCCACCATGATTGCAGGAACCCCAATAGCTATACTTTTTTTAAATGGAATTAGATCGTTGTTTAATAGCTGAAAAAGGTTATTATGAACCGGCATTTCAAAATGAGAATCTACATACGTATACCCATGTCCAGGAAAATGCTTTGCAACAGGCAAAACACCATTCATCAGGCTAGCATTAATCACTTGCTTTGCATACAAAAAAACGGTATCTGCGGATACTCCAAAACTTCTACTTCCAATAACGTTATTGTCCTCATGATTAAGAATATCAAGTACTGGGCTAAAATTAACATTAATGCCAATGTTTACAAGATTATTAGCTTGTTTTTGATATAAATCAAACGCTTCTGATGGCGTTAATGTTGTTGCAACATGACTTGCTGGTGGCACCTCAATCATATTTTCTTTTATTCGACTTACGCGTCCACCCTCTTGGTCAATGCAAAAATACATTGGATGATTGGTATTTTTTTTGATTGTATCGATTGCCTCTTTAACATCCTTAGCATTTTTGTAAGCATCTGAAAGAAATATAACCCCGCTTATAGTATTTTCTTTGATAAATTTTAACCATGTTGGATGAACAGGATAATGATTTATTCCAATAATTAGGTGACTACCAATAAGTTTTTGATTAGATAGTGTAGCAAAACAAGGGCTTAGCAACATAAGCGTTATAATAAAAACAAAAAATCTCATACTGCTTTTATAACAAATATAGCTTTATTTGAACATCATTTTAAATATGTTTATGCGTGACAGCTTTTGTTATAATTTTGTATATGAAACTTGCCTTAGTTCAATTAAATCCTATTATTGGAAATCTTGCTTATAACTACAGCTTAATTGAAACTGAATTTAAACGTTATGCCAATGACGGTGTAGACGTAATTATTTTTTCAGAGTGTATTTTAACAGGCTATCCTCCTCTAGATCTGTTGTTAAGACCAGATTTTATACTTAGTATTGAGGACTATTTACAACAATTAATACGTTTAACATCCAAGTTTCCAAATACTGCATTATGTATTGGAACACCGCGACTGCTTAAAGAGAAGTTAGTTAATACGGCTTATATTATTAATAATGGTGCTATTATTTTTGAACAATTTAAACATAATTTACCTAATTATGATATATTTGATGAAAAACGTTATTTTAAATCAGGGACCCAACAAGGTGTTTTTGAATATAAAAGGGCTCCGGATTGGAATAACAATTTGTGAAGATGCATGGAGTAGCGATTTATCAGACACCTTAGATCCAATTAGTTTTTTCAAAGAGCACACTATCGATGTATTAATTAATTTATCAGCATCTCCTTTTGAACATGATAAACAGCAGTTGCGTTATGAGATTTTTAAAAAACATGCTTTAGCATTACAAGTACCTGTCATAATGGTAAATCAAGTTGGTGGCAATGATCATTTAATTTTTGATGGAAGTAGCTTTTGTTTAAATGCTAATGGAGATTTTATAGCTCAACTAAAATCATTTAGGTCAGATACAACTATTATTGATTTATCTAAAACTGAGTCTCCTATAAACAAATCATTATCACATTCTAAATTAAAAAACCTCCATGATGCCTTAGTTCTTGGAATACGAGATTATGTTCATAAAACAGGGTTTAATGATGTTGTGATTGGATTATCTGGAGGTATTGATTCAGCTGTTACATGTGCACTTGCAGTAGCTGCCCTAGGAAAAGAGCATGTAAAAGGGGTCTCCTTACCAAGTCCTTTTTCATCTAAAGGCAGTTTAATAGATGCTAAATTATTAGCGGATACATTAGATATTCATTATTCTGTAATACCAATTAACTCTCTTTATGATCAATTTATTTCTCAATTAAATCCTATTTTTAAAGATAAAACAGCTGATATTACTGAAGAAAATATTCAAGCTCGTTGTCGTGGCACATTGTTAATGGCTATTGCAAATAAATTTAATGCTTTGGTTTTATCAACCGGTAATAAATCAGAAATTGCTATGGGATATTGCACGTTATATGGTGATATGTGTGGAGCCTTATCTGTTTTGGCTGATGTGTATAAAACAGAAGTTTACCAACTTGCTGAGTTTATTAATCAAGATGATTCAATTATTCCTGTGAAATCAATTACAAAACCGCCATCTGCAGAACTAAGACCAAATCAAAAGGATTCAGATTCACTCCCATCCTACGATATTCTTGATCCCATTATTAATGCCTATATAAACCTTTCTTTATCAAAAGATCAAATTTTATCAGATATTCACTCTGATGAGGCTTGTGTTGATATGGTAATAAAGCGGATTTGTTTTAATGAATATAAACGTAAACAAGCACCTACCCTACTTCGTGTATCTACAAGCTCTTTTGTTAAGGGACGACGTTTTCCGATTGCAGCATCATATAATTTATAATATATATAATAGTTTTTTAGACTCAAATTTGACACTTGTTTTTTTCGGATTATAGTAAAATTATATAGTTGTAAATTTATCATTCTCAAATCGAGCAAATGTTCAGCACGTTGATCTTTTTAAATTTTGCTTAGACTAATCAAATACACCAAATGAAATGTTAGCATCAAAAAATAATGATGTTTAAGTTTGGTAACACACTAGTTTTAGCTCAATTACCTATTATTAATTCTATAACTACCAATTCAATTATTATTATTTTTCGAAAATGGAAAAATAGAACATTTTTTATGATATTAATCATGAAACGGGCACGTTTATTTACTTAAAAGATTGTAAATCATTTAAATTGTTTGTCTCTTTGACAAACAATTATTTCCTAATGAAATGGAAGTGTCTTTGGATAAAATTTCTTACTGGGATTCCTTTAATAGTTACGTTAAAAGAATGCGCAAAATAAAAAACAGATAATTTCGATATGTTTTTGTGAAATTTTTGGACAACTCATTACGATAATTATATACCGGAAAGATAACGAAGTTTCCCCCCTTTCTTAGTTCATTTTTCCGGTTTTTTTATACCTGAATAACTTCTTTCAAATCTGGAATATCTTCTCTAAGTCGATTTTCAATTCCCATTTTCAATGTCATTACGGATGAGGGGCAATTGCTACAAGCTCCCTGCATTTTTAATGTTAAAATACCATCTTCATAGGAGTGGAACTCACAGTCTCCGCCATCCATTGCAATAGCTGGTCTGATCTCACTATCTAAAATAGCTTTAATTTTTTTTACTGATTCTGAATCATTTTCGGCAACTTCATTTGCTTTTTCAAGTAAGGACTCATCAAACAAAGATTGATCTTTTGAGCAAAGATCTTTAATAAGATTACTGGCTGGTTCTAAAACCTCTTCCCAGCCATTTTCATCATATTTTGTTATTGAAACAAAGTTAATACCAATCATAACACCTGCTATGCCATTAATTTCAAATAATGATTCAGGTAATAAGGATCCTTTTGCTTGTTCTTTTGAATTAAAATCAATACTTCCTCTTTCAAAAAATGTTTTTTCTAGCAAAAATTTAATTGTATTTGGGTTTGGAGTTGGCATTGCCGTTAATTTTATTTCATCACTCATTTATATCTCCTTATTATTCGGTTGTTACCGTATTATTATTACTACTGGTATTAATCAAGGCATCTTCTAGTGCTCGCCATACTAAGGCTGCACATTTTACACGAACAGGATACTTTTTTACACCCTCAAAAACGACTAACTTTCCTAAATTTTCGTTTACGGCATCATCTTCTGTAACTAAATTAATGAATTTGTCTTTTGTATCTAATACGAAATCAATCGGTTTTCCAATTAATGTTTCCGTCATTAAAGAACCACTTGCTTTAGAAATAGCACATCCCATACCCTCAAATCCGATATCATCAATTATCCCATCTTTTACTCGAATTGAAACCACATAATCATCACCACATAAGGGGTTATGGCCATGAGATGAGTGCGTACAGGGATCTACTTTCTTAAAATTTCTTGGATTTTTGTTATGTTCCAAGATCATCTGTTCGTATAATTTATTTAGGCTCATTTAAAAAAATCAACTACCTTTTTTAGTGCAGTTACACACTTTGAGATATCCTCACTTGTATTATAACAACCTATTGAAATTCTTGCAGTGGCAGGAACAGCAAGGCGTTTCATTAATGGTTGAGCACAATGATGCCCCACTCGAATGGCTATGTGTTCTTGATCCATGATAGTCCCTATATCATGAGGATGAATATCTTTAATACTAAATGATAAAATAGCCGCCTTATGATTTGATTCACCATGAATTGTAAAATCTTTTAGGGATTGAACCTCATTAATAAGTTGCTCATATAAGGAATATTCTATTTCTTGAATATGTTTAAATCCAATAGTTGAAATATAGTTAATACAGGCATGTAGCCCCATAATTTCCATAATCGCAGGGGTACCAGCTTCAAATTTTGCAGGTGGTTTTGTAAATGTGGATTGCTCAAATGAAACTAATTCAATCATATCCCCACCTGTTTGATAGGGCGTCATTTCATCTAATAACTCATATTTACCATATAAGACCCCAATCCCTGTTGGACCATATAACTTATGAGCTGAAAAACAATAAAAGTCACAATCAAGATCTTGAACGTCCACAGCCATATGGCCAACGGCTTGAGCCCCATCAATAACAATAATGGCATCGGTATGCTCTCTTGCATATGCAATTAATTCTTTAATTGGATTAATTGTTCCCAGAACATTTGAAACATGGGTAAGACTAATTAACTTTGGATTATTTTGACACTTTTTCTTAAAATCATCCCAATCTAGTTCTCCTGAATTGGTAATGTTACACACCTTGATTTGGTTTGGACTTACAATCTGTTGCCATGGAACTATGTTTGCATGATGTTCCATATCTGATAATAAAATACTATCGCTATCTGTAATAACATGGTTTAGATAACTATTTGCTATTATATTAATGGCTTCTGTTGTTCCTTTTACAAATACAACTTCTTTTTCTGATTTTGCGTTAATAAAGTTCTGAACTGCTTTTCTTGCAGCTAAACACTTTTGCGTTGCATGATAACTTAATGAATAAATCCCTCTATTAATTGTTGCGTAGTCATCTGATACAAATGCTGTCATAGCATTAATAACAGCTTTTGGTTTTTGAGTAGTAGCTGTACTATCTAAATAAACTAATTCTGGGTGATTTTTAAAGATTGGAAAATCATCACGAATATTATTTTTTTTCTGTATCATGCTTATGACTTTATCTTACGAACCGTCTCTTTAATATCTTGGGCTAAGGCTTCTTTTAAATGAGAATCTTGAATTTCTTCAATGATTTCTTCTGCAAAACCATAGGTTAATAATGCTTTTGCTTCTGATTCTGTTAATCCTCTCGATTTAATATAATGAATCTCTTCTGGGTTTAATTGCCCAATGGTACTTCCATGAGCACATTGAACATCATCAGCATCAATTTTTAGTTGTGGTCTTGATAACGCTCTTGCAGAATCAGAAAATAATAAAATTTGATTCATTTGCTGGGAATCAACTTCATGTGATCCCTTAGCCACATAAACTAATCCTGAAAATTCAGAAATAGATTTATCATCAAGGATAGTTTTAAAATGTTGCTTACAAAAGCAATTTTTTGATTTGTGATTAATCGTTAGATGATTATAAAACTGCTCTTCTCCTGTTAAAAGGTTAATTCCTTTTAAATTTAATGACGCCTCTTCTTTATAAAACGTTACATTTGTATCGTGTCTGGTTAGTAATGAATTTGTAACATAGCTAATATGATTACAATTACTCTTTTCATGCATATGAATAATAGAATGAAAAAATGCTTTTGATTTATTATCTTTAAAAACATGAGAAATATTTACATTGGCATTATCCTTACAGACCAATTCAAATGATGTATTAGTTAGATTAAACGCTCCCCCTAACTGCTGATGGTAGAAAGTGGCTGTAATAGAACTATGTTCTTCAACAATTAAATTAACTTTAGTATTAACAGTCGAATTGTCTTTTGTATGATCAGATTCTAGTCTAATTTGAAGAGGCTCATTTATGATCCCTCTACAACGAATTGTTATCACCTCACTACATTCTGAGGTATTTAAATATGATAAAGAACTACTATCAAGATTAAATGAAAGATTTTCATTTTGATAGTCATGAGTATCATTTGAGACGGTTAGATTATTATTGTTAGGTTTTGATCGCAATGAACCATTTTTAATTAAAATAACATCATTTTCTTTTATCGAATCACTTGGTTCATAAAATTTTCTTTCTAATGCTTTTTGCTCATTATCCGGCGTCCAATAAAGCCAATTTTCATGACGTTTGGTAGGAAATCCAAGTGTATTAAAGGCGTCTCTTGCCTGTTTTTGTAATGTTTCTAATTCCATTGTTTTAGGATTGGTTGTCTTTGAAAGCATCGTAACCTTGGTCCTCTAGGGTTAGCGCTAATGACTTGTCCCCTGATTTAGTTATTTTACCATCTGCCATAATATGAACAGTATCTGGCACAATATGATTTAGTAAACGCTGGTAGTGAGTAATAATTAAAATCATTTTATTTTCTGACTTAAAATGATTAATTGCATCTGAAACTTGTTTTAATGAGTCGATATCTAAGCCTGAATCTGTTTCATCCAAAATTACAACTCTTGGATCAAGCATTAACATTTGTAATATTTCATTGCGCTTTTTTTCTCCACCAGAAAAACCATGGTTAACAGGTCTGCTTAAAAAGGCTTCTTTCATATTTAAGACTGTTAATTTTTCTTTAATTAATGATTCAAAATCAAATGGATCAATTTCGGGCTGATTTTGGTATTTTTGTTTGGCATTATAAGCCATTCTTAAAAATTCAGAATTATTAACACCGGGGATATCAACCGGATATTGAAACGCCAGAAAAACACCTTCATTAGCTCTTTCATCTGGTTCTAAATCTAAAATATCTTTACCATCTAGCTTAATATCACCTTCTGGATCTTCGAAATCAGGGTGCCCTGAAATCACTTTTGCTAACGTGCTTTTTCCCGACCCATTGGGTCCCATAATTGCATGGATTTCGCCAGGTTTTATCGTTAAAGAAAGTCCGTTCAAAATGTCTTTCTCTTCAATACTTGCTTTTAAATCTTTTATTTCAAACATAATAAAATCTCCTATCCAACTGTATTTTCTAATTTTAAACTTAGAAGCTGAGTTGCTTCGACGGCAAACTCAGTAGGTAGCTCTTTAAATACATCAGCACAAAAGCCATTTACTATTGTTGTTAAGGCATCTTCTAAGGATATTCCACGTTGCTGACAGTAAAACAATTGCTCTTCAGATACTTTTACGGTTGCTGCTTCATGACCTAAGTTAGATGATGCATTTCTAACATCAATATATGGAAAGGTATTTGCTGAACATTCATCTCCTATTAACATTGAATCGCACTGCGTAAAGTTTTCTGATTCTTTCGCAGATTTATTCATTTGTACCTTACCACGATAGGTATTAACCGATTTTCCAACCGAAATTCCTTTAGATACAATCGTACTTTTTGTATTTTTTCCAATATGTACCATTTTGGTACCCGTATCGGCTTGTTGGTGATGATTAGTGAGTGCTACAGAAAAAAATTCGCCAATAGAATCATCACCTATTAGCATACAACTAGGGTACTTCCAAGTAATGGCTGAACCGGTTTCAATTTGAGTCCAACTAATTTTTGATTTTTTTCCTAAACATTTCCCACGCTTTGTAACAAAATTGTAAATTCCGCCTTTTCCTGTTTTTGGATCACCTGCATACCAATTTTGAACTGTAGAATACTTGATTTCAGCATTATCTAAGGCAACAAGCTCAACAATAGCGGCATGAAGTTGATTCGTATCAAACTTAGGAGCTGTACAGCCCTCTAGATAACTAACATAACTATTTTCTTCGCAGATAATTAACGTTCGTTCAAACTGACCAGTTTGTTCAGCATTAATTCTAAAATAAGTTGATAACTCCATAGGGCAAATGGTGTCTTTTGGAATATAAACAAAGGATCCTTCTGTAAAAACAGCAGAATTTAAGGCTGCAAAATAATTATCTGTATGAGGTACAACGGATCCCATATATTTTTTAATTAGCTCTGGATATTTTTCAACTGCTTCTGAAAATGGGCAAAAAATAACACCATGTTTCATTAATTTTTCTTTATAGGTTGTTGCAACAGAAACACTATCAAAAATGGCATCTACAGCAACATTGGCTAATTTTTTTTGTTCGTTTAATGGAATGCCTAACTTTTCAAAGGTTCTTTTTAACTCTGGATCAACATCATCCATAGATTTAAGTTTTTCTTTTGGCTTTTCTGGGGCTGCATAATAATGTAAGGCCTGATAATCAATTTCTGGATAATCGAGTAGTGCCCAATCGGGTTCTTCCATTGTTAACCAATGTTTATAAGCTTTTAGGCGAAACTCTAAAATAAAATCAGGTTCATTATTTTTGGCTGATATTTTTCTGACAATGTCTTCATTTAATCCTTTTTCGATTAACTCTGTCTTGATATCCGTTTTAAATCCGTATTCATATTCTTTATTAGCGATATCGCTAAATTCTTTTAAACTCAATTCAAATCTCCATGCTCTTGATAGTATTTAATTATCAAAATCTATTTTATGTTGATTTTTATTATAAAATAGAAAGATTCTTTAAGCAATCATTAGCAATCTGCTTTTTTTCTTGTATATAAAAATAGTTTTATTATACTGAAATATTTTGTTCCACTTTTGGATTATAAGCATGGGCTGAATGACCAAAAAAGAGTTCAGCTGATTCCATAATCGTTTCTGATAATGTTGGATGTGCATGAACCGTTTCAGCTAAATCAGCCGCATATAGTCCATTTGATATCGCTAAACATCCTTCTGCAATCAATTCACTAGCTCCTGGACCTACAATACCCATACCCAAAATACGTTGGGTATCTTTTTCTAAAATCAACTTTGTTAATCCATCGGTACGCCCTAAACTTAAGGCTCGGCCTGATGCTGCCCAACTAAATTTAGAGGTTTCAATAGCAATCCCCTGCTCTTTTGCATCTGTTTCTGTCAAACCACACCATGCAATTTCTGGATCCGTATCCAGTGCCTCGTCAATTTCGATTCTAACAGATTCTAATGTGTGTATAAATCGGGCCATAGTCATCGGCTCATCTAGTGTCTCTTCTAGCGAAGAATAGAAAATCCCCAGTAATTCTTCTGGATCAGTCATTAGTTCAGCATCGTCGCCAAGAACTCGTTTGAGATTGTTTAGATGCGCTCCTACTTTTTCCCTTATTCTCATTAGTGCCTTTTCTGCGAGTAAAGCCTCTTCTGCATCTTCCGTCCATATTTCAGTCCCATCAGCTTCCAATGCTTTAGCGACGGCCTTGTCCTCTTTGCCGCGATGTTCCTGCATCTCGCTAACACAGTCGCGGAGTACCTTTGCCGTCAATCTTCTC
>PBEQ01000012.1 GCA_002719695.1 bacterium | reverse complement strand
TTTGAAAAAATAGTTGATTTGGTATATCTGCGGAAGCTACAACGGCAGCGGCTGGGTTTTCTTGAGCAATTTCTAGTGCTAAGTTTGGCCCTGATAATAAGGAGTAAGAGATATTTGGAAAAATGGAATTTAAATAGGATTCAACTAATATATATTCTTCTGAAAAAATTCCTTTTATCAAAGATAAAACAGGCTGATTAGGTTTAAAAATAGGTCTCCAATGCTCAATGACACTCTCCAAATAACGAGCTGGAACACATAGAACTAGAGCCTGTGCTGATCCAACAACCTCATTAAAGTCTAAACTTGCTTGTAAGTCCTTTGAAATAGCCACATCAGGTAATAATGATCTTACTTGTGAATTAATTTCGTCTACAATTTCTTGTCGATGACACCAAATTTTAGTTTTTATACCTTTTTTTGCAATATGGTTTGCAATCGTTGTAGCCCAAGCACCACAACCTATAATACCAATATGAGAACCGTTATTTAGTGTATCCATTTTTGTTGATTGAATATTATTATACCTTATTTTCAGTACCTTCTAGCAAGCGCTTAATATTTGAACGATGCCTAAAAATTATAAATAACCCAATAAAACTAAAGATAATAGAATAACTGTTAGGGTATCCCAGACTAAAAAATAATAAGGGGGTTATGATTGAGCAGATAATAGATGTTAACGCAACATAACGTGTAAAGTAAATTAGAAGAAAGGCTAGTGTAATAACACTAAGTCCAATTAGTGGACTTAATGCTAAGATAACACCAGCTCCCGTAGCAACACCTTTTCCTCCTTTAAATTTAACATAACATGATAAGGAATGCCCTAATATAACAATTGTACCTACCGTTATGTGAAACCAGGGAAGAGGCCCTATTAAAGTAGCAACATACGTAGGAATACCTCCTTTGAGTGCATCTAAGAAAAAGACCAGAATTCCATATTTAGCGCCCATCGCACGGTAAACATTTGTTGCGCCAATATTTCCGGATCCCATATTTCTAATATCAACATTGTTAACGTTTGCTATTATTAAGCCAAATGGAATTGCTGCTATAAAATATGAAATAAAAATCCAGCTAATTATTAATAAATTCATGTTTATTTTCTAAAATTGTATTATCAAAAACATGATCTGCAAGATAGGAACTTCTAACGTGAGGTCCTGAAAATACAAATGGAAATCCTATTTTTTCGGCTTGTAATTTAAGCTGTTCAAATTCATCAGGGGTGTAATACTTTGCAACATCTAAATTATCTTTGGAAGGTTTAAGATATTGACCAAGTGTTAATATATCAACGTTACTCGATCTAATATGTTTAAATGTTTCCTGTAATTCTTCTTTGGTTTCTCCTAAACCCACCATTAACCCTGATTTAGTAAGTATGTTAGCGTTAATTTTCTTCGAGTTTTTTAACACAGTTAATGACCTATCATATAAGGAACCTTTTCTCGCAACCGAGTATAAAGATGGCACTGTTTCAACATTATGATTTAAAACATCTGGATTCGCTTGAATAACTGTTTCTAAGGCGTTTATATCTCCCTGAAAATCTGGTATTAAAACCTCTACCTTAACATGAGGGTAAACCTTTTTTATTTCTTCAACAATAAACGCATAATGACTAGCCCCTCCATCAATAAGATCATCTCGATTAGGTGATGTTAATACAACAAATCGTAATGATAGTTTTTTAATTGCATTAAGAATAGATGTTAATTCATTTTTATTAGGCGGTAACGGATTTCCGTGAGTTACTGAACAAAAGGCACAATTTCGAGTACACGTTATCCCTAAAATCATAAATGTTAAAACGCCCTTATTAAAACATTCATAACGATTTGGACAGCGGGCTTCTTGGCAGATACTATTGGGAACTTCCGCTTCTAAAATGGACGATAATTGTTTTGTTGCAGCTAACTTCCCCTTAGATGCCTTAAACCATTCTGGTAAACGTTTTGTGTTTGACATAAGCTTAAACTTTAATTAGGCAAGAGGTGTCTGTCAACTCTCAGTATCATAATTTAAAGCACTAACTATTAGTAAAGGTTTATTTTCTACTATAACGGGTGAATAGTTATACTATGCACATTATTTGTTTATGGTTGCTTAGTTATTTGCTTATGAACGCCCCTTTACTTGCGATGGATTATGATCCTGATAATAGTGTTGATATAACGATGTTAAAAAATAACGTCTTTAATCAATCTCGTTTAAATTCTGGAAATAGCCCTTCTACATATATACCATCAAATAAAATGATGCTGGATCAACCTTTCTTAAATAACTCTAACTATGATTCATACAATGCCATAAACTCTAGCCAAATGAGACCACAATCTAACATTAGTAATTCTTTACAACGATCCTATGAAAATTTTGACTCGTTTATTTCTCAGAAAAATCAGATAAATGATGGCCCGCCCCCTATTGCAGATACTACAACTGATTATCAACCTGAAGAAAGTATTAATGCCCAAGTACTTGTTAATACATTTATTCCATCAAGCTTCTCAGATTCAACCAACTCTAAATTACCTTCTATTTTAGAAAACTTAGAAGACTCCAATAGTAACTCTGAGGAAATATCATTAGACAATGCAACACTATACAATCAAGAGGACGGGTTGAATACAATCCAATTAGAACCATTTTATAACCAATAATATTTATTTTTGGATTTATACGTATATTATGACATAATAAGCTCATGATTTATTTTTTAGGATTAGTGATATCATTTTTAGTATTAACATCTACTGCTATTTTGGCAACTATTGATATCCCAAATGGTGTTAATCAATCATCTTTAAAGCAATTTTTAAATAATGGCAATAATACCGATATAGGTAATCCCTATACCACTGAGTCTGCTAATTCTAATATTCAAACAACGATACCTGCTTCATCTACCAGTTTTTCTAGCAGCCAAGAACCCGACAGTTACTACACACAATTATATAGCCCTATAAGTGAATCTAGAACTAAATCTGACTATCAAACTAGCAATACTTCCAAAGACAAAAATTCTTTTTATAGTAGTGTTATTACTCAACAAACTAAAAATCAGGCGCCTAATACAAATCATAACTTTACAGATATTGTAAACATTACTCAAAAAAATCTGCAATCTTCACAAAACAAGTAAGAAATAATATACCTAAATCTTTAGTTGAATATTAAATCTACTAGTATGAGATGCTAACCAAACATAACTTCTTTACCTTTAATCTCAGTAAAAAAGGATCCTTCTCGGAATACATACTGCCCATTAACAAATGTAGCAATGGGTTTTCCTGTTAATGTTAAGCCTTCAAAGATACTCCACTTTGACTTTGTTACAAGCGTTGCTGTATCGATGGTATGTTTTCCTTTTCGATCGACTAATACACAATCAGCATCGTAACCAACTTTAATCTGTCCTTTTTGTTTCACATTATATAATTTTGCAGGCATATAAGACATTAATCGCGCACATGCCTCTATGCTAAAGTGCCCTTGAGAAACTAAATTTAAAAATAATGGAAGACTCGTTTCTACACCTGGCATACCAGATGGGGCTTGACCAAATACTTGTGATTTTTCAGTCTCCAAATGTGGCGCATGATCAGATCCTAAACAGTGAATAACACCTTCTTTTAACGCTTGAAATAGAGCTTCTTGATGTTGCCTAGATCGAATGGGTGGGTTAATTTGAGCTTTTGTCCCCCATTTATTTAAAATATCTGGGCTAAATGTTAACAAATGTTGTGGTGTAACTTCTGTAGTAATTAGTGATTGTGCACCTAACGATTTTAAATAATCAACTTCTTGCTTAGTAGTTAAGTGACAAATATGTAATCTATGTTGATACTTGATTGCTAAATCACATAACCGAATTGTTGATTTTAAGGCCCCTTCAGCTGATCGAATTTTTTCATGATCTAGAACATCTAAAGAACCTGAAAACTGTTCTTGCTTTTCTTGTATCATTGCCTCATCTTCTGAATGTACCGCAATAATTTTTTTTGTTTTTGAAAAAATTGATTCTAAACTATCTGAATCATCTACCAATAACGATCCTGTAGATGAACCAACATAAATTTTAATTCCAGGCACATTTTCAACAGAAATTAATTCGTTAAGATTATTGGCCGTCGCTCCAATAAAAAAATTATAATTAACTAGCGATGTTTTTGATGCATGTAATTTTTTTGTTGCCATTGTTTCTCTAGAAATTGTTGCAGGGTTTGTATTTGGCATATCAAAGAAACTTGTTACCCCTCCAGCCGCGGCGGCATGTGAGCCCGTCTCAATGGTTTCTTTGTGAGTAGCCCCAGGATCTCTAAAATGCACATGGGGATCAATTACACCCGGTAATAATGTTAAACCTGCTTCATGAATTACAACTTCTGCGGATTCTGATATATGAGGTTCTATTGCTGCAAACTTACCATTTTTTATTAATACATCACCCTGAAACACCCCATCAGGCGTAACAATTTCAATATCTTTAAATAAGGTTGATTCTACCAAAATCTATTTCACCCAATCAGCAATTCGTTTACTACCTTCAATAACATTGGGACAATATGTTTGTAGAAAGTTTTCAGGTAATTCTTTTTCTTGACCAAGATCCTCTGAGGCTTTCATAGCGGCTACCCCATTAAAATCAACATAACATAATCGAGTTGTTAGAATATCTTGATCATAACCAAAAACACTACCAGGTAACATGGCAACACCTTTTTCACTTAATAAGGCTTCGCAGATATCTTTGCTTGTTTTAATACCTTTACTATTAAGCACATGTCGAAATGGTTCAAAATCTAAGGTTAAATAAAATCCACCTTCTGGTTTGTGAACATTAATGCCTGCTTGTGATAACGTCTTCCAAACATAATTACCTGCTAACCTTAAAATACGTCTTTGATGCGCTAGATATGATTCAACATCGTCTCCAATTTGATAAGCTTCAATTGCGGCATACTGTACTGGTGTTGGTGCACATGAATATGTTTCAGATGCAATTCCAATCATCGTCTTTTTTAATTTTTCTTCAATGCGTGTTGGCAATAAAGCAACCCCTAAACGCCACCCTCCAGCACCACACCACTTGGACAAACCACTTGTAACAATTGTTCCTTCTGGATAGTAACGGGCTAAGCTAACATGTTCACTTTTATGATTTAAAAAGCCATAAATCTCATCAGAAATAACCAATATATTGTATTTTCTAAATACGGCTGTTAACGCTGCTAGCTCTTCTGATGTGTACGTTAGCCCATCAGGATTTCCAGGATAGTTAAAAACCATAACAATCGGTCTATCTTTATTTTCTCGCTGTTCGCAAGCACGCTCTAACTCAGAAGGAAGTAATCGCCAACGATTTTCAAAATTTGTTTGCAGTCTAGTAACAGGTAATTTTGCAAGATTTGCTTGTGGTTCATACGATACCCATGATGGCGTCACTAAAAACACATCTGCATCATCAAATGAAGCAATAATTGAATAAATCAAAATTTTTGAACCAGGTGCAATTAAAACATTATCAGCACTAATATTAATTTGATCATAATGATTGTGAAAGGCTGCCACTGCTTCTCGCAACTCTTCAATTCCCTGAACACTAACATATTCTTTATGTTCTACTCTATCTTTCAAGGAATTAATGGCACTCTGAATTGGTAAGAAAGGAGATTGCCCAAACCCAAAACGAATAATATCTTCTCCCTGATTTGATTTTAATCGTGATAATTCATGAATCAATAACGTTTCTGATTCCTGAGATTGTTTAATGTATTCTTTTTTTAACATAAGGGGTTATCCTCCTGAGTCTTAATTACAATGATTGCAATTATTTTCTGCAATATAGATTATTAGATAATTTATTGTAATATGAATTTAAAATTATCTCCAATAATATGTAAATACTCGCAACATGTTAAACCGTTAAGAAAAATTGATTTTTATGTAAACTTAGATTACTCTATAAGATAATATTCATTCTTAAGTTTCATAAATTTATTGCAACTTATTTTTGGTTTTTTGGAGGTAGTTTATCATGAAGTTATGGGCAAAAATTTTATTAGGGTTATTACTTGGTGTAATCTGTGGAATATTTTTTCCGACATTTTCTGCAAATATCAAGCCTTTAGGTGATGTCTTTATCAGAGCAATTAAAATGCTCATCGTTCCACTTATATTTTCATCTCTTGTTGTAGGTGTTACAGGAATGAAGGATCCTAAGAAATTAGGTAGAATTGGGATGAAAACATTTTCATTATACCTACTTACAACAGCTGTTGCTATTACAATTGGTTTAACTATTGGAACCGTATTAAAACCCGGAGCTGGCGTTGACTTAGGCGATGCTAAGATTACACAAGCAAAAGAAATTCAACCATTTTCCGAAACATTGGTAAATTTGGTTCCAGCAAATCCAGTTCAATCTATGGCTAAGGGAGAAGTTCTACCCATTATTGTTTTTGCGATTTTATTTGGATTGTCACTTAACCTTGTTGGAAAAAAAGCAGATCCCCTTGTTAATGTTATAGATGCTATAGCAGAAGCTATGTACAAACTTACTGCAATTGTTATGGAATTAGCACCTTATGGTGTTTTTGCATTAATGGCATTTATTTCTCAAAAATATGGACTAGCTGTTTTACTACCGTTACTTAAAGTTTTATTTGGTGTTTATTTAGGATGTGTTATTCATGCTGTATTTACACTTTCAGGTGCAGTTGCATTTGTTGCAAGGCTTAATCCTATTAACTTTTTTAAAGGTATTATTGATGCGCTAGCAATTGCTTACAGTACAGCTAGTAGCTCAGGAACACTCCCTGTTACGATTCGATGTGCTCGAAAAAACTTAGGTGTATCAGATAATTTATCTAGTTTTATTCTTCCTCTTGGAGCAACTATTAATATGGATGGAACGGCAATGTATCAAGGTGTTGCGGCGTTATTTATTGCACAAGCATATGGTATTGATTTATCGTTTGGTAATTATATTACTATCATTCTGACATCAACATTAGCCTCAATCGGTTCAGCAGGCGTTCCAGGTGCTGGATTAATTATGCTTACATTAGTTCTAAATTCTGTGGGCTTACCAGTTGAAGGAATTGCATTGATTGCAGGTATTGATCGTGTACTTGATATGGCTCGAACAACCGTTAATGTTATTGGAGATTGCATGGTAACCATTGTAGTATCTAAAAGCGAAAATGAACTTGATGAAACCATTTACAATGCTCAATCTCAAAAAATAAAGTTAGAACCAGCTTAAAGTAACGATAAGATTTGTGTTGCTGCTTGCTCAGCAACACTCCCTCTATATAGAATATCCCAAAGATGATTACAATCATTATTTAATGTTTCTTGATTTTTATAAATATAGTTAGCTTTTTGAATACAAGAATCTACAGAAAATTTATCTTGCAACAATTCTGGAAATAGCTCCTTGTTAAGTAACATATTTGGCATGCTCATATAAGGAATTTTTTCTAAGGTCTTCTTAAAAAATGTAGTTGCTAACCAATAGGTAATAGGATGAAAGCGATACGTCACAACATGAGGAACACCTAATAAGGCATGCTCCAAGCTAACCGTACCTGAACTCACTAATGATAGTGCTGACTTTGATATTAACTCTAAACTAGCCCCTTCATGAAATTGCACGTTACATTTAGCATAGTTATCAACCAAAGACTTAATTAATTCTCTATAGGCTGGTGATGCAATTGAAATCGTCGTAACCAAAGAGTACTCCTTTGCTAACGTTTCTGCGGCAATCACTAAATCAGGTAATAAACGTTTAATCTCATGTTCTCGTGATCCAGGAAAAATTGACAAAACCGGTTCTTTTTTTGGGAGGTTTCGATAGGGTTTAATACGATCTGTAATAGGGTGTCCTACATAGGTAACAGCAGCTCCACACGATTGATAAAAACGCTCTTCTTGTTTAAAAATGGCTAAAATATGATTAACCATACTTGCTAATTTAACGCCATCTTCCTTTTTTCCCCAATGCCAATGTTGTGGGGCAATATAATATACTGTTTTGATTCCAAGTTTTTTTGCATAGTTACAACAGGCCCCATGGAGACCTTGATTATCTAATGGAATAAATAAATCAGGCTGGTTTTCCTTTAGCATAGCTTTCATCTTAGTTAAGGATTGATATAATTTAGGTAAAAATAAAATAGGCTCTATAAGACCGACGGTCGATAAGGCTGTCATATCCCACTTCACATCCATACCTGCCTTTTTGCAAGCAGGGCCCCCTACTCCAAAAATAGTGGCATGAGGTGCCAATGATTTTAGTGCTTTTACTAATTCAGCCGCATAATTATCCGCAGATAACTCACAAGCACTAATCATAATTTTTAATGATTTTGCCATGATTAAAGTTTATCTTACTTTTACAATTTTTACATAATAGTATCTTTATTTTCTCTCTGAAGTCCCTTTGGTATAATAAGCTCATGCGAGGACGAATAAAACAATTAGATTCTGTAACAATTAATAAAATTGCAGCGGGTGAAGTTATTGATAGACCAGCCTCTATTGTGAAAGAACTTATTGAAAACTCATTAGATGCTCATGCAACTGCTATTACCATTGATATCAAAGATGGTGGTAAAAAATGTATTCACATTACGGATAATGGCCATGGCTTTCATCATGAAGACCTTCCCTTAGCTCCTTTACGACATGCCACCTCTAAAATTCGCTCTTTAGATGATATTTATGAAACGGAATCTTTTGGATTTCGAGGTGAAGCCTTAGCTAGCATATGTCATTGTGCTCATTTAACAATTACATCAAAACAAGAAAATGAATCTGCTTATACAATCACAGCTTATAAAGACGATATAAGTGCAGTAAAAAAAACATCTCATCCTAAAGGATCATCCATTATAATTAATGATTTATTTCATGATTTACCTGTTCGACAACGCTTTTTAAAATCAACCGCCACTGAGTTATCTTATATTGTAGATTATTGTATTCAATTTAGTTTATCCAATCCTCATGTTTCTTTTGTTTTACTGAGTGATGGTCAAGAAAAGCTTAATACAACAGGAATAACAGATCTTTTTCAACTAATAATTTTATTTTATGGAAAAAGTCTTAAAGATAGCTGTGTAGCTGTTAATGAAACCATTGGACCTATCACATTTATAGGGTATATTTCGGACCCAACATTAACGTTTTCAAATCGAACAAAACAACTTATTACAGTTAATGGTAGAATTATAAAAAACAGTCTTATTATAAAAGCTATTACCAATAGTTTTCGAGATTTGATTCCTCAACGCCGTTTTCCTCTTGTGATACTTCATATAACGATTACCCAGTCTCTTGTTGATGTTAATATCCATCCTCAAAAAGCTGATATTAAATTTGTGAATCCTGGCTTTTTATTTGATTGCATTCCAAAGGTTATTATGATGAGTTTACAATCATCAAATCAACATACTAATCCTATTGAGCCAATTATCAGAGAACCACAATCATCACATGGTGATAAAAACAAAGCTATCAGCTACCCATCATTTACAGCTAGTTCAAGTTCAAATGAATCTTATATAGAACCCTATCGTGTTATCAATAAACCATTAATTTCTGATACTTCAAATCTAACAGAGGCTCTTCCAAACTTACTATCACCGCTATCTTCAGATACACAGCCAGCTAAACCTCTAGATTATATTCAAGTCTTAAATACTTATATTTTTTTAAATACGCCAACCGGTGCCTATCTAATTGATCAGCATGCGGTTCATGAACGTATTCTTTATGAAAAAATTAAAGTTCAGGTTGCGGCTCAAACTGAACGTCAAGTGCTGTTATTATCTGAGGTGATTGATATATCTCTTGATTTAATGATTATTTTTGAATCTGAACAAGATTATTTTAAAGAACTCAACTTCTTGATTGAACCATTTGGAATGGATCAATTAATTGTTCGCGAAATTCCTAATATCTTTCAAAAGTCTTCTGTAGCAAAACTTATTATATCCATTTTAAATCAACTTAAAGACTATCCGGGATCTACTCGCAATCTAACTTTAGATCAAAAAGAGATTTTACAACGTCAAGCATGTCGAGCTGCTATCAAAGCGGGTCAAACATTATATCCCGAAGAAATTAATCAATTGTTAATTGATTTTATTAAATCTCCACAAAATTATACATGTCCTCATGGTCGTCCCCTTTATATTTTTTATAATAAATCAAAATTAGAGTCATTATTTTTAAGAAAATAATTGACAAACCATTAAAGGATTTTCATAATTCAAATCATGAAAAAATATCTCGTCATTGTTGAGTCGCCTGCTAAGTGTAAAACCATCAACAAATTCCTAGGTAAAGACTACCAATTAATGGCGTCTTTTGGTCATGTAAGAGACCTTCCTGTAAAATCTATGGGTATTGATCTTGAAAAAGGCTTTGAACCCAGTTACGTTACCATGAAAGACAAATCAAAGGTTCTAAAAGAAATTAAACAAGCTGCTAAAACAAGTGAAATTGTCTATCTAGCAACAGACCCGGATAGAGAAGGAGAAGCTATTGCCTGGCACATAGCAGAAGCTACTAAATTACCAGAAGATAAAATTAAACGAATTGTTTTTAATGAAATAACTGAATCAGCAATTAAGGAAGCTATTAATAGCTCTCGTAATATTAATATTAATCTTGTTTATGCCCAGCAAGCACGTCGTGTATTGGATAGATTAATTGGCTATACACTCAGTCCATTACTTTCAAAAAAAATTCAACGAGGGTTAAGTGCAGGACGTGTTCAATCTGTTGCAGTAAAAATTATCTGTAAACGTGAAAAAGAAATTCAAGATTTTATTCCTAAAGAATATTGGGTTATTGAAGGAGACTTTAAAACAAGTAAAAATGCTATTTTTACGGCTAAATTAGTTGCTAAAGGGTCTATTAAAGATAAGTTTGAAGTATCAAATGAAAAAGATGCGCTTAATGTTCAAAATCATCTTCAAAAAGCTAATTATACCATTGATGATATTATTAAAAAGCGTATTAAACGCAATCCTCCCGTGCCTTTTATCACATCTACTCTACAGCAAGAAGCTTCTCGAAAATTAAACTGGACTGCCAAAAAGACAATGATGATGGCTCAAAAACTGTATGAAGGTGTTGATATCAATGGTGAATCTGTTGGTTTGATAACTTACATGAGAACTGATTCAACCCGATTATCTGATTCATCTAAATTAGCAGCGAGAGATTATATTAAAGACACATTTTCCGATAAGTATATTGGTGGACCCGTAAAAGTATCTAAGAAAAAAGGTAATGTTCAAGATGCTCATGAAGCTATTAGACCGGTTTCTACTGAGTTTCCTCCTCAGAAAATTCAAAGTGCCTTAACAACGGATCATTACAAGCTGTACAAGCTTATTTGGGATCGATTCATTGCATCTCAAATGAAAGCAGCTGAATATGATCGAACTCAAATTATTATTTGTACAGATGACTCAGAATCTTATTTTTTACGAGCAACTGGATCTGTGTTATTTTTTGATGGTTTTACGAGAGTTTATTCTGAAGGATCAGAGTCAGATGATACTAAGGATGACAACAAAGAATCATCACTTCCGTTAGTAACAAAAGAAGAAAAACTAAATTTAGAAAAAGTAAATTCCGAACAAAAGTTTACGCAACCACCCCCTCGTTATTCTGAAGCATCACTTGTAAAGGAATTAGAAGAGCTCGGTATTGGGCGTCCATCTACCTATGCACCAACCTTGTCAACTATTCAAGATAGAGGGTATGTTACTAAAGAACAGAAAAAATTATTACCATCCGAACTTGGTATGACTACAAATGACCACCTTGAGTCATTTTTTAATACAATTTTAGATTTAAAATTTACGGCTAATATGGAAACCCAATTAGATGACATTCAAGATGGTAAACACCAATGGAATGATGTTGTATCAAAATACTATAAGCCTTTAGATGATATGATGGGTGTTGCTAATAAAGAAATGCAAAAAGTGTCTCTTGGTGAAAGAAATCTTGGTAAAGATCCTAAGTCTGGTAAAGACGTTCTTGTAAAAATTGGCCGTTATGGCCCCATGGTTCAATTAGGTTTAGCTGAAGATGATGAAAAACCTACGTTTGCTAGTATTAGTGATGATTATGACATTAAAACAATATCATTAGCACAGGCTCTTTCTTTGCTTGCTTATCCAAAAGCAATTGGTAACTTTGAAGACAAAGAAATTCTTGTCAATCGAGGTAAATATGGCCCTTATGTTAAGTATGATTCATCGTTTATTTCGATACCTGACACACTGTCTATCGAAACCATTTCACTTGATGAAGCTATTCAGTTAATTCATGATAAACGTAAAGAAGACTCAAAAAGAGTTATACGTGTTTTTAAAGATCAAAAATATCCCATTGAAGTTCTTAATGGTCGCTATGGCCCCTATATAAAATGTAATAGTAAAAACTATAAAATACCTAAGAATCATGATGCTGAAAAACTCACTCTTGAAGATTGTCTTGAAATTATCAAGAAAAAGAAAAAGTAGATGTTATACAAAAAGGTATTACAACTTTTAACACATAATTGGAAAATTAAACTTATTTCATTTATCATCACGTTAATGTTATGGTACTTTGCTAATCAGTAATGTATGAATTTTATGATAAAGACTCTCTGAGAGAGTATCGTAACACTCTCAAAGATCAAAACCGTCGTGTTGCATTGGTACCTACTATGGGAGCCTTACACGAAGGCCATGCATCCCTTATAACACACGCTCATACATTAGCTGATGAGGTGATTGTAAGTATTTTTTTAAATCCTTTGCAATTTGGACCTAATGAAGATTTTAAACGCTACCCAAAACCCTTAGATGATGATAAACAGTATTGTAAAGATTTAGCAGTTAGTGCTTTATTCTTACCATCAAACGATATTATTTATCCACCAGATGCTGTCTTTACAAACGTGACGGTGCCATCATTATCTTCTTTATACTGCGGACAATCTAGGCCTAATTTTTTTTCTGGTGTTACCAATGTTGTTTTACGATTACTTAATCTGATTGATCCCGATAGTGTGATTTTTGGCGAAAAAGATTATCAGCAATATATTATCATTAAATCATGTATAGAATCCTTATTTTTACCTACTAAAATCTACTGCTCTCCCATTATCCGTAATCAACAAGGTATCGCATTAAGCTCTCGAAATCGTTATTTAAGTAAACAAGATAGGCATGATGCAGCATCTATTTTTCAAAGCTTATGTAAGGTTAAAGATGCTGTTCAAAGCGGTATTCTAGACGCAACCGAATTAACTGCAGTACTCAAAAAATCACTGTCTCCAAATATTACGATTGATTATATTGCTTTCGTTGATGAAAAATCCTTAACTCCAGTTACTATGATTCGTTCAGGAAATCGAGTTTTATTTGCTGGTACCTTAAATAAAACTCGGTTGATTGATACATTTGAACTCACATTTTCTTGATTATTTAGTTCAGCCTCCTTATAATCGTTGATCTATGATATACACGTTGGCTATTGAAACATCCTGTGATGATACATCGATTGCAATTATAAAAGATAAACGAACCATACTATCAAATATAGTATCATCACAACAAAAAACACATGAAAATTATGGTGGGGTTGTTCCTGAAGTTGCGTCTCGATTACATGCTGAGACCATTCACTCTTTACTTGAATTAAGTTTAACAGAGTCTGGTATTTCCTTAAGTCAACTATCTCAAATTGCTGTAACAGTAGGGCCTGGTTTAGAAGGTTGTTTACTAGTTGGGATATCGGTTGCTAAAAGCCTTTCGTATGCATTAGATATTCCTATAATTCCAGTAAATCATATTCATGGACATATTTATGCCTTTACACAATATCAACAAACTCTTACCTACCCTGCTTTAGCGCTTATTGTATCTGGAGGTCACACTGATCTTATTTTAATGGAAAAAGAATGTTCATTTAAATGTTGTGGACGAACTCGAGATGATGCCGCTGGAGAAGTTTTTGATAAGGTATCCCGCCACCTATCGCTTGGTTATCCAGGTGGCCCTATTATTGAGAAAACAGCCAAGCAGGGTAATATGGATGCATTTAAGTTACCCATCGCAATGAAACATTCTCCTTTTGAATTTAGTTTTTCAGGACTTAAAACAGCAACTATTGATTGTATCAAGTCCCTAGATAATCCTCACGATCATGTGGCTGATATCTGTGCTAGTTTTCAAAAAACAGTTAATGAGACTCTGATGCTTAAAACATTAACAGCCTGTGACCATTTTAAAATTAATGATTTAATTATTGGAGGTGGTGTTGCTAGTAACCAATCCCTAATGACAGCATTTAAAGATCGTATTAAATCAACAAACATTAACTTAATTCATATTAAACCTCATTTATGTACAGATAATGCCGCAATGATTGGATTAGCTGCAACACATTTAGGTAATCTGTATCAACGTAAACGTAGTGAAATTTTTGTCAATTCAACATTTTCTTATGAACATTAAACCACGCCTTAATCAAAAACAATCGTTAGCATTATCGCTTAATCCAAAATTAATACAAATGTTTAATATTTTTCATTTATCATATGCTGATTTATTAAATCATATTAAGCAGGAACAAGATGATAATGTTTTTATTGAAGTCTCCCAATCAGATAGCTTAATGATAAAATCATTAACTAAGCAATCATCAGTAACTAGTTCTGATACTCAAGCTACAGACTTAATTTCGTCTCAGGATTATCAGTCCATTCGTGATTTTGCATTATCTCAATTAAATTATAGCCTGCTTACTAAAACTGAAAAACACGTGTTAACCTTACTCATTGACTCTTTAAATGATAACGGCTTTATCTTAAATTGGACTGAGGCTTCAACGTATATTAAAAAATCCTTATCTGTATCTCAAGCCGTAATTGATAAATGTTTAGCTGTTTTACAAGAATTTGAACCTGATGGAATTGGGGCAAGATCCCTAGAAGAATGTTTAACCATTCAACTTGACCATTTAGAGCTTGATAATATGGATCTTATATCACTCCTAAATAAGGTTATTAAGCGTCACCTAACTGATCTGGCTGATCAAAACTATAAGGTTATTGCTAAATCATGTAACATTCCTATTGAAGGCGTAACGGTTCTTGCCGATTTTATTAAAACCAATTTTAATCCAAATCCTGGGGCATCCTTTTCAAATAAAAACCCTCACTATATTACACCATCGTTTCAAATCTTATTTTCAAATGATAACCTTACTATTCAAAACCTAGAAGTTGATAAAGGGATTTCAATTAACTTATCAGAAACCTATTTACAAACACTTGAACAAAAGGATCTTGATGTAAAAACAAAGCAATTTTTAACTGAAAAATATCAAAAGGCAAAGGATATGATTCAATTTATTAACCAACGTCGTGTTATGCTTGAAACCCTTATGTCAACGATTGCTAAAAAACAGGTTTTGTATTTTCAAAAAGGTCCTGACTTTTTAATTCCGTTACTTCAAAAAGATATTGCAAAAGAATTATCATTAAGTCCTTCAACGGTTTCAAGAATTTTATCATCAAAATTTTGTCAAACACAATATGGAACCATCCCGCTAAAAGTATTATGCCCACGAAATTATTTTGGAAAAACAAAAGCTCAATTTATAGCATTTATTGCTTATTTTCTTAAAGAAAACCCTCAATTATCAGATAATAAAATTGCTATGATGTTAAAAGAAAAAGGTATCCATATTGCAAGGCGAACCGTTACAAAATATCGCAATGAACTTGGATTAGTTTCAAGTTACTTTAAAGGAAGATCTAAAACGTAACTACGTGTTAATTATTTGATAAATAACGTCTAACATACTCTAAATCAATAGGATTTGTAACTTTAATATTATGTGTTTCACCTTTAATTATATGAACGGGTATACCCGCATGTTCAATCAAACTCGCTTCGTCTGTAATCGTATCAGAAAAACATGCTTCATAAGCTTTTCTTAGGACATTACTAGTAAAGCCTTGAGGTGTTTGCACAGCGACTAAATCAGACCTACTTAAGGTTTGTATAACACGATCTTTTTCTACCTTTTTAATTGTATCTGTCACTGGAATTGCTGGAATAACAGCGTCATACTCATCACAGGCTTGTACTATTTGATTAATTAGTTGTTTTGAAACACAAAGTCGTGCAGCATCATGGATTAATGTAATATCAGCCTGCTTAGTAGCAAAAAATGCTTCTCGCACAGATTCTGCTCGTGTTTTACCGCCTAAAACAACCTTTACTGAAAAAGGAATCTTAGCAACAATATCCTTAACTTTTTCTATTGATTCTTTACTAGTAGCAATGACACACGATTCTAATGTGATATCTGAAAATGCTAGTAACGAATGCTCTAAAATAGTTTTTCCATTAACGATATGAAATTGTTTTGGAATACTAGACTCAAATCGTATTGATTTTCCAGCTGCAGGAACAATTAAATTAATAGTTTTCATAAAAATGCTTTAAATTCTTTAACACGATTACTAACAGCCGCAATCCCTTCCTGAATAGTTGCTTTGCTCTTTAATAGCTTTACAAAATGACTGCCAATAATCACACCCTCTGAAAATTGTGTTAATGATTTATAATGCGCTGGTTTACTAACGCCAAATCCAATTGCGACGGGTATGTTTTTTATTTGCTTAATTCGTGAAATAAAGTGTTCTAATTGTTGTGAGAAAGAATCTCTTTCTCCTGTAGTTCCAGTAGATGATAGTAAATAAACAAACCCTTCTGATTGACTAATTATTGTTTTTAAACGATCTTCATTACAGAGTGGTGATACTAAGTTAATGATAGGTACGTCTGGCACTCGGTCCTCATACTTTATAATTTGAGTCATTTCAATCGAACAATCCGGCATTAAAATACCATTACAGCTCGCTTGAGTTGCTTCTTGAAAAAATAACCTATATCCAAATTGCATAATAATATTTGTTGCAGCCATAATGATTATAGGAACATTGGGTGCGTACTCTTTTAATATTTTTATAACATCTAACGCAGCTCGAACAGATACATCTTCTCCCGATAAAAGAGCGGTTTGATGAGACGCTTGAATAATAGGTCCATCTGCAATAGGGTCCGAAAAAGGTAACCCTATTTCAATCATAGATACCCCTGAATCGATTAAGGCTTTACAATATGTAATCGTATCAGAAATAGTAGGATCCCCTAATGTGACATAAGCAATTAGAGCTTTTTCTTTAAATGCCTGTGCTATTATCTTAGACATATTGTGATATAGTCTCCATATCTTTATCTCCTCTCCCAGATAAACATAATATAATCATTTTATTTTCACCTAATATTTTTTTATCTGCTAAAAGTGCTAGAGCATGGGACGTTTCTAATGCCGCGATAATACCCTCTAACTCTGCTAACTCCTTACATCCATGTAAGGCATCTTTATTTGAAATAGCATATGATTCTAGCCGGCCAGATTCTTTTAGATAACATAACTCTGGACCAACACCCGGATAATCCAAACCAGCAGAAATTGAATGAGCTAATTGTATTTGTCCATTTTCATCTTGTAATACTGAGTTTAATGATCCATGTAAAACACCCGGCTTTCCTTTAGAAAGAGAAGCAGCATGCATGTTGGAATCTAACCCTTCTCCCGCAGCCTCAACTCCGATTAATCTGACACTATTATCATCAATAAAATGGTGAAAAATACCTAATGCATTTGATCCTCCACCAATACAGGCTATTACAGCGTCCGGTAATGTTTGTTCCTGATCTAAAATTTGTCTTCGTGCTTCTTTACCAATAATACTTTGAAAGTTCCGAACTAATAAGGGGTAAGGATGAGGGCCTAATGCAGACCCTATAATGTAATGGGTATTTTCAACATATTGCATCCAATCTCTTATTGCCTCAGTCGTTGCATCTTTTAATGTTTTTGATCCGGTATTAACACTATGAATAGATGCTCCCATTAATGTCATTCGTTTGACATTTAATGACTGTCTTTCTATATCTTCAGCGCCCATATAAATGTCACATTGCATCCCCATTAAGGCACAGACAGTTGCCGTTGCAACACCATGCTGTCCAGCTCCTGTTTCAGCAATAATTCTAGATTTACCCATTTTTTTTGCAAGCAAAATTTGCCCTAGTGTATTATTAATTTTATGAGCACCAGTATGGTTTAAATCTTCTCTTTTTAAATAAATAGTATGATTACATTTTTCTGATAAATTTTTTGCCCGGTATAAGGGGCTTGGCCGACCAACAAAATGATGTAAATAATAATCTAATTCCTGTATAAATTCAGGATCATCTTTTACCGTGTTATAACAGGTCAATAAATCATTAAGAGCAGGAATAAGCGTATCTGGAACAAACATTCCACCATAATTACCAAAAAAACCGTCTTTACTTGGTTCATGCATTATAAAATTGCCTCAATTCTTTTACGATTATTTTCAATACATTTAAATCCATATTCTACTAAACTTTTACGAAATTTTAAATCTATAGACGACATAGGTTGATCAATTACATTAAGTTGCAGATCATAGTAGTGAGCTTGGTAATAACCTTTTGAAATCATTAAACATTCAGCTGCACGATCTACTAACTCAGGGATTGTTTTAGGAATTATTTGTAATGGTTTTTCAGAAATTGCATTACAAGCAATTTTTATATCGCAATCAAATGTGTTTAAATCTTGATCTGAGCCAAATGCTCCATCTATATACGTTTTACTCTCAAGGGTTGTTGGCGTAAAAACACCTGGAATACTAGAACTTGCTCTAACATAAGATGACACATCTAAATCTAAACCTCTAATTAATTCAGCCTTACCTGTCAGAATATTAGTTACAAAAACACCTAAGGGAATCTTAAGGTCCCTAAATGTAACCTTTCCAATATGCTTTTCAACAAATAATTGAATTGCTTCAGAAGAAAACAAAGCTTGTCGTGATAATTTAAATTTAACAAACTCACGCATTGATAGTGTTTCCATGATAGCAATTAATTGTTCTGGCTTCATACCGGCGCAATATAAACTACCTATAATTGCACCGGAACTTGTTCCATAAATTATATCAATTGGGTATTTAAAAAATTCAAATGCCCTCAACACACCAATGTGAGCAATACCTCTAACAGCACCCCCGCTTAAAAATAAACCAACTTTCTTTTTTTTACTTTTAAAAAAGCTAAACAATTTATTTAGGCTTGTTCATCATTGGATTGAAAATCAGCTTGGCTTTCCGTATTTTCAACAGACTCAACAGCACCGTCACTACTGGCTTCAACCGCTGCTTCAGATAAAGCTTTTTCTTTTATCTGACCTTCGCCTTCTTCAGTAGCAGCTGCTACTGGTGTGTCTTCTTGTTTATTTTCTTGAGAAGACTCCTCTGTTTGAACTTGATTATCATGCTTTAACGTTAGCCCAATTTTTTGTTCATCAATAATTAATTTAATAATTTTTGCTTTAACAGTTTGTCCAACATTTAAGATATTCTCAACTTTTTCAATATGATCATAAGAAATTTCGGAAATATGAATGAGTCCTTCGATATTATCATTTATTTGTAGAAACGCTCCAAAAGGAACAATTCGTGAAATCACACCTTCAACAACATCGCCAATATTAAAATCAGATCCAGCTTTAACCCAAGGATCTTCAATAAGCTGTTTCATTCCTAAAGATATTCGTTTAGTCTCACGATCAACACCCAAAATAAAAACATTAATTTCATCATCCAAGGAAACAATATCAGCAGGATTATTAACGCGTGACCATGATAACTCAGAAATATGAATTAACCCTTCAACGCCCCCTAAATCAACAAATACACCAAACTTCTTAATACTCGTTACTTTACCTTTTTTTATTTGGCCAACTTCTAGTTCATCAAGTAGTTTTCCAACCTGTTCTTTGTTAGAAAGTTTAGTTGCTTTACTAGAAAAAATTACTTTTCGACGACGTTTGTCCGCTTGTAATACCACAACTTCCATTTCTGAATTAATAAACTGATCAAGTCCTAAATCATTTTCTTTTAAAATTTGGGAAGCGGGGATAAACCCTCGAATAGACTGATACGATGCAACTAATCCTCCCTCAACTTTTGAAATCACATTAACTGAGATTGTGTCTCTACCTTTTATAGATTTTGTTAAATAATCCCAAGATTCTTCTAATTGAGCTTTTTTTCTAGAAAGTAAGGAGTATCCTTCTTTTGTTTCTAGCTTATCAATAAAAAATAAAGCTTTCTGTCCTGGTTCTAAAACTTCAGATTTACCATCTTCATTGCAACCTAATTCTGAATTTGAAACATATCCATCAGATTTAAAATTAAAATCAATTAGAATCCCTGACTTTTCAATAGAACGAACCGTTCCTTCTATGACATCCCCATCTTCATAATCAAATACCTGAGCTGTTTCTTCTTCTAAGAACTTTTCTAATTCTGATTTTAATAATGTATTACTTGATTCTTGGTCACTCTTTTTTGATTCAGGTTTCTTTACTGGGGTCTCTTTTGTTGCCAATTCTTCATTTTCATTAATAAATTCTCTTTCAAATTCAGATATTTCACCAATTTTTGTTGCCTTTAAATCGCTATCCTGAAGTTGACTTTCATTGTTACTACCCAAGCTAAAATTTTCAACATTTTCAACTTCACCAATACTTGTTCCTTCGTTCATAATTATGAACCTCCTTTAAAATACAATACGTCAAATTTAATAAAATTAAACCACCGCATTATAGCAAATTTTTTTTCAAACAAAAAGTTTTTTCTTTAAAATTTAGTTGGAATTTTCTGTTTTTACGATTTCTTGATAATAAGCGAGGATATCATCTACATACTTTTGAGTTTTTTTATCAACGCCCGTTTGTTTAACAGCCGTGAATCCTTTGTAATATGATGCTAGTGCTAAGCTTAAGTGGTCTTCTTTGTTAATCACTTTCTTGTTATTTGGATTACGTTTATCAGTAGAATCTACTGCAATCATCTCTTTATTGGAATTCCACTTTTCTATCATTTTTTTTAAATATTTTATGGTACCATCAACATTTTGATTAATGTTAAATGGGTCCGTAATTTTTAAATCTTTAAAATTAAAATCTTTTATTTGTCCTAATCCTTTTGCTCCAGTAACACTTACAGCATCTTTTTTAAAAGCAGACTCTCGTGCAATAACAGCTGCTGCAAACTTTGGATCAATATTGTGCTTCTTGCCAAAACTGACTAAATCTTCTGAAATTTTTTTCGCATCATCAAGAGAAATCTTTTTAAATTTCGATGTAATAAATGTGTAAATCGTTTCCTGATCAGAAGTCTTTTGTTGCTGCATTCCAATCGGTTTGTAAGAAAAACCCAGGCCTTCTTGCTTAGCAACGGGCTCATCTAAACCTGATAAAACAACCAGAAGAACTAAAAACACACCTGGAATCAAACTTAACGTCATATGCTTCTCATTGCGATATTGGCATACCCTAACTCTTTCAGGCAATCTGAAATGTGAAACTCTTGTTTTTTTTCAGAATCTCTCAAACGCAATTCAATGTCACTGGTTTTTTTAAACGTTTCTCCAATAATTATTTGTATTGGAAAACCAATTAAATCAGCATCTTTAAACTTAAACCCTGGCGATACATCTCTATCATCAAGAATTACATCTACGTTAGCGTTTAAACAGTCTTCATATAATGATTGAGCTGCATTCATAATCTTAGTGTCTTTTGCTTTTAAGGGAATAATTACAACTTCAAATGGAGCTAAAGACTTGGGCCAGATAATACCTCGATCATCAAAACATTGTTCAACAACAGCAGCGATGGCTCTGCCTACTCCAATGCCATAACACCCCATTAAAGGATATATTGCTTTTCCTTGGTTATTTAAAATCGATGCATTTAATGCTTTTGTATATTTATCACCTAATTGAAAAATATGACCAACTTCAATGCCTCTACATAGCTCTATAGGCTTGTTAGAGAGTGACATATCCGTTGCTTGTGCCGTTCTAATATCTGCCTGGATAAACTCTGATATATCTCTATTTGGCACCATGTGCATAAAGTGTGTATTTGCTTGATTTGCCCCAACAACATAACATCCATCTAAAGCAATATGCTGGTCTAATACAATATAAATTTCATTTTTTGGCATATTTACGGGACCTATAACACCTTTCAGTAAGGATAATTCTTTTAAATCCTCATCAGTGGCAAACTCTAGTTGTGTTATTTTTGCATGAACCATACTTTTTGTTAGGTTAATATCATCATCACCCAAGCAACATGCCATTACATAAGCCGTATCGTTTTCTTTTTTACCTTTCAGTAAAACCGACTTAATACATTGATCTTCCCTCACGTTTAGTGCCACACTTACATCTTTTATTGTATGATGATTCTTTGTATCAACCGTCTTAAGCGGTTCTTTTGATGAATTGATTATTACATTAGTACGTTTTGTTTTAGCCATTTCGCTATTAGCAGCCCACTTGTCTTCCTTACAAATAACCAACTCATCTTCACCACTAGCAGCAATCACATGAAATTCATGTGTTTTCGCACCGCTATCAGCCATAGCTCCCCCATCTGCCTCTACAGCCATAAATGTTAATCCCATTCTAGTAA
This sequence comes from bacterium, assembly GCA_002719695.1. GTDB lineage: Bacteria > Margulisbacteria > Marinamargulisbacteria. The sequence goes on along the minus strand of PBEQ01000012.1, from coordinate 5,315 downwards.
AAATAGCCTCATAAGCCTTGTATAAGTCATCATACATGCGGTCTAAACTAGCTTTATCTGCGTGAAAACTATAGGCATCTTTCATACAAAATTCTCTTGCTCGCATAAGACCAAATCGTGGCCTAATCTCATCTCTAAATTTAGTATTAATTTGGTAAAGACAAACAGGTAATTGTTTGTAGCTTTTTGCAATTTTTCTAAAATAATCTACAACAGCTTCTTCATTGGTTGGACTTAAACATAATTCTCTATTTAGTCTATCTCTAAATTGCACCATTAAAGCTCCCAACTCATCCCAACGACTTGATTCCTTCCATAACTCTGATGGGGTTGCAACCGTTAAACTAATTTCAAGAGCCCCAATCTTTTTTAATTCGTCATGAATAATAGCCGTAGCTTTATTAAAAACCCTCATCATTAAGGGTGAGTAATTATAAAGACCTGTGCCTGATCGTTGAATAAAACCAGCTCGGTGTAGTAATTGATGAGAAACAATTTGTGCATCCGCTGGATTTTCTTTAAACGTTTGTATAAATAATTGTGAATATTTCATTGCGTTTTGACTCTACTATAATAGTATAAAGTTTTTGCTTCAATTAAGAAATACATAACAGAATTTATTTTTTTCTTTTTTTAACCTATTATATAATGTCTATGGACTATTCACTACCTCGAGGAACTCAAGATATCTTGCCTGATGAAATTAATTATTGGAATCACGTTGAACAAACGGCCAAACATATTTTTTCTCTTTATAACTTTAATGAAATAAGAACACCTATTTTTGAGTCATCCAACTTATTTAATCGTGTTATTAGTGAATCCGATATTGTCAAAAAAGAAATGTACACATTTACTGATAAAGGTAATAGAGAACTTGCGCTAAGGCCCGAGGGAACAGCTCCGATTGCTAGAGCCTTTATTACCAACAATCTTAGTCGTGCCCCACAACATTCTAAACTGTTTTATAAAGGCCCAATGTTTCGCTATGAACGCCCTCAGGCTGGACGTTATCGACAATTTCATCAGATAGGTGTTGAATCCATTGGCTCAGATCACCCCTTTTCAGATGCAGAGGTTATTACGATGAGTTACCGATTATTTACATCTCTCGGCTTACGAAATGTTAAAATCTATATCAACTCTGTTGGTTCTGATACATGTAGACCCGTTATCGAAGCTAGAATAAAGCAATTTTTAGCATCAAACCTAAGTCAACTTTCTGAAAATTTACAAGAAAAATTTAAAAATAACCCCTTAAAAATGTTGGACAGTAAAGATGAAACCCTCCAAACATATTTATCAGGATTACCTGATATGAGAGAAGCGTTAAGTCAGCAATCAAAAGATCATTTTAATTTTGTTATTAGCTATCTCGATCATCTTAATATACCCTTTGAATACAAACCAACATTAGTTCGTGGCCTTGACTATTATACAGAAACAGTATTTGAAGTTGTATCAGAAGATCTTGGAGCACAAAATAGTATATGTGGAGGAGGTCGCTATAATAACTTAATTAAAAATCTAGGAGGTCCCCAAACGCCAGCTGTTGGCTTTGCATTTGGAATGGAAAGGCTAATTATGCTTTTAAAGAAACAATCTATTCCCATTCCCAAAAGGCCTGTTTTAGTTTATATTGCAGCTTTAGGAAAGGAGTATCAAATGGAATGTCTTAATATTGCTGAAGAGTTACGCAATAACATGATTAATGTAACAATTGATTACTCAAAAGTTGATTTTAATGGACACATTAAACTTGCTCAAAAAATGCTAGCAGATTACATGATTATTTTTGGTGAAAAAGAATTTGAAAGCAAGCAAGTTTCTATAAAAAACCTAGCGAACAGGCATCAAGATGACGTTCCTTTTGCTGGCATTACAAATTATTTCCAAACTATATTAGGAGATGCTCATGTTTGATGTAATCCCAGCTATTGATTTACTTAATGATTCTGTTGTTAGACTTAAACAAGGTCATTATGAAGATGTAACATCTTATAAGTATTCTCCTTTGGATTTAGCCAAGCGATTTGAAGATCAGGGAGCAAAGCGATTACATATTGTTGATCTAAATGGAGCACGAGATGGGCGCTTAGTACATGCGGGACTAATAAAAAAAATATGTAACCACACTAATTTAAAAATTGAGGTTGGCGGAGGAATCCGATCTGTGGATAGTGTTCACTATTACCTTGATGCAGGAGCAAGCTATGTGATTATAGGATCGTTATTTGTTTCTAACTTTGATTTAGCAGCTTCGATAGCAACCATGTTCCAAAAAAAAATTATTGCAGGTGTTGATGCAAAATCTAACTTTGTTGCAACAGATGGATGGCGCCATAAATCTAGCATGTTGTTAACAGACTTAATAAACAATCTTAATACAACTGAAATACATTCTATTATTTACACTGACATCTCAAAAGATGGAATGATGTTAGGTCCAAATATTGAAAGTCTTCACACTGTTGCCTCGAACTCAAAAAAATCTATCATCGCATCGGGTGGTGTTAGACATAAAAAAGATGTTCAGGATATAAAAGAAATTAAAAAGGTTAAAGGCTGTATAATTGGAAAAGCTATATTATCAAATATTGAAAATATCTCTTCATTTTTTGTATAATGGTTATGTTAGCATTTTAACGTTTAATTAAGGTAACTTGTTTAAAAATTATGTTTGAGCAATATTTTGGCACGAAATCAATGACAAATGATCACTTTATTGTTGATTCCATTTTGGAGCACACAATGATTGATGAAGAAGAACTTTATTTACTTAAAACGATGTTAGCTGATTTATCTAATGGTTCTCATGATACAATAGACGCTACTCGAGAAAAAATCATTGCCATACGTAATGATTCGAATCATATTTTTGAACATATCGAAGAACAAATTATTCAAGCAAACTTTGATTTTCAAAAACAATATGATTTCTTACGAATTTTTCAACGTATGGAATCTGTTTCTGCAGAAATTATTTGTTGTGCAAATTATATTGCTATTTTTACGCGTTTAGAAGGTCAACTTCCTAAGTTTTGTTTTGATGATTTTAATACGCTCATTAATCGTAATATTGAAACACATGAATTTTTTAAAAAATCATTGATGATTTATGAAAAAAATAAGCAAGATGTCTTTAATTTAATACACAAAGTTATTTCTGTTAACCAATCTATCAATACGATCTATTTTAATTCCATTGAAACCATGTATCGTATCGCCAATGATGGCTCTTTAAAGCTTGGAGATATGAGATCCCTCGAAAATATTTATAATAGCCTTATAAATATTGGTAATTCTGTAGAAGCTGCTTCTACGAGTCTTGAGTGGTTGTTAATAAGCTAATTTTACTGATTCATTGGTGGAAGAGGATTCTTTAAAATCTCCTCTAGCATTTTTGATACTTTTTTAACTTCATCTTTAATTTTATTTCTATCGCTTCTGTCAAATTTACGCGATTTAAATTCTAGTAAATCAATAATCTCTTGTATTGTTTCATCCGAATCCTTGGTTTGAAGTAGTGGTAACCACTGAATAACTTTTAAATAGTCACTAGCTGCACTTTTTTCATAAACTAAAACAACAAATTTGCTGGCAAAAACTATTTAATAGTACAGGATCACCTAAGACTATGGACATCCTACTTGGCCCTAACAAAAGCAGCCCTTCTAATACACATTAAGCGTTTCTGCTTTTTTTATAAACTTGGCCTTTTCTATGTCATCTAAACTCATAAATTGATTAATAATGTCATTTGTTGAATTCAAAATTTATTGATTAGCAGGTTGCTCTTGTACATAAGAGGTAACTGTTGATAGCAATGTTAAAATTGCTAAGCATCCTATTATTTTTTTAATAATCATATTTTCCCTCATTATACTTCTAATTAATCGTTATACATTTCTAACTATTTAACTTTTATATAAGTTTAAACGTATTGTTAAACATTTTTTTTCTTGCCTTACTACTCCCTTTCAAAAACTTTAAATATTATTGTTTAATGTTTACATCGTTGATATTAAGACTCCTTCATACGTCATCATTCATAGTAATATGCTCATTATTTTTTCAAAACCTCAGTTTCAGAAACCCTAGGTTCAGGAATATAAATTGCAGATCTTTGCTCTTCAGGTAACTTTAATACCAACTCTTTCATTTTATCAATATCTTCTTGGCATTCGGCTAACTGAATCAATGAATTCAAACCACTAGTCCCATCCTTGTTCTTATTCATAGCGGCTATCACTTTGTTTTCTAAACTTGCAAATTCACTAGATTCTAAAATTGCTAAACTTTTGTTATAACATATTTGTAAGCCAATGCTTATTTTATCATTCAGCTCAGATGTATTGCTATAGAGTGATTTTATATGATTGGTATATAGGGTGTTATCCTCTATATATCGATTAGCTAATTGTATACTAATATTAACTTGGTTATACAACTCTAATGTTTTAGATTTTTCAAACACAAGACGCTCTAAGTCGTTACCTTTTTTTGTTACGTTTTCATCTGTGGTTACTTGGATACTATTTAATATTGTCATTAGATCCATTGATGTTGGCGTCTTTGGTAATAATGTTTCTAAAATAGCATAAACTGCGATTACATTGTCTGGCTTGGTAAACATACTTAAATGTAAGTAGTGTGTTAGCATAGAAAAATCTTTTATTGATTTTAGAAATGATATTTTTTTATCTTCTGTCATATGCTTATAGTTTATTTGAGCGATATCTTGGTCAAGATACGATAATGACTCATCACTCTTTTTTAGAGACTCCAACTGACTAAGTGCTTTTTGACGAACAGATACATCTGATGATGACATTCCAATACTTCGTAATATATCGACTTTATCATGATTATTTTTGAGTGATGTTAATGTTGCAAAGGCCTCATTATATTTTTCCTCTGAAATGAATTGATAACATTCATTCTTCACCTTCATTATTTCATCAATCTGGACATCGTTTTGAACTATGTCGACACCCTCATTAGGCTCCCCTGCTATTATAAAACTTGATATCCCAAGCATTATAATGAACGTTATTAATTTTCTCATTTTCGTCCTCCCTTTAACGATTCTAACCTATTTTTTATTTCTTTATTTTCTTTTTTTAAAATATCTAATTCAGCTTGATGACTGGACTTTAATTCTTTAACTGATTGTAATAATACAGCCGTTAATCCAGGCATATCGACCTTTTGTTTGCCATTTAAATCGGTTGTTACTAATTCTGGAAATAATAACTTAATATCTTGAGCTAATACCCCCACATGAGATTCTGATAACTGATACTTACTTTTTG
>PBEQ01000011.1 GCA_002719695.1 bacterium | reverse complement strand
TTTTAAATTGTTTTCTGAAGCATTTAGCCGAAGTTCCGCCTCGTGCCTCCTTGCATGAAGTCCAGCAATTCCTGCTGCCTCTTCTATAATTGCTCTTCTATCAACTGGTTTAGCTGTAACCAATGCTCCAATTCTTCCTTGGCTTATTAAAGATGGAGAATGTGCTCCTGTAGACAAATCCGCAAAAAACATTTGAGCGTCTTTCGCTCTTACTTCTTTATCATTAATATAAAATTTAGAACCCTTGTCTTTTTCAATTTTTCTTCTAATTTGAATTTCATCCAAATTTTTGTATTGCAAAGGTCCTTCATTATTATCATTTGAAAGGCCAATTGAGACTTCAGCAATATTTTTTGAAGGCTTGTTTGATGTACCAGAAAATATAACATCTTCCATGCCTGAACCACGCATACTTTTTGCAGAAGTTTCTCCCATGCACCATCTAAGCGATTCTACAATATTAGATTTTCCACAACCATTAGGACCAACAATTCCAGTAAGACCTTCTTCAAATAAAAAATCAGTTTTATCAGCAAATGATTTGAAACCATTTAGTTGAATTTTTTTAAACTCCATTAACTAAATTATATCATTTTTTCTAAAGTTTTTTTCAATTTTTTATAGTTCTGAGGATTATCGAACTTTTTATCGTTAATTATTAAGGTTGGAGTTGCATCTACACTATAGTTTTTTACCCCCTTGATTCGATCATTTAATATATAATCTTCAATATCCTTATCAATTAAACAAGCATCTAAGTCTAAATCTTTGTCGATTTTATTTACAAATTTTTTTAAATTTTCGTTAAAATCGTCTATAGATTGACCTCTTACCCACTCTGATTGATTTTCAAATAAGCTATGTAAAATTTTTGATTTTCCATCATTCCGACAATGTGCTACTTTAGACGCATTAAGTGCAGCTAAATCTAAAGGAAAATTTCTAAATTCTATTTTTACCAATCCAGTATCGATAAAGTCTTTTTTTAAATCAGGATAAACATTTTTATGAAAATTTCCACATGCCCCACATGTTAAAGACTCAAATATAATTATTTTAACTTTTGCATCTATATTACCCTCATAAATAGTTTGAATTTTTTCTTCAGCAAAAACAATCTGGGAGTTGAAAAATAGTATTAAAAGTATAAATAATTTTTTAGTCATTTTTTATCAAAATATTTACTTAATTCTGTTAAGGACTTTTTAATTTTTTCATTTTTTATCTTAGAAATTTCAAAATTGTACTTATTATTTGTCGCATTTTTTTTAGTTTTTTCTTTTAAAAAACCATCATTTCCCTCAAAAGAAATAAATTTTAATTTTTCAACTGCATTATAACCCAAATAGCTATTTAATCTGTTTAATATTTGTTTTTTTGAATATTCAATATCAATTTCGTGGCCTCTTTTAACCATTATACTTAAGTAACTAGGGGTAACCTGATTAGAATTTTTAAATGATTTTGGGTAGCAAACTTTAAATAATTCTTCCCCTACAATTGATCTCCAATTATCCAGTGTTTCTGTATAAATATGTCCCTTTTTACCAATAATTTTTTTTACTTCCTTTGGTAAAGTGTTTTTAAATGATCTTAACCCTTGAATGGTTTTGTATCTATGCTTAGTATTATTCTTAAAATCCATATGAATAATCAAAGTATATCAAAAGAAATTCTATATTGGTACGATAATAACAAACGAATTTTACCTTGGAGAAAACATTTATCTAACAAACAGAAAGAATATTTTATACTTGTAAGTGAAATAATGTTGCAGCAAACACAAGTAAAAACTGTAATACCTTATTTCAATAATTTTATTAAAAAAATACCAAATCTGAAAGCGCTCTCTAAAATCAATGACAAAAAATTGATGAAATGCTGGGAAGGGCTTGGTTATTATTCACGTGCTCGTAACCTTCATAAAGCAGCTCAAGTTCTTGTTGATTCTTATCATGCTGTGATGCCTAGTGATTTTGAGGAATTACAATGTTTACCTGGTATCGGTTTTTATACAGCTGCAGCAATTTCATCAATTGCTTTTGAAAAGCCTGTTCCTGTTGTCGATGGAAATGTATTACGTGTTTTTACTCGTTTTTGGGGTATTTATGATGATATTCGTCATAATCAGGTTAAAACGATGTTATTTCATAAACTTGAATCGTATATTAAAGAAGCTAAACCGTCTGATTTTAATCAGGCCATTATGGAATGTGGTGCGCTTATTTGTCAGCCTCAATCGCCTTCGTGTATGGTGTGTCCTTTGCAACAGGACTGTTTCGCTTATGCAAATCATAAACAGGCAGAATTACCGGTAAAATCACCTGCTAAAACAGTACCTACTTTAGATGTTGTTGTCGGTGTTGTTATTCATGATAATCAATTATTAATTGCGAAACGTCCTGATGATAAGATGCTTGGAGGGTTATGGGAATTGCCAGGAGGTAAGATTGAGTCCAAGGAAAGTCCCGAACAAGCTTTGCAACGTGAATTAAAAGAAGAGGTTAATTTAGATGTTTGCGTGGGAAAAAAACTGGTTTCTGTTAAACATGCTTATTCACATTTTAAAATTAATCTTCATGCTTATGAATGTGAGATTATTCGAGGTATTCCGGTTGCTTTGTCAGCAATAGAAATTAAATGGGTTTTTTTTGATGATTTAAAGCAGTATGCTTTTCCAAAAGCAACAATTAAGATTTTTGATTGGATCGCTGTTAAAAAGAAATACTCATTTGAGATGGACTCCAAAGAACAAATCGCTATTAATAATGTTTTGGAGAGATGTTATAAAAAATAATAGTTAATAAATAATGTATTAATTTTAACTATTTTTAATTGCTTGTTTAATTGTTTTTATTTTTTTTACTATTACTAAGGATAATGGAATAGTGATAGCTAATAAAATCACAATAAATAATGCCTAAATACCACTAAATAAGTTTTTCACAAAGATCGCCCATAATTAGTGTGCCTAAGTATATAAGGGGAATTATCAATATCGAAATGACACAATTTTTTAAATTAAGGAGTTAAGATAGTTTTTAGTTTTTTTAGATGATTAATGGGAGTTAGATTGGTTACCTTTGTTTTTCTTAAATCTAAAATTTCTAGATGGTTTAAGTTTTGTAATGCAGTGATGTTAGTAATAGGTGTTTTGAATAAATGTAATACTTCTAATTTACTTAAGGATGCTAATGGACTGATATCGGTTATCTTTGTATCGGATAAAAAGATAACTTGTAGATTTGTTAGTGTTTTTAATGCTTTGATGGTATTGATATTCGTATTTGATAAATAAACTACTTGTAAATCAAGTAATGCTTTTAATGGATTAAGATTCTTAATATTTTTTCCTCCTGATAAGGATAATTTAGTTAGTTTTCTAAGGGTTTTAAGTGGTTTAATATCACTAATTTGAGATCTGAAAATAGCTAGTTTTTCTAAATTTATTAAGGTTTTTAATGCATCTATCGTTTTAATATGAGTTCCCCATATATAAAGTTCTTGTAAATTATTTAGATTTTTTAAGGGATCAATATCGTTAATTTTTTTTCCTGAAATGGCTAATTTTTTTAGTGTTTTTAAGTTTTCTAAATGGTTTATTTTGGTAATATTTGTTTTCCATAAATAAAGTGTTTGTAGATTTTTATAATTACGGATAGGACTTAAATCATTTATTTTAGTTTCATCTAAGTTTAATAATTTAATTTTTGTTAGGTTTTTTAATGGATTAATGTTGGTAATATTTGTTTTTTGTAAGTTTAATTCAGTAAGGTTTGTACAGATGTTACTAATTATTTTTAGGGTTTCATTATTACATATAGGAATTGTTAAGCAGGTGACACGTTTTAAGGCTTCATAATAGGTGTTGTTTGTTAAGAGTTGATTTAGTTCATCTATTGTTTGTATGGATTTAACTAAGTTGATTAATGTTATGTCTTTGCTATCTTTTTTTAGTGTTTTTGATACCATTTATTTGGGTTTATTTAATTTTTTTGAAATTGTGATGGCTAATGTTATGCTAATGGCAAATAATAAGACAACTAATAATGCCCATATGCCGCTAAATAAATTTTTCATGTAAACGGTAAATATGATTGCCACTAGAAAAAAGAAAGGAACTTCATTAATGAGTCGTAATTGCCAGCCTTTTGGTGTAGGTTGGTTATTGGCTAGTTTAATTCGTAATTTATTAATATAAAAGTTATACATAATAAATAAGATAACCAACATAAATTTCATGTGCATCCAGCCTTCTTTAAAGGCGCCAATTTTTATTCCTAAAGCTGTTCCAAAACCAAATGTTAAAATCATGGATGGTAAGGTAATGATATACCATACACGCTTTGCTCCTGATTTGGTTAACTCGATATTATCAGGACTATTTTTTTGAATAGCTTCTTTTTGGTAAATTAGCATTCGACCTAAAAAAAAGATGCCAGAAAACCAGGATACCATGACAATAACATGAATGGCTTTTAAATATAAAATTGTCATATGGGTATTATATAAATGTTTAGTCTATAAGGCTAATAAAATATCATTATTGTGATATGCTTTTATTATGAAAGTGGATTTATTTAAAAAATCCTTTAGGGTTTATTTTGCAGATACAGATGCAGCTCAAGTGGTGCATCATTCTCGGTATATTACTTGGTTAGAAGCGGCTAGAATAGATTATTTAGAACATATTGGATGTTCCTATGTTTCTTTACAAGAAAAGCGTATTGGCTTAATGCCTGTATCAATTGTTATTAATTATCACAAACCTTTAAAATTTGGTGATTATTTTGGTATTGAAATTTCTATTGAATCGCTTAAACATACGCAAGTTGTAATTAAGGGAGATGTACTTAGAGGTAATGATTTATGTTGTACAAGTTTGGTAAAACTAGCGTGTGTTAATGAAGAAACTTGGAAACCAATTAAAATTCCATCTTATTTAAAAGAAGCATTCGCCAATTAGTCACGTCTAGACTGTAGTTTAGCTAATAAGCGTAAAATTTCGATGTATAACCAAATTAAGGTTACCATTAAACCAAATGCAGCATACCATTCCATATATTTAGGTGCACCCTGCTCTGCTCCCTGTTCGATAAAATCAAAATCCATTACTAGATTGAGGGCCGCAATACCAACAACCACTAAGCTTAATCCAATACTTAATAAACCATTGCCATGAAACATCGTCATAGGCATTCCAAATAAGCTAAGAATAAATGTAATAAAGTAAAATAAACAAATTCCACCGGTTGCAGCTGCAACGCCTAGTTTAAAATTTTCAGTTACCTTAATCATTCCTGATTTATAGGCGCCTAAAAGACAAAACAGTGTGGAAAAGGTTAGTCCAACCGCTTGAATAACAATACCGGGATACATTGCTTCAAAGGTTGCTGATAGGCCTCCAATAAATAATCCTTGAAACGCAACATAAGCCGGTGCTGTAATATGAGCAATATTTTTTTTGAACATGGTGATTAATGCTGTGATAAGCCCAAAAATACCGCCCATCATCATTAAACCGGATACATTAAATCCTAAAAAGTATCGATTCCAAGTTACAGATGCAACACATGTTAAAATTAATAATAGTAAGCCTGTTTTGTTTACGGTTCCTTGAATTGACATTGTTTCTGATCCTGTCATGGAACGTTCATTATTAAAAACGGAAGCATTTAATGCTGGATTTGATGATTTAATCATAACGTTACTCCTTCATTTTTCTAAACGTTTATTATAGCTTAAATCTATTAGATCGCAACATAAGATCAATGTATAATAATCCCTTTATCGAGCTATATGACATGGTATTAATTATAGTTTAGACACGTTTAGCTATAAAAAATTAAATAATGTGTTTTAATTACTATTTTTATTTAAGTATGGTTCTAATTAAAAGTGTACTTTTTCTAAATAACCTAAAAATTTAAAAATTCGTAATAATCGAAAAAATCGTAAATTTTTAATTCCTAATAGTGATAATAGACCCGGTAGAAAGAAGCTCATTAAGGTTGGTAAGATTGCAATTAAATCAATAATTCCAAAAAAGCTGCTAATATAGGACTGTTTATCTTTGCTAGAATAAATTTTTAGAGCATATTCAATAGTAAATACAAGTGTAAACAGCCATTCTAAGACAAGAAAAAATATATCATAGTTTTTAAAGCTTGTTTCAAGAATAAGACATAATGTGCTTAGCAGTACAACGCTATTAAGAAAATAATCACATTGTTTGCCGGCTAATGTTTGTGGTTTAAAAAAACAGTCATGCAAGATGGATTTAAATGAGATAGATTTAAGTTTTTTAAGATATTTTTTAAGTACTTTAAACACCATCTAAACAACGTTTTCCACAAATACAATTTCCTTAAACCTGTTAACTACTTTATAATCTTATTTGCTAATCAAGTCTAAATCGTTATAATTAAGTAAAATAATTAAGTAAAATAGTTTACTATCAGATTTAACAGGAACATATGTAAAAGGAGTTCAATGTGAGTAATAAAAATACAAATCAAACGTTAGAAGCAACAGCTTATTCAGAAATACAATCTATCTTAGCTGATCAGGCAGAATATTTATTAGGTTATGAATCTAAAACAATTCCAAGCTCAAAATTGCATTTACCAGGATCTGATTTTGTTGATAGAATCTTTTTTCCTTCTGATAGAAATGCAAGAGTTTTAAGTAATTTACAGCGTTTATTTAATTCAGGCCGTTTGGCGGGTTCAGGTTATTTATCCATTTTGCCAGTAGATCAAGGAATAGAACATTCTGCTGGAGCTTCTTTTGCACCTAATCCAGATTACTTTGATCCTGAAAATATTGTTAAACTTGCTATTGAAGGTGGTTGTAATGCGGTTGCCTCTACGTTAGGGGTACTTGGTTCCGTTTCTCGAAAATATGCTCATAAAATTCCGTTTATTTTAAAATTTAATCACAATGAATTTCTTTCATATCCAAATACCTACAATCAAATTTCCTTTGCATCGATTGATCAGGCTTATGATATGGGTGCTGTTGCTGTTGGTGCTACTATTTATTTTGGTTCAGCTGAATCTGAGCAACAAATTCAAGAAGTAAGTACGTTATTTGAGTATGCTCATGAAAAAGGCTTGGCAACTATTTTATGGTGTTATTTACGTAATAGTGATTTTAAAACGGCTGATAATGATTATCATACGGCTGCTGATTTAACGGGCCAAGCAAATCATCTTGGCGTAACGATTCAGGCTGATATTATCAAGCAAAAGTTACCTGAGACCAATGGTGGCTTTAATGCGATTAAATTTGGTAAAACACATCCGAAAGTATATTCAGAATTATCAACCGATCATCCTATTGATTTAACTCGCTACCAAATAGCAAATTGTTATATGGGACGAGCTGGTTTGATTAACTCTGGAGGTGCCTCTGGTGATAATGATTTGCAAGATGCTGTTGCTACGGCGGTTATTAATAAACGAGCTGGTGGAATGGGCCTTATTTCAGGTCGAAAAGCATTTCAAAAACCATTACATGAAGGCATTCAGCTATTAAATGCCATTCAAGATGTTTACCTTTGTGACGACGTTACAATTGCTTAAGACTGGTTAAATTGCTTAACATAAGGGTATTATATATATTAGGTGATGATTAAATGAGTGATTGTGGTAATGTTCAAAAGGTATTTGTCCCCTCTTCAGAAGAAGAGAAGACTCAACTTGAATCTATTTCTGGTGTAGAAATATCTGAACGAGCAGCTGAACGAATTGTGTTTTTTTGTAAATCTGAAAACAAGGATCCTTCCGAATATGGATTAAGAGTTTCGGTCGTAAAAGATGGTTGTTCTGGAAACTCTTATACGATGGAGTTAGGGAGTGTTTTAGAAGCAAAAGAAAAAGGCGACAAAATTTTTATCGAACATGGTGCTACCGTTATTGTTGAAAAATTAAGTTATTTATTTGTTGTAGGTTCACGTGTTGATTACCATGAATCATTATTGGCATCAGGCTTTCAGTTGGTTAACCCTAACATTAAACGCTCTTGTTCCTGTGGTAGCTCATTTGCTGTGTAGTTTTACATCTATTAAAGTAGTTTTGTTATTTTAAACTCTTAATAAGGCATATTATATTGTATACTTTTGATAACTTAAGGTTATTTTATGAAAACAATTTTATGCTTATCATCCCAAGGTTGGAACTCAGATTTATGGACGAATAAACAACATATTATGAGTCGTTTTGCCAAAAAGGGCTATCGTATCTTATATGTAAATAAAGAAATACGATCCTTTTTTGAATGTTGGTATTATAGTTTATTTAAAAAGTCTAAAGAATTTCCCTATTTTGGGGTATATGATTTAACGGAAGGTGTTTCGTTTGCTAATTCTTATCCTCTATTATTTCAAAAGAAGGTTGATAAACAACGTTTTAATGCCTACGGATTTAAGCTTCAATTAATCCAGCCTTTTTTTGATCAATGTGATGATGATACGATTGTTTGGATTTATCATCCTGGTTATGGTGAATTCTTAGATCTTATCCCAAAGAAATGTCGAATTATTTATGACTGTGTTGATGATTATAAGACATTTCCTGAATTTTCATCACCATCACAACAAGAATGGATTAAAACATCTGAACAGGCAATTTTAAATCGTTCAGATGTTGTGTTTGCTACATCTAAGCCTTTATATGATCGGTTATCTTCTATTCATGATAATACACATTATGTTCATAATGTTGGGGATTATGACCATTTTAATCAGGTGGCTAACAAATCTTATCCTAAACCAAAATCTCTTCAGGGATTAATGGGGCCTATGATAGGTTTTTTTGGAGCGTTATCTGATTTTAAGGTTGATTTTAACTTACTTATTAAGATGGCTCGTACCTTTCCGGATTATCAATGGGTTTTAATGGGACCTTTTAATAAGTCAGCGTTAGAGCAACGATATTCGGAACTTTTTAAACTTAATAATATTCATTTTTTGGGAAAGATTGCTTATTCAGAACTTCCTTCTTATTTATATCATATGAATGCATTAATGATTCCCTATTGTCTTAATGACCATACAACGCATGTATTTCCGATTAAGTTTTTTGAAGCCTTAGCTACGGGTAAACGCTTATTTATAACAAACTTACCTGCATTAGCGGCTTACTATGATGTTGCGGATGTGTTTGATGAGGCTACTGTAAAATCTGTATTTTCTAACCTGAATTTTGAAGATGATACTCGTCAAAAAAACCAATTACAATTAGCCAAAAAATTTTCATGGGAATATCGGGTCGATCAGTTATTAGCAATGGTGTTTTCTTAAACTATTAATTTAATTATGTTTTTTGTAATTTTAGGATTTTTTAAACTCATAAGAACTATGCTAGTTATGCTATAATTTCAATTAGATGTTAAAAATTCTTCATATTAGTACTCCGAATGTCGTATACCCTCTTACAGGATATGGAGGTGCTCAGCGCGTGTCTTGGGATTTAGCTGAAGGACAATTCTCTCAAGGGAAGTATGTTTTAATGGCGACACCAAGAGGGTCATCCTCATCTATTCTTCCTCTTGTTGTTATTGATAAATTTAAGTCTCTTCATCGACATTCTGATAAGGATCTTCGTCGATTTTATCGGCTAATATCAGAAACGCTTCCTTTTTCATTTGATGTTATTCAAGGTCATGGTCATGGCATTTCTCATTGCTTAGACTTTTTTCCTAATACTTCTCTTGTTACAACGATTCATGGTCATCAAGAACCGCTTCCTGACAAGCCTGTTCATGGTGTTTTTATTAGTAATTCTCAAAAAAAAGAGTATGAACGTTATTACAAGCGGTCATTTGATTATCCGGTTATTTACAATCCTATTCATTTTGAGCAGTTTTCATATGATGATCAAAAAGAAGATTATTTGATTTTTATGGCTAAAATAGATTGGGATGTTAAAGGGATTGATGTTGCTATTCGTGTTGCTGAAGCAACTCGAAATAAACTGTATATTTGTGGTCCTGGTATGACAAGAGCTGTTAAAAAAAAGTTGTCAGATTATATTGTATATAAGGGAGAGGTATTTGGTAAACAAAAAGTAGATTTATTAAAAAAAGCAAAGGCTATTTTATATCCTACTCAGTGGCCAGAACCTTTTGGTTTGGCTCCTGTCGAGGCAAATGCATGTGGAACACCTGCTATTGTATTTAATAATGGTGCTATGCCAGAGGTGATTCAGCATGGTATTACAGGATTTATTTGTAATACAGAAGCTGACATGATAGCTACAGTTAAGAAAATCCCTGAATTAAGTTCTCAGTGTATTTATGAATCTGCTTATAAACGATTTAATCATCTTCATATATCAAAGCAGTATTATGATTATTATGAATCGTTAATGTGATGGTTTTGTTAGATATTATTATAACTTTTTGATTTTTTGATTTAAACGTATACTATTTAATATGAAAGATTTTAGTTCTTTACTGTTAATTAGTTTTGTCAAAAACCGTTTTGAAGAGGGTGATTATTCTGGTGTTCCTCGTTTTGATTGGGAATTACGAAAAGTATTTTCTAATTTAGTTAGCTTATCAGATTGTTTTTATTCTCGATTCTATTTGTTTTATCTTTCGTTATTTTTTTCTTCAAAGACGGTTGTTATTACTTGTAATGAACTTTTGCTTAAAGTTCCAAAAAACTTGAATACAATTGTTGTTCATCATGGATGTGCGCAAACTCACTTTGATAGAGATGAACAATGGCGTGATTCTGAAGCGCAATTATTTTGTAATGCACAAGAAAAGATGTATAAATTACCTAATCGTATTTTTGTATCTCCTTCAATGTGGTGTGCTACTGAATTTTCTAGACATTACAATGTGGAAAGGGCTTATGTTATTCCTCATTGGGTAGACCCTATTAAGAAAGATCCGATAGATGCTACAAAAAAACCTATAATTTTAGGAGATTGGCGTAGTTTTAATAAGGGAGATTATCTTATTTATACATTAAGAGCAAGGATGCCGCATGTTGAATTTTTACAGTTAAAGTGTACGTATTATACACGTATGCATTTTTATCAAAGGGCAAGTGGATATTTAAGTTTAAGTTTGTCTGAAGGTGCTAATTATTCGATGGCTGATGCTGAATCTGCTAAAATTCCTATTTTATCTACTGATGTTGGGTTAGCTTATGAATTTAATTGTAATATTATTTCTTGGAAAGATAGAGATAATATAGACTTATTAGAAAATAAATTATCTCAGTTATTAACTCAGTCGAAATCAAGCTCTTTTTATGACACATGGTCGTTTGATGATTGGTCAGATGCTTGGAAAAAGGTAGTATCGCGTTTTTATGGCTCCTATTAAGCTAGTTTTTTTAATTGCGTTAAAACAAGAAATGCCTGATTTTTTAGTAGCAACAAAGGGATGTGTTGTTACGTCATTAAAAGCACTTTTAGCAGGTGATCAACGCGTATTTTCTAACTTAGAAAGTTCTGTTTTGACTATTATTACAGGAGTTGGAAAAGCGTCTAGTATGGCAGCTTCACATTGGGTTAAAACTCATTTAAATCCTTATCAGGTAATTAATTTAGGATGTGCAGGGAGTCAATCGTCAGAGTTAGTTATTGGGGATATTATTATGGCCAAATCTGTATCTTTGCAAGGATCGATGCCTATTGCATGTTTAGATCGATTGCCGGTTTTTGGCAAACAGCTATCTTCTTTTCCATTGGTTAGTGTGGGGTCTGTCGAAAATGTGGGTGATTTTCATGATACGGCTGTTATTGATATGGAGGCCTATTGGCAGGCAGCTGCATTTAAAGATACAGCGATTGCCTATTCATCATTAAAATATATTTCTGATACTAACGATACTCAAAGCTTAGCTCATGTTCCCCAGCATTTACCTGCTATGAGGGAGTCTTTTAACCAACTTTTTGAACCTATTATAAGGCGCTTAACAACGCCCTTGGATTATAGTATTTCGGTTGTGATTCCAACGTATAATCGTGCTAACTTTGTTGTTAGAGCAATTAGATCTGTTTTAGATCAAACCTACCCTTGTAAGTGTATTGTTGTGGATGATGCGTCTACGGATGATACCTTAGATCAATTACGCTTTTTTAATGATAGAATAGAGCTTATTAGCTTACCTAATAATAAAGGGGTTTCGAATGCTCGTAATCAAGGTGTTTTGGCTGCTAAAACACCTTGGGTTGCATTTTTAGATTCTGATGATGAATGGCAACCAGACATGTTAAAAACACAAGTTACTTATTTACAGCACCACCCTTTATTTGATATTTGTCAGTGCGATGAATTGTGGGTTCGAAATGGTGTTGTTAAACAAAAGAAATCGTATCATCAAAAACAAGCTGGTTGGATTTTTAGTGCTTCTTTAGAGCGGTGTTTAATTAGTCCTTCAGCGGTGCTACTTTCAAAACAGTTGTTAGAGACCTATCAGGGATTTAATGAATCATTACCTGCTTGTGAAGATTATGATCTATGGTGTCACATTACTCGGGACTACCCTATTGGCTTTACAGGTAATATCGGAATAACAAAATATGCGGGTCATAACCATCAATTATCAGAGTATCCTTTTTTAGATCAATACCGTATTAAAACGTTACAAAAGGTATTGGCTCAAGAATCGAATCTTTATTATCACGATATTATTGAGGCTGTTTTAAGTCGTAAACAACGAATTGTTTCACAAGGAAAACGTAAACGCTTCGATCGTTCTAAGTAATGGTACTAACATAAGGATCTTAGTGATTTTGATTTAACGTTAAATTCTAAATTGCGAAGTCTTTTAGGAGTAACGACTCCAGAGCAAGAAGAACTATTTAAATTTTTTTTAAGAGATGCATATGATTGTAAAGACAATTTGAGTATGATGCATAAAAAATTACAAGACTTTGTTTTGAGTACGTTGCCACATTATTATAAAACATAGTGAGGCTAATACTGGCTTATGCTAAATTTACTTTAAAAGAGTAGTCTCTTAGTGATGACTTTGAGCAATACTAAAACGCTTTTTAATATAGGTATTTAAAATTTCAATAAATTGCTCTTTAATTTGATCGCCTTTTAATACAGTGAGTAAGTCTCCATCTTGATAGACGGGTATACTGGGGGCTTCAGAGCTGCCTGGTAAACTGATTCCAATATCCGCTTGTTTACTTTCTCCTGGGCCATTAACGACACAGCCCATAACGGCAATGGTTAATGTTTCTACACCAGGATATTGTTTTTTCCATATAGGCATATTTTCTTCAATATACTGTGTTACATCTTGAGCTAAATAAACAAATTTATCGGAATTGGTTCGGCCACAACCTGGGCAACTGGTAACCATTGGCATAAAGTAACGTAATCCCATGGATTGCAATAATAATTTACAGGCATTAACTTCTTCTGCTCGACTTTTTCCTGGTTCAGGAGTTAATGAAATACGAATCGTATCCCCTATTCCTTGTTGCAATAAAATAGCTAAGGCTGCCGATGATGCAGCAACGCCTTTCATACTACTTCCAGCTTCTGTTAGACCTAAGTGCAGGGCATAATCACAACGTGAGGCTAATTTTTGATACACATCAACCATATGCTGAACATCAGACATTTTTACACTAAGTACGAGTTTGTTTTTAGGCATTCCCATCTTCATTGCAAAGTCAGCACTTCGAAGTGCACTTTGAATCATTGCTTCAGCAAAGACTTCTTGCGCTGTAGCTGGATGTGTTAGCTTGGAATTTTGAGTCATTAGTTCAGTGAGGAGTTCTTGATCTAAAGAACCTCCATTAACGCCAATTCGTACAGGTTTATCATTTTTTAATGCAATCTCTATCATTTGAGAAAAATTGCTGTCGTGTTTATCTTTTTTTCCAACATTTCCTGGATTAATACGATACTTATCTAAATAACGTGCTGATTCTGGGTATTTTGTTAATAAAATATGCCCATTGTAATGAAAATCACCAATTAATGGCGTTGTATAGCCATCACGTCGTAACGTTTCAGCAATTTTAGGGATAGCTTCCATTGCCTCATAGTCGTTTACTGTTAGACGAACAAGTTCCGATCCGGCATCTTCGAGTTCTTTGATTTGTTTAATGGTTGCTTCTGTATCGGCTGTTGGTGTATTTGTCATAGACTGTATAACTACAGGATGATTCTCTCCCATTTTTACATTGTTAATAGTAATGGTTTCTGTGTTTCTACGTTTCATGTTCATAGATTATGATTAGTCTTACTTAGATTGTCAAATTTTGTCATGATTTTTTACTTATACTAACCTAATACTAAGTGATGTAACGCTATAGTTTTTTTGTGTTAGGAGCTTAATGTAAATCTTTAATTAGTTTCGTTAATATGATAGTCTGAAATTTGCAATTATGCTACTAGTAACACATATTCTAAATCTTTTGCTACTACATTTACTCCTGGATTACATTTTCCTGATGGAGACAAGTGTAGCAGAGGTGTTGGAGAGCTTGCTATGCATAGACCTGAAAATATAAAGTCAAACAGTCAATCAGACTCTACTGGAAAGCATTGTCCTAAACAAGATGGTTGTTCGGGGGGTAAGCAACAATTTCACAAAGAACCTGTACATCAATATATGATTGAATCTGAATTACTTAGGAATGTGCCTATAGAACATATAGTTCCAAATCCTAGTCCTGAAATAGGATAATTTTGATATTAATTTATCGTTTTAAATTAATATAATGACTAACTATTAATCTCAGGTCATCTTTATAACTTCTTTAACTAATTTATCAATTCCTTTTTTTGCATCAAGTAGTGACTTTGCAAGCATATAGGCTGGTGTTGTAACGACTTTATGAGTTTTATCGATAACGATGTTATCAACATGACAGTTTTCATGTGTTGCTCCCATTTTAGTTAGTATCGATGCTGTATCTTTATCTGTTCCAATCGTACATTGAATTCCTTTTCCGTATATTTTTGGTAATAAAGCCGGTGCAATGCACATAAAGCCTGTTGGTTTTTTATCATTTTTAAATGATCTACATGCATTAAAAAATTGGGGTTCTATGGATTCTGCAGTTGCTTCAAAAGCAAATTTTGATAAGTTTTTTGCTACTCCAAATCCTCCTGGAATAATTAAAGCATCATAATTTTTGCTAGCAAGCATTGTTAGATCTTTAATATTTCCTCTTACAATTCTCGCTGATTCTTCTAATACATTTCTTGTGCTTTGAGACTCTTCACCCGTTAAATGGTTTATAATATGATGTTTATTTATATTTGGTGCGTAACATTGATAGTTAACGTTATATTCTTCTAAGCTTAGCAGTGTTAAGACAACCTCATTAATTTCAGCACCATCATATACGCCACAGCCTGATAAAATAATAGCAATCGTTTTATGCATTTTAATTCCTCCTTTTTAAAAATTAAAACATGATTCTTTAATTTATGAAAATGTTTAAGGGGGTTTTAACTATAGGGTTTACCGTTTAAATATTAAATTTTATCGATACATTAATTGCTGCTTTTTTATCGTGTTTAATAACAAATATATAAAAAAGGTGTATGATGGCACAGGATTTACATAAAAAAGATAATTCAGAAGTTCATGTTTCAAAATTTGGATCAGCCTCTGGTTCCGGTTTTTATAAGCTTGCAATGAATGATCAAAAGTTTATGGAAAAAGTTGCTAAGGTCTTATTATCAGATAATAAGAATCCAGGCAAATCACTGGCTAAAGATTTATCTAAAATATTAGATAATAAAAAATAATCTTGGTTTTTAGCTAACCTGTTTAAACAATATACTTTTCTATTAATTTCATGAAATGTTTTTTTAAAGTTCTGTAGGAGCGAGTTCAATTTAGCTTTATCATGCTACTTGTATTGAAGTTTTTTAGGTATTCGCATTATACTGTGGTGATGATTATACTTGATGATTTGTCATTATCATTTTCTGGTAATGTTTTATTTGAACATGTTAATGCAAAATTTTTGCCTGGAAATTGTTATGGGTTAATTGGTGCTAATGGTGCTGGAAAATCTTCTTTATTAAAAGTATTAAGTTCTCAATTAGATGCATCTTCTGGAAACGTTATTGTTGATTCTAATTTGCGTTTATCCGTGTTAAAGCAAGATCAGTTTGCTTATGATGCTTATTCGGTATTAGATACTGTCATTATGGGGCATTCTGAGCTATATAAAGTTTATGCTGAGAGAAAAGAAATTTATGAAAAAGAGGATATGTCAGAAGAAGACGGTATTCGTGTTGGTGAATTAGAAGATCAGTTTGCGGAATTAGATGGTTATAACTTAGAAGCTGAAGCTGAAAAAATGCTAAGTGAATTAGGGTTTTCAGAACAATTTTTTGACTATTCTATGAGTGAGTTAGAAGCTGGTCAAAAGATACGTGTCTTATTAGCACAGGCGATTTTTGGAGATCCTGATATTTTATTGTTAGATGAGCCTACAAACCAATTGGATTATCAAAGTGTGTTATGGCTTGAAAATTTTTTACTTGAGTATCAAAAACTGGCTATTGTTATTTCTCATGATAGACATTTTTTAAATAAGGTATGTACCCATATTGCTAATTTAGATTATAAAAAATTAGAGGTTTATGTTGGTAATTATAGTTTTTGGGAACAAGCCAGTCAGTTAGCAATGAAGCAAAAAAAAGAGGATTTTAAACAGCGTGAAGAAAAAGTTAAAGAGTTAGAAGATTTTGTTCGCCGATTTAGTGCTAATGCATCAAAATCTAAACAAGCTACATCTCGAAAAAAATTAATTGAAAAGCTAAGACCGGATGCTATTCCTGAAACATCTCGTCGGTATCCTTATATAAATTTTGATGTGAAACGACCTTGTGGGGGTAAAATTTTAACGGTAGATAATATCTCTTATTCTGTTAATGACACGGTGTTATTAAACGATGTTTCGTTTACCTTAGATCATCAGGATAAAGTAGCTATTTTAGGTGATAACTCATTATCAAAATCAGCGTTATTGGATATTTTATCTGGAAAACTAACTCCAGATTCCGGTACCGTTACTTGGGGAGATACCATTCAATTTGATTACTTTCCAAAGGACCATTCCCACTTTTTTGAAAAAAATCTTCCTTTACTTGAATGGTTAGGTCAGTTTGCTGATACAGTTGATAATCAAGAATTACGAGGGTTGTTAGGGCGTATGTTATTTTCTGGAGATGATGTGTTTAAAAAAATTGCTGTGTTATCGGGTGGGGAAAAAGCACGATCGATGTTTTCAAAAATGATGTTATCTAAAGCAAATGTGTTATTGTTTGATGAACCAACAGACCATCTAGATTTAGAAGCAATCTCATCGTTAAATAAAGCCTTTAAACAGTATCCTGAAATTATGTTAATTATTTCAAATGATTTTGAATTATTAGATACGGTATGTAATCGTGTGATTGAAGTATCTCCTGTGGGAATGATTGATCAAAAAACATCATTTGATGATTATATGACCAGTGATGCTATTCAGAAGCAACGTGCTAAGCTTGTTTTAGTTTAATCGTTTAGCAATAGCAATTTGTCTTAAATAACGTTTTTCTAAGACTCTATCAGTATTTTTGTTCTAAATTAAGTTAATAAAGGCTTAACTTTTTTTCCAATTAATTGAATGGCGTCTAGACATTTTCTGTGTGGTAATGCTGCAACATTAAGTTGAAAATTTAAACAATCAATACCTCCAAGAGAGTCACTATGTACACGTATTTTATGTGCAACTTCTTCTGGTGAACCGACTAAAAGGGCACCTTTTTCGGTTACCATATTATCAAAATGGTCTCGAGTGGTTGTTCCCCATCCTCTTTCTTTTCCAATTTTGGTAAATATTTTTTGGTAGCCTGGAAAAAAATCCTCTCGTGCTTGTTGAGCATCTTCAGCGACATAGCCAAGAGCATGGATACCTACCTTCAGATTTTCTGGTGGATGACCTGCTTTTTTTCCAGCTTCCTTATACAAATCGATATAGGGACGAAATCGATGTGTTTGTCCGCCAATGATTGCGATCATTAAGGGGATGCCTAGGGTTCCTGCACGAATAAATGATTCAGGGCTACCCCCTACCCCACGCCAAATAGGGAGTTTACTTTGTACGGGTCTGGGATATATGAACTGATTTTCTAATGGGGGTCGATAGTTTCCAGACCACGTTATGGGTTGTGTTGAATTTATTGCTAATAATAATTCTAGTTTTTTTTCAAAAATAGCATCATAGTCGTTAAAGCTAACGCCAAATAATGGAAATGCCTCAGAAAATGAACCGCGCCCTACAACAACCTCAGCTCTACCATTAGAAATGATGTCTAACGTCGTATACTGTTGAAATACTCTTACAGGATCAGCGGTACTTAAGACTGTTACAGCACTGGATAAGGTAATGTTTTTGGTTTCTCGTGCTGCGGCTGCCAAAATAAGTGCTGGTGCTGAATCTAAAAATTCAGCTCGATGATGTTCACCAATACCAAAACGATCTAATCCAACCTTATCCGCTAAAATTATATGATCAATTAACTCGCTCATGACCTGACTATCTGTTTTTGTCTCGCTTTCCTCAAACTCTCGATTTGTTGCTGCAAAACTATCAATACCTAATTTAATCATATGTCTTAGTTTAGGTTAGTTTTTATAGGGTTTCAATTTTAATTTAACGTAATACTTGTAATAACATTATTTGGTTTAGTCAAGCATTTAACTGGAAGCTAAAATCTTGCAATGTTACACTAGTATTATACTAAAATTAAGCAATGTTATTTTTTAGGAGTTTTTATTGAATTTAACAAAAGATCATTTTTTATCGCTTGTTCAATCACATAATACGATACCCATTTGTGAAGAACTGGTTTTTGATGCACATACTCCTCTTGCTGTATTTAATCAGTTTAAACAAGAAGATTCGTTTGTCTTTTTAGAAGGGGTATCAACCCATCAACGGTATGGTCGATATTCTTATTTGGCCCTGGATCCTTATAAATCGTTATTATGTTATGAAAATTCTTATGATGTTATTAAGGGGGACCTAAAGGAAACGTTTTCTGGTACGGTTTATGATGCATTAGAAACAGAATTAGCGGCAATTAAGTATCCGGATGAAAGCCCAGAGTTTTATTCGGGGATTATTGGTAATCTAAGTTATGAGTGTTTGCATCATCTCGATGCGGTTACGCCTCCTAAGCAACGCTCTCTTAAAACGCCGTATGCTTCATTTATGATTCCTAAAACGTTACTTGTTTTTGATACACTTTATCATAAATTAACGATTGTTAGGATTGTATTTTTAGATGGGGATACATCTCAAAAAATGTTAGAAGCACTCTACGAGACTGCTTGTGATGAGATTGTTAAGTTAAAAGAAAAATGTGCTAAGTTACCCCCTATTGAACCCGTGTTTTTGTTTAATGATGTTCAAAATTATGATGATATTGATTATACCTGTAATATTACAAAAGAAGCGTTTTTATCAGGTGTAACGCGTTGTAAAGAGTATATTTATGAAGGTGATATATTTCAGGTTCAGTTATCTCGACGGGCATCCATGCCTTATCAAAATGATCCGTTTTTATTATATCGCTATTTGCGTAACTTTAATCCGTCTCCCTTATTATTTTATATCAAATTAGCTAATTATTGTTTGGTGGGAGCGTCTCCTGAAATTTTGGTGAATGTGGAAGATAATCAGATGCGAATTCGCCCGATTGCCGGAACCCGAAAACGCTATTCTCGGTCACGTAGTGAGGCTGAGATTATTGAAGAGCTTGTTACTGATGATAAAGAAAAAGCTGAACATATTATGTTGGTTGATTTGGCTCGTAATGACGTAGGAAGAGCTTGTAATTATGATTCTGTTTTAGTAAATGATCTGATGATTATTGAAAAATATGCTCATGTCATTCATATGGTTTCAGATGTTAGTGGAAATTTGCGTGAGGATGCTTCGGCTGTGGATGCTTTAAAATATGGGTTTCCTGCAGGTACTGTAACGGGTGCTCCAAAAATTAGAGCAATGGAAATTATTGCGGAATTAGAACAAGAGCAACGTGAGTTTTATTCAGGTGGTGTTGTATTTTTTGATTTTAAACATAATTTAAAATCAGCGTTAACGATTCGGTCTATTTGTGTTGTTGATCAGGTTGCTTATACCCAAGCTGCTGCTGGAATTGTTGCGGACTCCATTGAAGAAATGGAATTTAAAGAATCTGAAAATAAGATGCGTAGCTGTTTATCTGCTATGGCTCAATGTGGGAGATTATCATGATTTTAATGATCGATAATTATGATTCGTTTACGTATAATTTGGTAGATTATTTTGGGAAATTATCAAGATTACCGATTAATGTATATCGACATGATGCTATATCTATAGCTGAGATAGAATCGCGAGCGCCTCATTGTATTGTTATTTCTCCAGGACCTAAACGACCTGAAGATGCGGGGGTGTCTAAGGATGTTATAAAAAGTTTTTCCGGAAAAATTCCAATTTTAGGTGTGTGTTTAGGTCATCAGGCCATTGCTGAGGTTTTTGGGGGTACTATTGTATATGCTAAACAATTAATGCATGGTAAAACATCTGCTATCACACATAACAATCATGCGTTATTTGACACTATTGACTCTCCTTTTCAGGCAACTCGCTATCATTCTTTAGCAGTAAATCGGTCAGACTTTCCAAGTGATTTAGAAATTCTGGCTGAAACAATGGCTGATAATGAAATTATGGCATTGGCGCATCGTCATCACCCTACGTATGGTGTGCAGTTTCATCCTGAATCAATTTCATCCCCTGATGGGTTAACACTTTTAGAAAACTTTCTAAAACTATGTATAACATTTTAAATCTTCGTAAATCAGCTTTATGGTTTTATTATCAGTTTAAAAAATCTGTTTCTACAGAATACTTTGGTGAGTTTGGTTATGAACTCATTTCGGTAATTCCGTTTGCGTATTGGTTGCATTTGAAAGGTAAATTAGATCAAACATCGTCTACGGCGGATACAAAATCATTATATTTCTTTTCAAAAAATCATATTGAGTCAGAGATCAAGCGTAATTATATCATTCCTAATTCGTTTCCTATTAGAAATATTCATAGACGACTTTTAAATACGATGATGTGGACGCCTCCTCCTTATAAGGATGTTTTTAAAAATGATACTATAGTGTTTGATAAACCAATTTGTGTTATTTGTAATAAATATAATTCTGAATGGGGGCATCCCCCTATTACGTTTTTTTCAAAACCAATGTTAGCNTCTTTATTTAATCGTCTNCAAGATCACTATCAANTNNTTTATTGTCGTCCTACGTCNTTAGAAATNATTGATGATTGTAGTGATATNTATGATCTTGAGGAACATGATTGGATACGAACTGTNTATCCNAATGTTTTATGTGTTCAAGATCTTTTNANTGANTCATCATTTACGAGTTTTAATGAGTTTCANTTACATTTNTTTGCTAATACCGATCATTTTATTTCNGTACAAGGNGGGTATTCGATTTTATGTTCTTATTTTCAAGGTATAAATATTATTTATGGGGCTAAATCAGCGTTACGTACGGCTGATGAAATAAATTATCGAACTTATGATCGGTGGTATCATAAATTTTCAGGTGCTACCATTAAGTACGCAGCGACTTATGATGAGGTTATTACTTATATTAATGATTGGTAACTAGTAAGCGTATCGTTTTAACTGTTACAGTATAAAGGGCTATAGTTAATTCTAAACTTATTTCTTTTCTATTTGTCTTATCATTTTCCATGTTTCTTATTATGGCTCTGTCACGAAATTCTTAATCTTTACAATTTTGAATTTGATATGTAGTTCTGCTACCCTACCTTAGGTGATAAGCTACAACTCTTAGACCTTTGGCGACCTAGCAATCGATCAATATTTTCTATTTTGTGACAGTCCCAAATCTGTCGCATAAACGATCGTTTATGCGACATTCAAAAGGATTCTCACAATGGCACCTTTTTACAAAAATACATTCTCGCGTTGGTGATTTTGAGCTTAAATTGCAATTATTTTCAAACTTGGTACAAAGTATTATTTGTTATAGATATCGAAATCCAAGGAGCCAAATAATATGTAATTAACGTTTAATTCCTATCACTATAAAGGTTTTGTAGATGAGGTAAAAGAAATTTAAACCTTATACAGAGCTAAAAGTTAATAATGTAAATCTACTTGATGTCTTATGGCATCATAAGTATCACAGTAAAGAATTTTAGATCCTGAAAATTTATGATACCACCGATCAAAGGCCTTATATCCAATTTCATGAGCTTCTCTTAAATGAGAGCGAGCAGCATAAATAATATTTGTACCTTGAAAATAGGAACACAATAAGGAATAACCTCCCAGTAAAGAAATAAAATGATCGGCATTAGCAAAAACCTTTAACTGCAGTTCATTAAAGGTTAAACCAACAGAATCTTGATACAAATCTTCTATTAATAGAACATCAGGAAATTTTTCTTTAATAAGTGGTTTATCATTAAATTCATATATTTTACTATTATCATCAATAATTTCTTTACTAGAAGGTCTACAATAAATAATTTGATACTTTTTTGATAATTTAGTAAATAATTCCTCTAAAAATTCTAAAGACAAAAATGTTAAAGGATTAAAATCCCATTCGGAATTATATTTATTAGTAATAATAAGAGTAGGTTTATCATATACAAACTCATTATTTTTATAGTGTGCTTTTAATGGTGGAGGTGACCACAAAAAAGTATTTAGCCAACGAACATGAATATTATGAATAGGAACACCCGTCGGTCTACAAAAACGACGTTGATCAAATATTTCTTTATGATCCTTTACAAAATAATATAAACATTTTGTATCCTTAGAAGATTCAATAGAAACATTTTTACCCTTATTAGATAACCAATGTGCAAAAGGTAAAACAGCAATAAGTTCATAAGTAAACTCACCGTCATAACGTAATACCCAATTTTGTTTAAAAAAAGATAAAATCCAAAAATAAAAAGACCGAATCATATTAAATCCTTTATTTAAAACCAATAATTTTAAAACATAATACAACATAACAGTTATTATTCATAATTTATTAATAAAATATAAATTATAATTTCAAAACATTATCTAAAAGTGTTAACCCATCTGGAGATGAAATAGATTTAGGATGAAATTGGACGCCATATGTCGGATGTGTTTGATACGCCAATTCCACAAGGTGGGTATTCGATTTATATTCCTATTTTAATGGTATAAGTATTATTTATGGGGCTAAATCAGTGTTACGTACGGCTGATGAAATAAATTGTCGAGCTTATGATAGGTGGTATCATAAATTTTCAGGCGCTACTATTAAGTACGCAGCTACTTATGATGAGGTTATTACTTATATTAATGATTGGTAATTAATAAGCGTGCCGTTTTAATTGTATAGTAAAAAGGGTTATAGTTAATTGTTAAGTGGTTCCTATGTTTGAGAATCTATTATAGCGTTATATAGATTCTATGATTTTAAATGTCTCTTCGCTACAATACTCTTTCCGAAGTCCTACTATTACATCTTTATATGCATGATCTAATTGATCTATGGTACTAGGTTTGTTGATAATCCTTCCGTGTAGGTTGGATGTACAGGAGAAATATTTAGTAGTTTGGAATACATCAAACACTCCCCTTTAAAACATTTCGTGTTGCATCTGTAATAAGACATGGTAGTGTTTGGCCAAGCTCTTGATTTTGTTTTGGTAAGATGACAATTCGATTACAATCGGTTCTTCCTTGTACTTCATTGCTTGATTTTTTGGTAGCTAAGGCTTCTATTAAAACAGCTTGTGTTGTACCGATTAATGCTTGATTCTTTTTTAGACTCATTGTGTTTTGTAAATCATTTAAACGAATTACTCGGCTTTTTTTATCGTCTTCACTCACATCATCAGGAAACTTTTGAGCTGCCCTGGTGTTGGGTCTTTCTGAATATTTAAAAATAAAGGCAGAATCAAACTGTACGTTTTCCATTACATCATAGGTATCTAAAAATTCAGTTTCTGTTTCTGTCGGAAATCCCACAATAATATCGGTAGAAATAGCAATATTTGGGATAATGGTTTTAATTTGACTTACTAAATCTAAAAATTCTTGTTTTCCATAGGTTCGGTTCATTTTATGCAAAACACGGTCATTGCCTGCTTGTAATGGCATATGGATTTGATTACAAATATTATGTCTTTCTTTCATAACCTCTAATAATTTTATTGGGTAATCTTTTGGATGAGGTGATGTATAACGAATTCGTTCTATTCCTTCTACATCACTTACCATTTTCATCAAATCTGTAAAATCGTATTGTTCATAACGGTAGGAGTTAACATTTTGACCTAATAAAGTTACTTGTTTGTAACCATCCTTTACCAGTTGCTTTACTTCTTCAACAATATTCTGTGGATTTCGACTTCGTTCTCGTCCTCGTGTATAAGGAACGACACAAAAGGTACAAAAGTTATTACATCCTCTCATAATAGCTATCCAGGCATTGACGCCATCTTGGCGTGTTGGTTGAATGTCTGAATAGGTTTCAAATTCGGATAAGGTCACATCATATTGTTGATTTCCTGTGGTTAATAAACTATTGATTAAACTTGGTAAGGTTTTATAGCTATCTGGTCCGGCAATAAAATCAATTGGAAATGATTTGTTTTCGAGTAAGTCTGTCTTAAAATTAGTAGCCATACAGCCTAAAACACCAATAAGCGTATCTTTTTTTGCGTGTTTAATTTCATGAACTCTATTTTGAATTTTTCGATTGGCATTATCTCTAACAGAACACGTATTTAGCATGACAATATCAGCTTCAGTTTCGCTATTGGTTAAACCAAATTGATTACTAATTAAAATGGATTTAATGAGTTCAGTGTCGTAGACGTTCATCTGGCAACCATATGTTTCGATAAATACTTTTTTTGCTTGTGCTGTTGTCATAATTTACTCGTGTTTATTTGTGCCTACAACTATAGCTGATTTTGAATTGTTGGAAAAGCCTATGAAATAAATTGATCTAGCTGATCTACTGGAGGCCGTTGGCAGGATGTTTGTTTTCCAAACAATTTGTAACGCACGGTTGCTATCACTTTATAGACTAGATCACGAATCGGTTTTGGAATGAGATAACAGAGTTTTATCATGATCCAAAAGCTTTTTAAATCACTAATAATTTTGATAATAGCGGTTGATTGTGTATAAATCTTACCTTTTCTTACATAAATAATGGTATTTAGATCAGCTGGTGTTAATGTTGAGTTTGCTAATAACTTTGTCGCCGTTTGTGATTGTAGCCATAGATATTTAAAGTGCTTTTTTTTGTCGTATTTAATTAATAAAGATACCCAAAAATTACAAAAGTTACAGACACCATCATAGCAAATAATATAGTCATTATTCATAACTTTATTTTATCATGATTTTTTTAGTATAAGGACAATGATGTTGAATATAACATTCTATGCATAAGGGTTTTTGTGGTTTACAGCGTTGTCTACCATGATAAATTAAATGGGTTGATAAATCAGTCCAGATATCTGTATTCCATGATTTTTGTAAATCATATTCAATTTTTGTTGCATCACTTTCTTTGGTAAATCCTAAGCGTGTACTAACGCGTCTTACATGAGTATCTACTGTAATGCCCGGTTTACCAAAGGCTTGGCCTAATATAACGTTGGCTGTTTTTCTGCCTACCCCAGGTAATTGAATGAGTTGCTCAAGTGTATCAGGTACACTGCCATTAAAATTTTGTACTAGTAATTCACTGGTGTGAATAATGTTTTTTGATTTTGTTTTATAAAAATTAATTGATTGGATGAGTGTCATAACATGATCTAATGACGCATTTGCCAAGCGCTTTGGTGTTGGATAATGCTTAAATAAATCGGGTGTTGTTAGATTTACGCGTTCATCCGTACATTGTGCCGATAAAATAACGGCAATTAATAATTCAAAGGTGTTTTTATGTGTTAAAAATGTGCTTAATGAGGGGTGGTTATCTAATAATAGTTGAAATATAGTTTGGCTACGCTGCTTTTTTTGACTAAACGACTCTTTAGGCATTCACAGAAATTCCAACGGGGCAATGGTCAGATCCTTTTATGTGTTGGCATATAAAAGCATCGTTAATAAGGGGAACTCCTTCTTGACTAGCAAGAACATAATCAATTCTCCACCCTACATTTCGTTCTCTTGCTCTAGCACGATAGGTCCACCAAGAATATTCATCTGCTTGAGTATTAAATAATCGAAATGTATCACTGTACTTATAGTCGTTAATTAACTTATCCATCCATTCTCTTTCTATGGGTAAAAACCCTGAAACATTTTCGTTTTCTTTGGGTCTGGCTAAATCAATTTCTTTATGTGCTGTGTTATAATCTCCGGAAATAAATAAAGGCTTTTTATAATGGTTTTGTAAATCTTGGCAATAATCAAAAAATGCTTGATAAAAATTGAGTTTATAATTTAAGCGTTCATCAGACATTTGCCCATTTGGAAAATAAATACCAAATGTTATAAAGTCGTTGTATTCAGCTCCAATAACCCGCCCTTCTGAATCAAATTCTTTGATGCCGATTTCTTTGAAAATTTGGAGAGGTTTTTCTTTTGTAAAGATGGCTACGCCACTGTAACCTTTTTTTTCAGCACAATTCCAATCTGAAAAGTACCCTAGGGGATTTTCTAAATCAGTAGGAACTTGTTCAAGTTGTAGTTTGGTTTCTTGTAAAAATAAAATATCAGGCGTTTCCTTATTTAAAAAATCAAAAAAAGCACCTTTATTATGGCAGGCTCTTATACCGTTTACATTCCATGAAATGAGTTTCATAAGAGTCTTATTATACAAGTGATTTAAATCTTGATCCAGATTAATTTAAACATTATTTTGTATTTAAGACTCTCTACTTACTTTAAGTATACTCACATAAAGAGTCTATGTTTATGATTATGGATTATTAAAACTACAGAATTTAAAAATAGGTTGACCTTCTACAATAATCCATCGTAAAGAAAGATCTTTTGATGTGTTGTCATAACTTTTTAGGTAGTTGGTGTCATCGATATTTCGTTTAATCTTAAATTCCCATTCAGCAGGAGATGATATAGTTGTATTACAATCGTGAGCATTAAGTTTATCAGTATTGAACATGTTATCTTGGTTAACCATTTGGTATGTGTGTCTGGTTGATGCATACATAGTATATTGATTTTTATTATTAAATTGCTCTCCACCTGGAAACGATATGTTGGTACTTTCATCAAATACAAATTCAAGTTTTAAATCGAGTACGATTTCGATTTTGCCATCATCCTCTTTTACGTATATAAATTTATTATCATTATTGTAATTAAGTTTTATGTAGTCTTTTTCGTTTAGATCAACATTAAACGTAGCAATATTAGTAAATTGTGTATATGACGATTCTAAGACAGTTATATTTAATGTTGGTTGGTTAGCTACGTCTTTATCAGTAAATGTCCATTTTGTTTGATCGTAGTTAACTGTATAGCTGCCTCCTATAATTGGTGAGTTAGTTGAATCTTTTATTGCTACTTTCGTTGTTGTGTTCTCTACAGGGCCATATACACCGTAATTAATAGTTTGAATGCAAACTAGTAGTAATAAACTTATTTTAATTAAATGTTTCATTGTAACTACCCTTTTTGTTATTTTTATAAACTGATACTTATTTTGGTGTTAGTAAGTTTTGAAAGTAATTGTACCTCACCTTGCGTTGCTGTATTGGTTATTGATTTATTATCAGAATTTGAACATGATATCAACGTTAATGTACTTATTAATATTATTAATATTATTAATATTTTTATTTTCATTTTCATTTTCATTTATATTCCTTAATAGTTTGATTAATAGTTTGATTATTTTATAATATGCAACTCAATATCAATCAATATTTTATATAATTTGATATACTTAGTGGCCGTGTTATTGGCGGCCTTATTTTTGAATAGGTATAGTTGGACTTACAGTATTTAACTCTTTTTTTTCATAAAGCATTGGTTATGAAACAGGGTTCTAATTTTTCACATAACTTTTTTTTCTTTAATATTTTCATTACATAAAAATAATTTATTTTTTTAAAAATTTCACACTCGTTTACTAAGGTGATGTTATTCTGATAGTAATTACTCTAGAACCTCCATTACCTGGATCTTTGCTGTTGTTACATTCAAAGTAATCTCCTCCTAACTAAATACTGGTTAATAGCTTGTTAAGTTTTTTAAACTTTGTTTTAAGTTTACAAAAACGTATTAATTAAATACGATCATGTATTACATGATTCAGCAACTTTTGGTGTCTTTCTCTTTATAGATTTTATACTTAGGTTTATACTATTTAGTATGGCAAAAGACAAATTATTTATTTTTGATACAACATTACGTGATGGAGAGCAATCACCAGGTTGTTCTATGAACTTAAAGGAAAAATTGGATGTAGCTTCTCATTTAGAAAGCTTAAGAGTTGATTGTATTGAAGCAGGTTTTGCAATTAGTTCCAAAGGAGATTTTGAAGCGATAAAAGCGATAGCGGCTCATGTAACGTATCCAGCGGTTTGTAGTTTGTGTCGTGCTGTGAAAGGTGATATTGAGTTAGCAGCTCAGTCCGTTTCTGCTGCTAAAAGGCCTCGAATTCATACATTTATTGCAACCTCCCCTATCCATATGGAACACAAACTAAAGATGTCTCCTGATAAGGTTTTGGAGCGTGCTGTGGATGCGGTTACTTACGCAAAAACATTTGTGGAAGATGTTGAGTTTTCCTGTGAAGATGCGGGGCGATCTAATCCTGAATTTTTAGCGCGCGTTTATGCTGCTGTTATTAAGGCTGGTGCAACCGTGATTAATGTTCCTGATACAGTTGGGTATATGATGCCTGTTGAATTTGGTGAACTTATAAATTATCTAGGAAATCATGTTGTGGGAATTGAAAATGCTATTATTTCTGTTCATTGTCATGATGATTTAGGTGTTGCAACGGCAAATAGTTTAGCTGGGGTATTAAATGGTGCTAGGCAAGTAGAATGTACTGTAAATGGTATTGGGGAACGTGCTGGTAATACCGCTTTGGAAGAAGTTGTTATGTCTTTGGCTGTTCGCTCAGATTATTACAATGTGGCTACTGATATTGAAACAACGGAGATTTCAAAAACATCTCGACTTGTTAGCCATATTACGGGATCTGTCATTCAACCTAATAAGGCGATTGTTGGTGCAAATGCGTTTGCTCATGAGGCGGGTATTCATCAGGATGGTGTTTTAAAACAAAAATCAACGTATGAGATTATGAATCCAGAAATGGTTGGATTAACAGAAAATAAATTAGTATTAGGTAAACATTCTGGTAGGCATGCGTTTTTAGATCGCTTAAAAGAATTAGGGTATCAATTATCTTGTGATGAATTACAGCAGGCATTTGAACGTTTTAAAGCAATTGCTGATAAGAAAAAAGATGTTTTAGATGATGATTTACATGCACTTATATCTGATGAAATTTATCAACATGATGATCATTATAAATTGGATTACTTTGAAGTTAATACAACCAATGAATCACGTCCAAAAGCAACCGTTCGATTAATGATAGATCAGAAGGTTTTAACAGGATCATCTGAGGGGGCTGGTTCTGTTGATGCTATTTATAAAACTATTGACCAGATGGTTGGTGAAACAATTGATTTAAAGGAATATACGCTACAGTCTATTACAGGTGGAACTGATGCATTGGGTGAAGTTGTTGTTCGAATTCGTGATCAGGGACAGATTTTTGTGGGGCGCTCATCATCGACTGATGTTCTAAATTCATCAGCAAAAGCTTATATTGTTGCTATTAATAAAATGCTTAATGCCCGTGGTATACAGCGTATTAAACCGGCTTTATAAAGGAGAATAGTATGAAACTTGCAGTTATTGGTGGTGACGGAACCGGACCAGAGGTTATCTCAGAAGCATTAAAGGCTTTAAAGGCGCTATCACAACGTTTTAATTTTGAATTTAAGTATGATGAGCTAAATTATAACGGAACCCGTTACCTAGCTACTCAGCAATTATTAAGTGATGAGGAGTTAGACAACTTAAAAACATATGATGCGATTTTATTGGGTGCGATTGGTCATACCGATGTAAAACCTGGTATTTTAGAAAAAGAAATTTTATTAAAGATGCGGTTTGGTCTGGATCAGTATATTAAT
The DNA here is from genome assembly GCA_002719695.1 of bacterium. GTDB lineage: Bacteria > Margulisbacteria > Marinamargulisbacteria. The sequence goes on along the minus strand of PBEQ01000011.1, from coordinate 6,253 downwards.
CTTAGGCCAATCAAATTGTATGATACAGTGGAGTCCCCCTTAAAACATGGAACATCTGAATCTATTGATTATGTGGTTGTAAGAGAAAATACAGGTGGTTTATATACGGGCGTCGGATCATTTGACAAAAAAGATACCAAGGATGAAGTTGCTGTCCAACAGATGATTTATACACGTCATCAGGTTGAACGTTGTATTCGATTTGCGTTTGATTATGCTGTAAATCGTCATCGCGATGAGGCTTGGAAAGGCTTATCTCAACAAGACATAGATGCGGGGTATCGAGCTCAAGTAACATTGTGTGGTAAAACAAATGTTCTTACCTATGTTTTTGATTTATGGGAACGTGTTTTTTATGAGGTTGCTAAAGAGTATCCTTCTGTTAAAGCTAATTATGTCCATGTAGATGCTGTTTGTATTTATATGGTAGATGATCCGGGTCGTTTTGATGTTATTGTTACCAGTAATATGTTTGGTGATATTATTACAGATTTAGGAGCTATTACACAGGGTGGTTTAGGTGTTGCACCTGGTGCTAATATTAATCCTGAGGGGGTATCTATGTTTGAGCCAATTGGTGGAACAGCGCCTGATTTTACTGGTAAAAATCAAATTAATCCCATTGCTGCTGTTGGAGCTGGGCAACTTTTATTAGCTCATCTTGGTTATACAGAGGCTGCTTTATGTTTAGAAAATGCGATTAAAGGGGTTATTATACAAATGTCTTCTCAGGTAGCTGCAAAGATGGGGTTTTCTACAACAGAAATTGGCGATTTAATTGTTGAAGCGATTCATTCTTCGTAGATGATTACTAAGAGGATTGTTCGTAATGCTGTTAAAGCAAGAAAATCATTATTAACTTCAGATAGTCGTCGAAAACGTTCTCTTGTATTAAATAAGCATTTAAAAACGTTACTAACTAATATTGCAACAGAAAACGTAATTTGTTTTTTACCCTTAGATCATGAACCGCTTATTGATGTTTCTTATCTTTTATCTAAGTATCGTATTTTTGTCCCAAAAAAAATTAATAATACCTATTCGTTTGTTTCACTGAGCTCTATGGATTCTGTACAAAAAGGTGATTTTGGCGTTTTAGAGCCTAATGAGTCTTGTTTGTGTTCTGTTGATATTCTTAATTCTAGTGATACAACATTTTTAGTTCCAGGTCTTGCATTTGATTATAGGGGAAATCGTATTGGTTATGGTCAAGGCATTTATGATCGCTTACTTGCTCAAGTAAAGGGTGTATTAATTGGTATTTGTTTTGAAGAACAGTTATTTGCTTCTATTCCAACCGAAAAACATGATAAGACAATGATGTATATTGTTCATGAAAATGACTTTTTTCCTTGTGTGGGTGATGATGGGTATTAGGTAGCTTAATAGCGAGAGTTTGAGTTTAGATCGTTATTTTTTTCAGTATGTTTATTTTTTAGGTGTTTGTAAAATGATAAACGAATGCTTTGTTTACTGGGTATTCCATATCTATGAATTAAATTAAAATAGTGTTGAGAGACTTCTTTGATAAGTGTTTTTTTTGCTTGAAAGTATGTGGTGATAATTGTAAAAAATTCTTTCTCAATTGTATCAAGAGCTGTTTTGTAAGGAAGCGTAACGGATTTATCTATAAGACATAAATAACAATAATGTTCTAAAAACGCTAATGCATTATTTTGTGATAAAGCATCCATGATATTTTTAATAATAGTTTCTTTTGGTAATGGATTATTTATAATGGTATTTTCAATTTCATAATCAGTACTGGTTGAACTAATAATACCGCCATCTATACTATTAGTTTGTTGTTTATTTTGTTCTAAAACTGTTAGTAATCTTTGAATTACATTAGTTGTATCGTTGTCATCAATTTGATTTAGTAATGATAACCAAACGGAGCTAAGTGATGAATAAAATGTGGCTGTTCCTCCTTTACATGTGTTAGGTAAGATATCTTCCCATTCAGTTATAAGAGTTTCTTTTGTGGTTGATTGTGGTAATTCGAGGGCTTCATTTTGATTTAATAATTTAAGATAGCATATTAAAAATGACATAGCGTCATTCTGCTTAAAACAGTTTTCTAACTCTTCAAAGCTGCTCATGCCTTGGTTTTTTGCATGATGGAATCGTAGGCTTTATTAATTTCCTTGATCTTTTCATCTGCAAAATTTTTAAATTCATCTCCTAAGTGCTGTACTTTATCTGGATGGTATTGCTTACATAGATTTTTATATGCTTTTTTGATTTTTTCATTACTAGCATTAGCTGAAATACCTAAAATATCATAGGCTGATTGTGAGGTTTTAATATATTTTGATTTTAGTTGGTTATAAAAATCTTTATCGATGTTTAAATCTGTTGCTACCATATCTAATAATGCTTTTTCATTATTATGTAATTTTTCATCAGCCATAACAACAGCAATGAGTAACTCTATACATAGTTGTTTTTCATGATTTTTAAATTCTTGATTCATGGTTTGTAAAATAACTTCTAAAGGATAATTTTTTCGTAACGAATATTGAATTAAGTCTTGAACCCATCGAAGTTGATTACTATTAAATTGTAATCTACTTTGAAAAAACGTATACAAGGTTTGGATTTCTCTTGTATCAACAACACCATCCGCCTTAATTGCATGAGCCATTAGATGGATCATTAATTCAACATAATGAACTCGTTCTTGGCTGGCGTTATGAATTGACTTATGAATCGATGAATTTGAGAATATTGTTTTTAATACTTTTGATCCAACAAAAAATAATAAAAAAATAGGTGCTAATGAAAATAGGAGTGGTAAAAATAAGAAAAGAACTTTAAATCCTCCAAACATAAAGAATATTAAAATTCCTAAATAAAAATAGTTGCCACCATTATTATATGAGCGATATTGCATACCTAATAGTATAAGCTATTTTTTTCTTTGAGTTAAGTTAAGGTCTTATTTTGGGAGTTTCTTTTAAGTGTTAGCAAGTCAGCTAACGAATCAATAATATAATCGGGTTTTTGTTCAAGCAACTCATCCTTAGATCGATATCCATAGGTAATGGCAATGGATGTGATGTTTGCAGCCTTTGATGTTTGTATATCAATTTCGGTATCCCCTATCATGACGCATGATTCTCGATTAAGGTTATAATTTTGAATAATACTATTAATGGCTTTATTACTTGGCTTGGGTTCATAAATATCAGGCCCAATAATTTCTAACATATACTGACTAATGTTTAATTGTTTACAAATTTCAACAGATTGGTAAGTTGGTTTATTGGTTAGTATAAATAAATTTTTATTTTTATTACTAAGTTCTTTTAATACGGTTATAACATCTGGGTATAAGCATGTGTTACGAGTATTTTTTTTAGTGTAATGATCCGAAAAAATAGGTTCAAACTTTTGATAATCAAAGGCTGGGTTGTTTACTATTTTTGTAAGAGGTTCACTTAAATTTGGGCCAATTAATGCTTTGATTGCTATAGTTTCTAAAGGAGCAAACCCAAGATCTATTAAGGCCTGATTAATAGCTTGTTTAACATCTGAAAATGAATCTATTAATGTTCCATCTAAATCAAAGATAAATGTTTCTTTTTTGTTAATAATCATTGCGATATAACGTTACTAAAATGAATATCATCCCATAAAAAAGGTTTATCAAGTATTGAATGGTTTAAATTGTTTAATGAGGATTCCAACTGTTCTTGTGTTCGTATACCTAATAGTGATGATGTAATAAAAGGTGTGTTTTTATAAGCTTGTAAGCAAATTGTGTTTAATGGAATATCGGTAGCTATTTGATTTTTTAATATTGCTTTTAGTTCTAAAGTGGCTGTGTGATGAATACGTTTAAAATAATTACTTAGTTCTTTTGCTGTCTGATTAAATGTTGAAAAGTATTGGATTAATTGATTTTGAATACTTTGATCTAAGTTTAAGGATTCACATCCTTGCATGATCAAGTCTACCTGTGGAACAAAGATACTTTCTAATAAATCTTTGTAAGTATGATACGTAACAGTGTTAGTTAGTATGTCATTTAATTTTTCAAATAAATTTAGTAAGTTAGATAGGTTGGGAATGTCTTTTTCTGTGAGAGTTTGTTTTAATGCTGATTCATGGTCTTGTCCAAGTACAATTAAATCGTGAACTTCTATTTCTGTTATAGAAGAGTCTATGTCAACATCCACTAATTTGAAGAGCTGGTTATTTACAATAGCATTTAATGGTCTATTTGTAATAACGGTAAGATTGTTTTTATGAGCATATTCAAAAAATGATTCATCGTTATTTTTTTTAGCTAAGTCATTTTCTATGATATTAAAAGGACATTGAATTAGTTTAAAGTGATGATTAGGAATTGTTGCTAATAATTCAATTAATTTTGTTAAAGATGTTGCTGTTTTGTGGGTTTGTGTTTTTGAAAAGGTATTAGAACTAATGCCATAGTAAGTAATTCTTCCTTTAGAAACTTCTGTTTCTAAATAGGAAAATGCATCAAAAAGATACTGGTAATAGGTTTCTTCCGTAGCATCGTCATTATTAATAAAATATGTTTCAGGGTTTTGAATGAGATAGTAATCAATATAATCCGTGGTTAATCTATGTAGACTTTCCGAAAGTTGTAAGTTTAAGAACTCAGGTTCAAGACAGTAACCAGCTGTTTTGGATATGGTGTTCATTGTCTTAAATGAATCAGCATGTTTTGAATATGTTTTACCTTCTAAATAGCCAACTTTTGAGATAATCGTAATATCATTTCGTTTAAGTTCATTATTGTAGATTAGTTCTTGAATAACATTTCCAATGGCTATTTCTGCTTGTCCATCATTGTAATTGGCAGCTGTATCAATGACGGTGATTCCCTCTTGGATTGCTTTTTTTAAAAGTTCTTTCTCTTCGGTAGTATTATTTAAACGATAGGTGCCAAATCCAATTTGGGATAATTTTTTTGTGGTTTTGATGGTTTGTTGAGTCATGTTTATTCTTCCATATAATGTTGAGTCATAGTATCTTATTCAACTTGTCTTGTCAGGGTTTTAACATGTTTTTATGTTTTTAAGATTAGTTATAAGGAGAAGATTTATTGCCTGAATCAATGATCAGTACTGTTAACTCATATTTTATTTGCCCTAATCCTTTAAATGGGAGTACAGAAATCTGTAATAAACAGGAGCTGCCTAATAGCTCCAAAGCTCCATCACCTAATAGCTCCATAGATCCATCGTTTAATCGTTTTTTTGGTGTGAATTCTTTTTCACTTACTCCTAATTCAATAGATGATAGTAAAGTAAGAGAAGTAGAACGTGAACTTAAAACCCATCCAAATGTAATCGACGCTGTTGTTGTTAATATTGAATATGATAATGTTCAAGCAGATATAGCTTTTGTTGTTTTATCAAATATAGTTGAACACTTTAGATTAGCTGATGTAGTTGATGGCTTAAAACAAGTCATTGCTAAAAAAATTAGTCCTGAAGCAGTACCAAAAGGAGTTGTTTTTAAACCTTATTTCCCACCAACAATTGAAGGGTTTACTAATAGATGGCTATTAAAACAAGAAGCATTAGGCCAATTACAATATAGTAAAACTGAGTTTATACGTTTTCTACATCAGTCATCAAAAAATCTTATTGAACACTATATTTATCACGACTTAGTAAATGATTTAATAACGGAATTATTGGAAAATTCAAATTCTGGTGGTGATGAAACTGTTTCTACTTCTAAAAAAATAGTACCATTGTTTGAAAATATATTACCAAAAGAGTCTATGGATTTAATAAAACTAATAGTAACTAATAGTTTTGAAAAAAGCTGGGTGTATCGTAATATTATGTCTAATGTTGTTGCGAAATATTATTCTTTTTTTACAATTTTAAATGATAGCTTTTGTAAATTACAAAACGATTTTGTTGAGGAATTTAATGATAAATGTAATAAGAAATTATCTGAATTTTCAAAGTTTTCTCAAGATGAGGTAGCTTCTTTTTCATTATTTATGATTCTTGATGCGTTATCGGATACTTTTCGCGGTCAATATAGAAATATAAACAGTTTTATTAAAACACAAGTAGCCGTTAGATATCATAGTAGGTTACCTGAGTTTCAACGTCGTGTTATAGAATATAATATACAACGATCGTTATTAGCTGGTGGTATAATGAAACCTTTAAATAATAATTGAAATTTTTTGTTTCTAAAATCCGATAATTAAAGTATAGATGAAGATTAAATGATACATTTTATTAAAACAAAT